>NZ_JAAKVR010000042.1:0-632 GCF_049175755.1 Aeromonas sp. 600282 | reverse complement strand
ATTGAAAATCAAAAATTGTTTTTGATGTTCGATGCTGTGAGTGCCCACACAGATTGCTTGATTCAAATTGTTAAAGAGCGACGCAACAGTGTGTTGCTGCGGGAGTGGAATTCTACTCAACCGCCTTCTCGAGTCAAGCCTTATTTTCAAAGGCTTTTCGAGGTTACCGACGAGGTTGTTTGCGTTGCCGCTTGCCGTGTCGATGGAGGCGCATTATAGGGAACAGATTCTTTCTGGCAACCCCTTATCTGCAATAAAATTGCAAAAAACCGCACTTTTTTAGTTATTCATATCCAGACACAGCTTTTATACAAACTTATCCACAGAAACTGGTTCCAGATTGCTAGAATGGCCGAAAACAAGGAGGCCAAGATGGACTTGCGACTGAGACCCTACAAGGGAAAACGTCCGCAATTGGGCAAATGGGTATATGTAGGGCGATATCAGCTGGCTGACGATGTTCACGCCAAGTGATCCAACCATTAACCATTCACCACTCAGCAGTGGTTTGGGAACAGCGCTTACTTCTATAGAAGAACATATAGGTGAATGATGAGTTGAGGCAGTTGAGGCAGTTGAGGCAGTTGAGGCAGTTGAGGCAGTTGAGGCAGTTGAGGCAGTTGAGGCAGTTG
>NZ_JAAKVR010000041.1:0-794 GCF_049175755.1 Aeromonas sp. 600282 | reverse complement strand
CCGCCGTTCACCAGCTCGCGGCCCTTGGCCTTGATCCCTTCGACGATGTCTTTGACCAGGGAAGGGTGCAGCGGCTTATCGTTGGCCCACATGTGCGCCTCGGCCATGGTGTCAGCCAGGATCTGGGCGGTGCGGGTGTAGTTCTCGAAGGCGAACAGGGGATCATCTGAGCAAGTGCGGTTGCCCCAGTAGCGAAAGCCGTCAGAGCGGATCAGGGCGGTGACTTCGTTGGCGTTGAGCAGGCCGACCTCGGTGTCGGGGTCTTGCAGATCCCAGAACAGGTTTTTGGTCATGCCATCGACCCCGGTCACTCCGACGTTCGACAGGGTCTTGTGCCAGCCAATCTCTTTGTCGATCAGTGCCCGCATGGCGGCAGCCTTGAGGCAGGCATCGAGCTTGATGCTGGCATTGGTGGCAACGTCCCACGCGGTCCAGTCGGCATGCACCAGCATCAGCTCACGGCTGGAGAAGTTTTCACGGTAGGCCAGCGCGGCTTCGACGGTCTCGGCGATGGTCGGCACGTAGGCAAAGGCGCGCAGCTTCTTGGCCATGCCCGCCAGCGCAGTGGATACCGGCAGGGTGCAGTTGTCCGGCACGCAGAGGATGCGCGGCTTGACGCCGGTGGCCGGGGTGGCCCGCTCCAGCGCCTTGAGGCCGGTATAGCTACCATCGGGCTTGATGGTGCCGATGATGTTGCTTGTCAGCGCTGCCGCATCCGCGCCTTTGGCCACACGCACGGCGATAACGATGGTGTTGACGGTGTCATAGATGGTTTGCAGCGAGCGTTTCAGGTT
>NZ_JAAKVR010000040.1:0-1088 GCF_049175755.1 Aeromonas sp. 600282 | reverse complement strand
TGGGTGGGTGAAGCGGAAGATTTCACCCCGGCCAAATTGACCCGCAAGTTTGAAGCCTATCGCGGCGGCGGCATGGGCGGCGCCGTCAACATCGACATGGGATTCGATGACAGCGCCCTCGATGTCTCGTTCACCTTCGGCGGCTATGGCGAGCCCCTGCTGCGCTGCATGGGGGAACCCAAGGCCGACGGCACCATGGTGCGCTTTGCCGGCTCGGTGCAGGGCGACGACACCGCCGAAGTGGTACCCGTCGAGATCATCTGCCGTGGCCGCTTCAAGGAGCTCGACCGCGGCACCCTCAAGGCCGGTGACAACTCCCAGGCAAAGGTCGGCATGGTCAACACCTACTACAAGGAGACCATCAACGGTCAGGTGATCCATCAAATCGACCTCATCAACATGATTGAGATCGGCCCCGATGGCATCGACCGCATGGCCGAACACCGCAAAGCCATCGGCCTCTAACCCCTTCCCTCATCCAATGGGCGGTCCTTATCCAACCAATAAGTGCCGCCCTCACCACATCACCAGGAACCGACACCATGGAAAACAAAACCGTTACCCTCGACCAAGCCATCCAGCGCGGCGACACCACACTCACCGAGATCCAGCTGCGCAAACCCAAGGCGGGCGAAATGCGCGGCCTCAATATGACCGATGTGGTGCAGATGGACGTCAACGCCCTCACCAAACTGCTGCCCCGCATCACCACCCCTATGTTGACCGAAGCCGAGATCGGCAACATGGATCCGGCTGACCTGATGCAGCTGGGCAGCGAGGTAAGCGCTTTTTTGGTACCGAAGAGAATGGCCTACCTCATTGCGTAGACGAGGTGATGGCCGATCTGGCCATCATCGCCCACTGGCCGCCGTCCGAGATGGCGGTCATGGAGATCAGCGAGCTGATGGGCTGGCACCAACGCCTCGTTGAGACTCACAACCGCATCAACGGGGCAGAGCAACAATGAACCCACTCAAACTGCAAATCCTGCTTAACGGGATCGACAAGCTGACCGCCCCCCTCAAGGCAGCCAGCGGCCAGAGCCGCATCACCGCCAAAGACCTGGTCGACACGAAGAAGCGCATCAA
>NZ_JAAKVR010000039.1:0-1181 GCF_049175755.1 Aeromonas sp. 600282 | reverse complement strand
TGTAGTGGTCAACTAAATCCGGACACTTGGTTAGGCCGATCTTCGGCTTTTGCTGGCGGTATCCCATTATTGTGGTGATGTGGACGCCGCCAGTTGTAGTAATCCATCAGGTAATAACTGATATCCCGCTTTGCCTCCCGCACGCTCATGTATCCCATAGCCGGGAGCCACTCTGACTTCAGGCTTCTGAACAATCGCTCCATCGGGGCGTTATCCCAGCAGTTACCACGACGACTCATGCTCTGGGTCATGCGATAGCGCCACAGTCGTTGCCGAAATGCCCGGCTGCCATATTGGCTGCCCTGGTCAGAGTGAAATAGCACGCCTGACGGACAACCTCGTTGCTGATACGCCATCTCAAGTGCTTTGATGGCCAGCTCTGCATCAGGCTTCTCAGATATCGCCCACCCCACAACCCGCCGGGTATGCAGGTCAAGCACCGCTGCCAGGTAATGCCAACGACCACCTGCCCAGACGTAGGTGATATCGCCACACCACACCTGATTAGGTTGCCGGACATCAAATTCTCGGGCCAGCAGATTGGGGATATCCGGTCGTTCAGACTGTGCCACCTTATAGCGGTGTGCGCCCGGCTGTTTGGATACCAGCCCGGCTTCCTTCATCAGGTTACGTACTTTGAATCGGCCAATCTGATACCCCAACTCTCGCATCATCGACATCAAGGCGCGGCTGCCCGCTGAGTTCCGGCTTTCTTTGAACAACCTGCGCAACTCAGAGCGCTGCTGCATACGCTCACGGTTAATCGTCCGCCTGCGAGTCAGATAGTCGTAAAAGCAGGAGGTGGGAACATCGAAAGCGCAGCAGACCAGAGTGATGGGGGCTTGCTCCCTTAATCGGTCTATCAGCGCGTACGTGTGAACTCGTCCGCCATCAAGAGAGCAGTAGCCTTTTTTAGTATGTCCTTTTCACGTTCGAGCCGGTTGATACGGGCTTCCAGCTCCTGGATTTTCTGCTGCTCCGGAGTCAGCGCTTTGCTGATTGGGGTTGTGCCACAGCGTTCGGATTGAAGCTGCTGAACCCAGCGGCGGAGCACTGTTTCACCGACATCCAGTGAACGGCTTGCTTCGGGGACAGAATATCCCTGGTCGAGCACCAGGGATGCGGCTTCGAGTTTGAATTCGGCAGTAAATGAGCGACGTAATCTTGTCATTGAACACCTC
>NZ_JAAKVR010000037.1:0-1749 GCF_049175755.1 Aeromonas sp. 600282 | reverse complement strand
GTGAATCCGCGGCTTCGGTGCCTGGTTTGAGCCCCGTTACATCTTCCGCGCAGGCCGACTCGACTAGTGAGCTATTACGCTTTCTTTAAATGATGGCTGCTTCTAAGCCAACATCCTAGCTGTCTGAGCCTTCCCACATCGTTTCCCACTTAACCAGAACTTTGGGACCTTAGCCGGCGGTCTGGGTTGTTTCCCTCTTCACGACGGACGTTAGCACCCGCCGTGTGTCTCCCGGATATTACTTACTGGTATTCGGAGTTTGCATGGGGTTGGTAAGTCGGGATGACCCCCTAGCCCAAACAGTGCTCTACCCCCAGTAGTATTCGTCCGAGGCGCTACCTAAATAGCTTTCGGGGAGAACCAGCTATCTCCGAGTTTGATTGGCCTTTCACCCCCAGCCACAGGTCATCCCCTAACTTTGCAACGTTAGTGGGTTCGGTCCTCCAGTTGATGTTACTCAACCTTCAACCTGCCCATGGCTAGATCACCCGGTTTCGGGTCTACACCTTGCAACTAGACGCCCAGTTAAGACTCGGTTTCCCTACGGCTCCCCTATACGGTTAACCTCGCTACAAAATGTAAGTCGCTGACCCATTATACAAAAGGTACGCAGTCACCCCGAAGGGCTCCCACTGCTTGTACGTACACGGTTTCAGGTTCTATTTCACTCCCCTCACAGGGGTTCTTTTCGCCTTTCCCTCACGGTACTGGTTCACTATCGGTCAGTCAGGAGTATTTAGCCTTGGAGGATGGTCCCCCCATATTCAGACAGGATGTCACGTGTCCCGCCCTACTCGATTTCACATCAAGGTTGTTTTCGTGTACGGGGCTATCACCCTGTATCGCCGGCCTTTCCAGGACCGTTCCACTAACTTCCAAGATGCTTAAGGGCTAATCCCCGTTCGCTCGCCGCTACTGAGGGAATCTCGGTTGATTTCTTTTCCTCGGGGTACTTAGATGTTTCAGTTCTCCCGGTTCGCCTCTGTTACCTATGTATTCAGTAACAGATACCCGAGTTATCTCGGGTGGGTTTCCCCATTCGGAAATCTGTGAGTAATAGCGTCTCTTACCGACTTCTCACAGCTTATCGCAGGTTAGTACGTCCTTCATCGCCTCTGACTGCCAAGGCATCCACCATGTACGCTTAGTCACTTAACCATACAACCCCAAGAAGTGTCGTCGAAACAACGCTTGCTTGTTGTTGTACAACAAGGACCAAATAAAATTTGGTTTTCGCCAAGAAGTTTCCAAAGCACTTGTAACAAATGTTTGAGAACTACTTTTTAAATCAGCTTTCCAGATTGTTAAAGAGCATGTTTGCAACGGCTCAAGGCCGAAGAAAACAGAGTTAAGAATCAGTTTCTTAACTCTGCATTCTTGTTAGCAAGAAGAGAAGTGGCGTCCCCTAGGGGATTCGAACCCCTGTTACCGCCGTGAAAGGGCGGTGTCCTAGGCCTCTAGACGAAGGGGACCCCGGGTCTGCTTTGCAGTGCTTGCGCACTGAGACAACAGGTAGCAGTAAACTGCTATTCACATCCCGTTATCCGGCAGAGGAGGTTTTCTCTCATCCATCCCGAGGGCTGGACAACAGAAGCTGATGCATCACTGCATCAGGTCTTTGCTCTAACTACTTTGAATCAAGGCAATCTGTGTGAACACTCAACAACTTCGTCATCTTAAGGTAAGGAGGTGATCCAACCCCAGGTTCCCCTAGGGTTACCTTGTTACGACTTCACCCCAGTCATGAAT
>NZ_JAAKVR010000036.1:0-5695 GCF_049175755.1 Aeromonas sp. 600282 | reverse complement strand
GCTCAGCCAAAACAAAGCCCCCTGGGTAGGGGGCTTTGAATTAAATCATGGAGGAATTTGGAGGAATTCCAATTTGAAGATAGCCAAGGTTTTCAGCTTTGCACTGTCAGATCTGACAGTCGATAGGAGGTGAATCGGATTATCTCCTCCCCTGCCCACTCGTTGAACTGCGCAAAGTTCGCCTTCATGCTGTCGATCTCGTTGACGTCAAACACCTGGGCCGCCTTGGTCACATCCCCAAACCCGCCCGTATTGTTCGGTACCACCCCCATCAGTTGAGGTGGTACACGATGGGCCGCCAGCTGGTCATCCCGGCTCACCCCCTTGATAGACAGGAAATCATCCTTGGCCGCAATCTCGGCCACCGGGATCAGCTTCACCGAATCCGCCTTGCCACCCGGGGTGTAGAGCAGCAGGTTGCGAAAGTTGCCGGGTCCCTTGCTGTTTTTCAGCGCCGTCTTGAGCGCGGTGATATCGCCCTCGTTCTGCAGGGCATCGCTGATGTGCAGAATAAACCCCGCATGGCTGCCGTTCTCGTAGTAGCGACGGCGAAACAGCGTGGCCGACTCGTTAAGCAGCGCCGAGTTCAGGCTGGCCACATAGTCGGGGATGCCGTAAATCTCCTGATTAACGTCCGCCTCCATCACATGCCCCACATCACCGGCAGGCAACTCCACCTCATCCCCAGGCCTTGGCACCCACCAGTAGCGATCTAGGTCGAGGGATCGGCGAGTGTACTTGGCCGGCATCTGGTCATAGCGCAGCGTGCCCCCCAGCAGGTTGCGCACCCGCTGCAGGTGAGCGTTGCCGAAGATCTCATAGTCCATCACCAACCCGGTAAAGGCGGCCAGGCTCAGTTTCGGATGAGGGATGAAACAGCCGCGCAAGATATTGCGCTTCACCTGGATGGCCGAGGCGTGATGCACCGCCGCCCGATAGACCCGCGCCAGCCCGTGCAGGCTCAGGGGATGCTCATACCAGCGGCCGTTGTGCATCGACTCGAGGTAATCGAATACCTCCCGCTGGGACAACACCGGGATAGCCTCGCCAAACGTAAACGCCTGCACACCGGCAGGTGAGTTGATCTGCTCACTCATCAGTAAATCTCCATAAAGCCGGAATTGGTGCCGGTCTGCCCCTCAAGGGGTTCGTGTAACAGGGCTTGCATGGTTGCCCAGGCAATATCGGCGTGGCTGGTCTCATCAGATCTGCTGGCCTCGAAGGTGGGCAGCTTGCCGCTTTGGGTCACGGCGCGGCGAATGCTCATAAACGCCTGGGCCAAGTCGGTCCAGCCGCTGTCGAACTCCAGCCGCCCCTTGTTCATCACATCCTGTGCCTTCATCACCATCCGCATCTTCACGTTGGGGTTGTACTGAATGGCGGTGACTGCCGGGTAAAACTGCTTCACCAGCTGATAAACCCCCTCCCCAATCCCGGTGGTATCGATGCCGATATAGGCGACGTTGTAGCGATCGCAGATGGCGCGAATGGATTTGGCCTGGGCGTCAAAGTCCATCCCCTGCCAGCGGTGGCGCTCCAACACCCGAAACTTGCCGCCGGGCACCAGTGGCGGGGCCAACACAGCGCAGCCGGCGCTGTCACCTTTGCCACCTTTGGCTGGGTCATAGCCTATCCACACAGCCCGGTTGGCCAGCGGCCGCAAGGTGTGAGGCTTGTAGTCCTCCCACACCAGCCAGCTGTCGACCATGCAGCGCTGCAGCGTCGCCAACGGAAACAGGCTCTCGGTGTCATCCATGAACTCGCACATCAGCAGGTTGCGGTATTCATCCTCGGAATACTCACTGCGCAGTTGATCCAGGTCGAACAGGTTGCAGCCGCCGCGCACCGCATCTTCCACGGTCACGATCTGCCGCCATTGCCCATCGGCGCACAGCTTGCCGGCAGACAAATTGGCGTGGCTCAGGTCAATCTCGACCCGGTCGGCCTTGGCCTTGCCGCGGTTAAAGTTGGCACCAGACCAGAATCCATAAGCAGGATGGGAAAGGCTGGAGGGGGTGGAGATGTAGGTCTGGCGCCACTTCTTGTGCATCGCCATGCCGGAGGCCACCTTGCGAAACTCCAGAAAGCCGTGGATCCAGAAATACTCATCCATGTAGATGTTGCCGTGGTAACTCTGGGCGGTGCGGGCGTTGGTACCAAGGAAATAAAGGTGCGCCCCGTTCGGCAGCACCATGGGGTCACCTTTGAGCTCAACCCCCTCCTCCTTGGCGAACTGGATGATGTACTGCTTGAACATGTGGGCCTGCGCCTTGCTGGCCGACAGGAAAATCTGGTTGCGCCCGGTCACCAGGGCATCAATGAAGGCCTCGAAGGCAAAGAAGTAAGTCGCCCCGATCTGGCGCGACTTGAGCAGGTCGCGGATCCGGTACTCCTGCCCGGCCTGATACCAGACCCGCTGGTAATCGAACATGGTCGACTCAAACCGCTTGATGAGCCGTTCTTGCTGCTCGGGCTCCACCACGTTGCGCTCGGGGGCCTTCTTCGGCCCCTTGTTGCGGTTGGCCACCTTGGGGTTGAGGTCGGCCTCGTTGCCGCCGTTGCTGTACTTGTTGACCCGGGCGATACGCTCAAGCTGGCGGCCCAGCAGATCAATCTCCTTGAAGTCGCCGCCGCTCTTGGTCTCCTTCATCACCAGCTGGATCATGCGCGCCTCGATGGCGCTATCCACCCGGTCTATCGGTTTGATGTCCTCCCAGCCGTCGCGTTTCTTCCAGGTCGAGACGGTACCCTCCGGCGTTTGCAGCAATTCGGCAATGGCGCGCAGCGGGTACCCCTGAAAGAACAGGTACATGGCCTGCCGTCTGGGGTCGAGATGGGGAAAGATGATGGGTGCTGTTGTCATGGCGCCAGTCTACCCAGCCGCTACTACCCCAAACGCCCCACTGCCAGTGTGTAGCGCCACCACACACTGGCCCCGGATTGCACGATCCCGCCGCTCACCCAGACCATAACCGCGACATCACTACCCAATTACCAAAGGGATCCCAGCACATGCCTAAGTCCAAATTCTTCCGTGTTGCGGTTGAGGGGGGCACCACCGACGGTCGCGCCATCACCCGCGAATGGATTGAGCAGATGGCCCAGCGCTACAACCAGGCCACCTATGGCGCACGGGTCAATATGGAGCATATCCGGGGCCTCGACCCCAACGGCTTGTTCAAGATGTACGGCGACATCACCGCCGCCAAGACCGAAGAGGTCACCATCGAAGGGGAACAGCGGCTGGCCCTGTTCGTCCAGATTGACCCGACGCCGGAGCTGATCGCGCTGAACAAGAAGCGCCAGAAGGTCTACACCTCCATCGAGATCCACCCCAACCTGAACGAAAAAGGGGCCTACATGATGGGGCTGGCCGTGACAGACAGCCCGGCAAGCCTTGGCACTGAAATGCTGCAGTTCTGCAGCAAGGCCGCGGTCAACCCGCTGGCCGACCGCAAATACCATCCGGAATGCCTGTTTACCGAAGCCCTCGAAACCGTCATCGAGTTTGAAGATGAGCAGGAGAAAGGCCCGGGCCTGCTGGAACGGATCAGCGCCATTTTCACCAGTCACAAACAGCAATCGACCGCCGATTTCAGCGATGTGCATCAGGCCGTCGAAGCCGTCGCCAAAGAGGTGACCAGCCTCGATACCGACCTGCAAACCAAGTTCAACGAACTGACAGCCCGGCAAACGGCGACTGCCAAAGCCCTGGCCGACCTGACCACCCAGCTCGAGCGCCAGGAAGATTTCAGCCACAAGCGCCAGCCAGCCACCGGTGACGATGGCACCAAGCCAACTTCCACCGATTTTTAAGGGACCCCGATAATGCGCAACGATACCCGTCAGCAATTCGAGCAGTACACCAACCAACTGGCGAGCCTGAATGCCGTCAGCTCGGCCATGGTGCAATTCAGTGTCGAGCCCAGCATCCAGCAAAAGCTGGAAACCAAAATGCAGGAGTCCGTCGACTTCCTCGGCATGATCAACATCGTGCCGGTGGATGAACTCAAAGGGGAAAAGGTCGGCATTGGCATCAATGGCACCATCGCCTCTCGCACCGATACCAGTGGCGGCAAGGCCCGTGTCCCGTTCGACCCGACCGGACTGCAAAACACCAAATACGAGTGCGAAAAAACCAACTACGACACCAGCATCGGTTACGCCAAGCTTGATGCCTGGGCCAAGTTCAAAGACTTCCAGATCCGCATTCGCGATGCCATCGTCAAGCGCCAGGGCCTGGACCGCATCATGATCGGCTGGAACGGCAAACTTGCCGCGAAAGACACCGATCGCGTCCAGTTCCCCATGCTGCAGGACGTCAACATCGGCTGGATTGAGCACACCCGCCATGATGCTCCCGCCCAGGTGATGAGCGAAGGGGATGCGGGCACCGGCCATATCTACATCTACCAACCCAACAGTGAAGCCGACACCAAAGAGGGGGATTACGGCAACCTCGACGCCCTGGTGTTCGATCTGGTCAACAGCAAGATCAAGCCCTGGTACCAGGACGACACCGATCTGGTGGTGATCTGCGGTCGCAAGCTGCTGGCCGACAAATACTTCCCCATCCTCAACGAGACCCGGGACAACCAGAACAAGCTGGCCGGTCAGGTGCTGGTGAGCCAGAAGCAGATCGGCGGCCTGCTGGCGATCCGCGTCCCCTTCGTCCCGGAAGACACCCTGATCGTCACCCGCCTCGACAACCTCTCCATCTACTGGCAGATCGGCGGCCGCCGTCGCCATCTGGAAGAGCAACCGAGCCTCGACCGCATCGTCAACTGGGAATCCTCCAACGATGCCTACGTGGTCGAGGATTACGACTGCATCGCCGTCGCAGAAAACATCACGCTGGGCGCCAAACCTGCGCCTGCAGGCGGTTAAGGAGCCACGATGACACCTGCACAACGACACACCGCCCGCATCATGGCCGCCCTGCAAGGGGCGGCCAACCCCGAGCAGGATCGCGCCGCCGCCAACCAGTACGAACTCCAGCTGATGCAGTTGGCCGAGCACCGTCGCACCCTCAAGGGCATTCAGAGCCTCGAGCGCAAGATTGACGCCAAACGCACCATGCTGGCCACCTACACACCGTGGATTGATGGCCTGCTGGCCGCCGATCGCGGCGGTCAGGATGACGTCATGGTGACCGTGATGCTTTGGCACCTCGACACCGGCGATCTGGCAGGTGCCCTGCCGATGGCTGATTACGTGATCCGCCACGGCCTCAATACCCCGGACCAGTACGAACGCACCGCCCCCACCCTCATCGCCGAAGAGGTGGCCGATACCGCCATCAAGCTGCAAGAGGCGGGTAATGGCCCGTCCCTGCCATTGCTCAGCAGCTACATGAGCATGCTGGCTGACTGCGACATCTTCGACCAGGTACGCGCCAAGTTGCACAAGGCGGTGGGTCGTGCCTGTTATGCCGAAGGGCTCAAGGAGCAAACGGCCGACCACTACCGCCGCGCCATCGAACTGCACGACAAGGTGGGCATCAAGCGAGAGCTGGAAGATCTGCTGCGCGAGATCAAAAAGGATAAAGCCGCCGCCGGCCAGCCGGCCAACGAACCGGCACCGCAGCCAGACGCTGAGCCCCTATCCGAATCACAGCCCCCCGAACAGCCTGACTCCGCCCCCGGCGAGGCCAGCTAACCGAGCGAACCCCGCACCCTGGGCGGCTCGGGCCTGA
>NZ_JAAKVR010000035.1:0-5921 GCF_049175755.1 Aeromonas sp. 600282 | reverse complement strand
CCCCGAACAGCCTGACTCCGCCCCCGGCGAGGCCAGCTAACCGAGCGAACCCCGCACCCTGGGCGGCTCGGGCCTGATGAATGCCAGCGGCATACCAGACGGCCCGACCACCGCCCAACATGCGGCGCCACCTCACATCAGGAGCACCATGAGCACCGGATTTTTAGCCACCAACCCGACCCCGGCCGCCACTGAAGAGGGTGACATCACCAGCGCCCCCTTCTGGCCGGCCATCTCGCTCTGCGCGCTGCGCGACACCGTCCGGCTCGATGGCACCGTCACCACCGCCCGCCTCACTCATGAGGTGATCGACGCCATCACCAGCGTCAACCGGGATCTGGCCCAGTGGCGCAGCGCCAGAGAAAGCGAAGGTCACGCCACCCTGGCCGCAGTCCCCGCCGAGCCCATCAATGGCGAATCGACATACCTGCACAGCTACCGGCGCGCCGTCTACGCCATGACCCGCGCCAACCTGCTGGAACGCTACACCGACTACAGCGCCACCGGTGACGGCATCAAAGGGGCCGATGCCAAAGAGATAAGTTCGGATGACCTCTACCGCGACGCCCGCTTTGCCATCCGCGACATCATCGGCACCACCCACACCACGGTGGAGCTCATCTGATGCAACTGCGCAGCCTACAGGGCGACACCCTCGATCTCATCCTGTTTCGTCACTACGGCTACACCGCAGGCATCACCGAGCAGGTGCTCAACCTTAACCCCGGGCTGGCAGCACTCGGCCCCATCCTGCCAACCGGCACCCTCATCAACATGCCAGCGGCCCCCACGCAGGCCGAACAGCCACTGATCCAGCTATGGGACTGACTGTCATGCGAGAAAAGAGAACACCGACATGAGCCGCCTCGACGACGAACTCGAACGACTGGCCAACATCAGCGAGCAACAACTCGCTGCCCGCATCCATGCCGCCCGCATTGCGGGCACTGGCCCCCACTACTGCATCGACTGCGACGACCCGATCCCGCAAGAGCGCCGCGAGGCGATACGGGGCTGCGAGCGCTGCGCCGACTGCCAGACCATTCACGAATTCCAACTCGCCCGCCACTGCGGCAGCAAACGATAGGAGAGCACGATGCCAGAACCGATTTCCTCCAGCGCCGCAACCAGCACCCTTACCGGTCTGGCCTTGCTGTTCACCCTGCCCGGGGTGGATCCCTCCGTCGTGCTCGGCGCACTGACCGGCGCAGTGCTGTTTATCTCGGCCGCCGAAGAGCAGGGGCGCCTGCGCCGGATTGCCCTGTTTGTCGCCTCGTTTGTCAGCGGCCTGCTGCTGGCTGGCTTTACCTGCCAACTGCTGGAGGTACTGCTGCCCGCCAGCGTCCAGGTCAGCAATGCGATCGGCTCGCTGATCGCCTCCGCCATGATGGTGCGCCTGCTGCAGCTCATCATGCGCAATCAGGATCGGCTACTTGAAGCCTTGTTTAACAAAAGGGGGCAACCATGATCCCGACTACTCCGACCGGTGTGTTTATCTACACCGCCCTTTACGCCCTGATCTGCGCCGCCATCTTCCTGCGGGTCATGCTGTTTGACCGCAAAGGGGGCGAATATCGCGCCCTGCCAGCCTGGATGGCATGGCTGCTCTGCGTGCTGTCAGGCTCCATTCCACTGCGCTTTCTGTTCGGCGGCATTCCTGTGCCAGACCCGGCCGCCTTCGGGCTCGCCCTCTTCCTGCTGTGCGCCGTGCTCAACACCCGCGGCTCGGTGCACCACCTGCTGCCCCGGGGCAAACCCTCCAGCACCGACCATGCCCGGGATATTTACCGGAGGTACCAACCATGAGCCTGAAAAAAGGGGATACCGGCACCACCGTGGCCGACCTGCAACGCCGCCTCACCGCCGCCGGTTATCCGGTGGCAGTCGATGGCTGGTTTGGTGAGGCAACCGAAAATGCGCTGGTAGCCTTCCAGCGGGATTACATGATTGCCGCCATCGGTCAGGCGGGCCCGCGCACCCTGGCCGCCCTGCTCGGCAGTGAGCGCGGCAACCAGCTGACCATCAACCACATGCAGGCCGGCGCCGATCTGCTGGCGGTACCGCTGGCCACCATGGCCACCGTTGCCCAGGTCGAGAGCATCGGTGAAGGCTTCACCCAAGCCATGCGCCCGGTGGTGCTGTTCGAGCGGCATGTGTTCTACCAGCAGCTCACCAAACATCTGGGCAAGGCGGCTGCCGACCAGCTGGCCGCCCATTACCCCAACCTGGTCAACCCCAAGCGTGGCGGCTATGCGGGCGGCGCAGCCGAGTGGGAGCGGCTGCAACTGGCCATCAGCCTGCATCGGGATGCGGCCATCGAGTCGGCCAGCTGGGGCATGTTCCAGATCATGGGTTACCACTGGCAGCCGCTGGGCTTTGCCTCTGCCAGCGACTGGCAGAACGCTATGAAGCGTAGCGAGGTCGAACACCTCACCGCCCTGTGCCGCTTTATCCAGCAAGACCCCGCCATGCACAAAGCGCTGCAGGGGCGAAAGTGGGCGGATTTCGCCCGCCGCTACAACGGCCCGGCGTTTAAAGAGAACGACTACGACACCAAGCTGGCCAAGTGGTTTGCGCACTTCACCAAGGTCTATCAGCTGCAGGAGGTAGCCAATGTGGCGTGAACTGCTGGGCTCGCCCCTCAGCTGGTTGCTGCTGGTGTTGGCTGTCGCCCTTGGAGGCTGGGGCTGGTCAGCCCGCTCGGCTGCCAAGGCCAAAGGGGACGTCACCATCCTGCAAACCAGCCTCAAGGCAGCCGATGAGAAAACCAGAGAGGCCGAGCGGCGCGAACAGCTTAAAGAGACCGCCATCGCCACCCTAACCCGGGAACTGACCACCCAGGCACAAGCGGCGCAGCAGCTGCAGGGCCAGCTCGACCAGCTGGCGCAGGCCGCCGCTACCCGCGCCGACACCATCAAGAGGCTTAAACGTGAAAATGCCGAACTCAGAGCTTGGGCTGATCGCCCTCTGCCTGATCCTGTTATCAGGCTGCTCCAGCGCCCCGCCCTCACCGGCGCCGCAGATTATCAGGCTCACTTGTCCGGCCCCGAGCCCCTGCCAACTGCCGCCGGCGGCGCCACGCAATAACGGCGACTTGCTCGACCAGCTGAGCCAGACCGAGGCCGCCTGGGCCAGTTGCGCCGCCAAGGTCGATAGCCTCATCACCTGCCAGACACGACAACAAGGAAGGGAAGATGGAAAAGCCAAAACAAATCCGTGAGGTGCTGACCCGCTGCGTACCGCACCTCAAGACCAACCCGGATAAGCTGCACATCTTTATCGCCCCGGGCAATATCGAAAGCACCGGCGCCCGCTCCCTCTCGTTCGAGTGGCAATACCCCATAACCATCGGCATTGAAGACTTTGCCGGCCACCCGGATCAGATCATGGTGCCGCTGCTGGCCTGGCTGCGCCAACACCAACCCGAGCTGATGACCAACGACGAGCTGCGCAAAGATGGCATCACCTTCGAGGCCGAATACCTCGCCAACGACCTGATGGATCTCATCATCACCGTCAAGCTGACCGAGCGGGTCAAGGTATGGCAGAACGAACAGGGGATTGGCTGGGAACATCTGCCAGAACCGCCGGAAGACCCTTATGACGGCATCACCTGGGAGCTCTTTATCAACGGGGAACCACAACCATGGCCACCGACGACCTGAACCGGCTGATTAGCTGGGCTGATACTCTGCTGGCCAGCATGACACCGGCCGCCCGCCGCCAACTGATGGGGAACATGGCCCGCAACCTGCGCGCCAGTCAGAGCAAACGGATCAGGGCCAACATCCAGCCGGATGGTAGCCCCATGACCCCGCGCAAGCCGCTAAAGAAGCTGGCGAAAATGCGCGGCACCACCCGCCGCAAGATGTTTCAGCATCTGGTCAGCCCCCGCTGGCTCAAGGCAACCAGCACAGAACATCAAGCCGTGGTCGAGTTTGTCGGCTCGGCCAATCGCCTCGCCACCATTCACCAGTACGGTCTCAAAGACCGCATCAAGGGCCGCGAGATCAGCTATCCCGCGCGGGAACTGCTGGGGCTGGAAACCAAAGAGCTAGAAAAGATGGAAGAGATTCTGCTGGAGTTCATGCTCCCAAGTTTTCATTCGCAATAGTATCGGTACAATAGCGGACAAGTTTGAAGCTTGATTGTTCTAACGTAGGGATACATGAAAAAGAAAAAAGAGATCAACTGGATACGTTGGCACTGGTTAAGGCAGCATCTGAAGCTCGCACGAAAGTCATCACTACCTGAAGAGCCTCAGGCCAAGATAGTCCATTTCATGACCTCTTTTATTGCTGCAATTCCTCTTATCACCGCTGGGCTTTATCTATCTGGAATGGCATATCACTATGGTGAATGTTTCGTTTATGGGCTGGATATTGTCGAGTTCCCATGGCCTTCAGACATCATCTTATCTATGGGATTCTTGCTGCTTTCAGATGCTATCGAGACCTATTTATGGTATATTTTAGGCATATTTATTTGCGTGTTACTCATTATTGTAATGTTGTTCTTTTGCATCCGTTTAAGACTTAGATGGGCGTGGTTATGCCATCGCATATCTTTGTTGCAATATCCCAAAGTGAAGCGTTTTCTCCGTAGAAGAGCACATTTGCCAGCCCCTAGGCTTTACCTTCTCCTCATATGGATGAAAATTTTTTACGATCGTTTTGCCATCTTAGTGCTGATGCCCATAGGAGTTTTTCTGCTCGCCACTTTCAGCTTCAACACAGGGAAAGATGTCGCATTAGATAAAATTCAACAAATCGAGAGTGGAAAATTAACATCTGAGCACAGCAAAGCGATATCTCCCCTATTAGGGGATATGCCTCACGTCCGTTTGATTTGTAATTCTACCTATTGTGCCTATCGAATCAAAGGTGGAGAAACAAAATTGGTCAGACATGATCAGATCGAGGTTATACAGTGGATGGATAAATAAAAGTTGCCTAGTTAAGCCACATTACTATTTTACCCATGTGATTACAAAGTAATATCAAAGAGTGTTTTATGGAATTTTTTCAAAAAAAAGAAATACGCAGCATAGTTTATGATACATTTGAGTTTTGCAAGAGAAACTCTCAGAATGAGAAAGTATCAGAATTTGAGAGGAGTATGCTTTATCATATAAGCCTAATGTTAAATGCATTTGTTACAGAGCCAAATTTTTGGGATCAAAATTGCTCAATTGGCATATCTGATATAGGTGAAAGCTTTATTAATCGCTTGCATAAACTTCGTAATGGCGACTTAGAGAATGATAGCAAGACAGAATTGCTCTATACATCTGCCTTTCGACTTTTCTACGAAGGTTTTCTATCAAGTGGTATTGATATCTCATCTGATTATGAAGAGGTCATTGTATTCCCTAAGCGGGAAATCAATAATTTTAGTATACGGGCACAAGAATCCATTAACTTTATAACTAGAGACCTTTCGACATATTTATTCAGAAAGTTAATGGCCAGCCCTGAAGTTAAGGACCTTAAGGGTATAACGGATACTATTACCAAAGCTAAATCTTTAACTCAAGAATGGAATGATGTCTTGGATGAAAGAATTAAGAAGGCAGAGAATCTAAGATTATCAATAGAAGGCTACACTGACGCCTTCAACTTTGTGGGTCTTCACCAAGGGTTTGACCAACTCCACCAAAAGAAAGTGCTAGAGAAAAACAGACTTATTGGTTTGATGTTCCTTTTAGCTATAATTATTACACTCCCATTTGGAGTAAAAATAACCACTATGTATTTTCCTAGTTTGACTGTTACAAGTGTGCCTGAAAGCCACAAACAACCCAGCATCATTAAGGATGGAAAGCCTTCAGCAAACCAAACAGCTCAAACAGCTCAAACAGCTCAAACAGCTCAAACAGCTCAAACAGCTCAAACAGCTCAAACAGCTCAAACAGCTCAAAC
>NZ_JAAKVR010000034.1:0-6027 GCF_049175755.1 Aeromonas sp. 600282 | reverse complement strand
TCAAACAGCTCAAACAGCTCAAACAGCTCAAACAGCTCAAACAGCTCAAACAGCTCAAACAGCTCAAACAGCTCAAAATAACAGTGAAAACATAACTAACAAAATATTTGAAATACTGCCATTACTCTCATTTGTCGCTATATTGCTTTACTTCTTTAGAGTTCTTCTTTTTAATTACAAAGCAATTTGCGCTCAGGTTTTGCAAATTGAATTAAGAATGACCCTATGTCGATTCATACAACATTACTCAGAACATGCAGCTGAGATAAAGAAAAATAGTGATGTAACACTAGACCGTTTTGAACATATTATTTTTTCTGGTCTCGTTAATAACGATAGCGATTTGCCTGCAACCTTTGATGGTGTGGAACAACTGGCCACTCTATTCAAAACGGTGAAAGGCTAACGACTCGACCTATCTAATCGGCCATTGTGTAGAGTCTCTACACAATGGCAACCTTTCGCCATCCCGGCCATTGCCCAAAACAATGGCCCCATGCAACCAACCCCGACCGAACTCAAACGCCTGATCGACAACCTGATCCGCATTGGCACCGTCACCGCCGTGCGCTCCGGGGAGTGTCGCGTCAAAACCGGCGACATCACCACCAACTGGCGGCCCTACTCCACAGAACGGGCCGGGGCTAACCGTACCCGCCACCACCTGAGCTTGGGCGAACAGGTGATCCTGCTCTCCGTCAGCGGCGATCTGCGCAATGCCTATATCGTCGGTCGCCTCAATACTGACCAGTTCCCCGAGCCGTTGGCCGAAGATGACAACCCGGATCTCGACCGCACTGAATACAGCGACGGCGCCATCATCGAATACAACCCGGCAACCGGGGCACTCAACGCCACCGGCATCAAGTCAGCCACCATCTCGGCATCGGTAACCGTCAAGCTGATCACCCCGCTGGTCGAATGCACCAAGGCGCTCAAGGTCGGTACCACCATCAGCGCGGGGGGCAAGATTACCGCCCCCAGCGCAACCATCGGCGGCATAGAAGTCACGACCCACAAACACAAAGACACCATGCCGGGCAGCGGCACATCAGGGGGCCCGGTATGAACTGGCTCGGCATGAATGCTGCCAATGGCCGCGCTATCAGCGCCACCGACCACATCATCCAGTCTGTGCGTGACATCCTTATCACCCCGGTGGGCTCGCGGGTGATGCGCCGCGACTACGGTAGTGAGCTCTTTTACCTCATCGATATGCCCCAGCATCAAGCCACCCGCCTGCGCCTGATGGCTGCCACCGTGCAGGCCCTTATCAACTGGGAGCCCCGCATCACCGTCACCCGCGTCGATGTGCTGGGCGGCGGCATGGATGGCGCCCTCACCATCGAGCTCACCTGGCAGCGCAAAGATGGCGGCGTGTTGGAATCAGCGACCATCCCCATTTCCACAGGAGCCGCCCAGTGAGCACTGTAGACCTGACCCAGCTCCCACCACCGGAAGTCGAGGATACCCTCGACTTTGAGGCCATCCTGGCCAAGCGCAAGGCAACCCTGATCAGCTACTACCCGGCAGACCAGCAGGCGGCCATCGCTGCCACGCTGGAACTGGAATCCGAACCGCTCAACAAGCTGCTGCAGGAGAACGCCTACAACGAAATGATCCTGCGGGCCCGCATCAACGATGCCGCCAAGCAGACCCTGCTCGCCTTTGCCAGTGGCACCACCCTTGACCATGTGGCCGGTGAGTACGAACTCGAACGCCTGCTGGTCACCCCGGGCGACCCATCAGCAACCCCGCCCATCGAGCCGGTGTATGAATCTGATGACCGCCTGCGCATGCGCTGCCAAATGGCCTATGAGGGCATGGCCACGGCGGGCCCGGTCAATGCCTACAAGTTTCACGCCCTCTCGGCCAGTGCCGAGGTGGCCGATGTCGCCGTCGACAGTCCCACCCCGGGCACCGTCAGAGTGACCATCCTCTCGCCGGCAGGCCAGCCGAGCGCCGACACCCTCAATCTGGTCGAGCAGGCACTCTCTGCCGAAGACGTGCGCCCGCTCTGCGATCTGGTGGCAGTCGAACCGGCCCAGATCAAACCCTATGCCGTTGATGCCACCCTCAACGCCATCGGCCTGGGTAAAGAGCAGGCCATTGCTGCAGCGAAAGATGCCATGGCCAAAACGGCCGCCGCTTACTACCGTGTCGGCGCCACAGTTCCGCTTTCCGCCATCTATGCCGCCCTGCACCAGCCGGGGATCGACAGCGTCACCCTGCGCGCGCCGCTGACCGACGTCACCTGCAGCGCACAGCAGGCCGCCAAACTCACCTCCATCACCCTCGACTTAGGACACCACCATGGCAAACGCCCTCTATGACAAAGGCCGCGAAAAGTTTCTCACCGGCGCCATCAATGCCAGTGCCGACACCCTCAAGTGTGCCCTGCTCAAAAGCACCTATTCACCGACCCTCGCCAGCGATGAGTTCTACAGCGGGATCTCGGCCCATGTGGTCGGTACCCCGCAGACCCTCACCAGCAAAACCGTGGCTGCTGGCGTGCTCGATGCGGCCGATGTCACCTTCACCGCCGTGCCAACCGCCAACGTCAACTACTGCGCCATCTACAAAGACACCGGCAACGCCGCGACCAGCCCGCTGATCGCCCTGTTCGATACGGCGGCGGGCCTGCCGGTCAGCACCAACGGCGGCGACATCATCATCGCCTGGGATAACGGCCCCAATAAGATCTTCAAGCTCTGATGGCAACCCTCTATCCCGTCTGGCGCGGGTCACTCACCTATCACGATGGTGCCCTGTCACATGACGGGGCAGCTCTCTATCGGGGCACGGTGCAAGGCCCGGATGATCCAGCGCCAGAGGCCATTGCCGGGGTCAGAGTTGGCCTGACAGTGGCAGGGATAGAAGCAGGCCAGGCCGGGATGGCATCACTCATCCAGCGCGCCAAGCCAACCGGGATCAGCCAGTTTGCCGCCGGGGCCAATAAGCTGGCCAGCCGCGCCAAGGCCATCGCTATCACTAATTGCGCACAGGGTGAACCCGCGACGACCATCCGGGCCACGGTTGCAACAATGGGCGATCTGCTCGCCATGGGGGCGGCTGACATGTCAACACAGATAACCCTTGTCGGGCTTGATGCGGGGATGGTCGGCACGGCGGGAGTCAGATCCCGGCTCGGAACCGGCGGATTACCCCCTGATGCCATCAAGGTGCCGACCATTCAGCAACGGCTGGCTCCGGCAGGGTTCGCTCTCGGCGCTATCGGCAGCCACAAGGCCAGGGTGCGACAGACCATCGGTGATCTGACTGACGGTCAGCAAGGTGCGCTATTGCTGAAAACCAAGCTGGCGCAGGCGGCAACCGCCTTTACCAGCGCCATGGGCACACCGATCGCCAAGTACGCCCAGATCATCTATCCGATAGCACCAGCCCTGCCAGCAGTAACCCAGCCAGCCCTGACCATCACCCTGGCGCAGGATGGACTTGAGCCCCCATTGGTAAGCCCGTTCACCACCATTACTCGCTTGGCGACCCAAGGGGTCGATGCCGGTGGCATGGGGTCGCACAAGGTGCATCGCCTGCCACTGGCAACCCCGGCAACCCGGGATCTGTTGCCACCCTCTGCAACCCGCCTGGAGCACCTGACCGCCGCGCTGGCCTACCACCTGACACCAGAAGTCATTACCTCCACCCGCTTTGCCGACACCTGCCCGGCGCCGTTGCTGCCCTGGCTGGCATGGGCCCGCTCGGTGGACTGGTGGGAGTTGGCGGAATCGGAAGACCAGCAGCGGGCGCTGATCAAAGCCTCGTTCCGGTTGCATCAGCGCAAGGGAACCCCATGGGCCATCAAGGAGGCGCTGAACGTGCTGGGCTTTGGTGACAGCACCATCATCGAGCGCGCCACCGGCCGCCGCTATGACGGCACCCTCAGCTACAACGGCAACGAACCCCATGGCGACCCGACCCGCTGGGCGGTCTATCGGGTCATCTTGACCCGCCCGGTCACCACCGAGCAGGCCAACCGCATCAAGCGCCTGTTGGCAGAGATGGCCCCGGCCCGTTGCCACCTCTCCGCGCTCGATTACACCCGGGCGCCCGTTACCTACAACGGCGCCGCAACCTACAACGGCAACTACAACCACGGAGCCTCATGATATGGCGAATTTACAAGAGGTCGTCAGCTGGGAGGCTGGCATCTACCAACTCGAAACCGGTGATCCGGTGCTGGGCGGCCCGGGCGGCATCTCCAACAAGCAGGCGCAAGCACTGGCCAACCGTACCGCCTACCTGAAAAAACACGTCGATGATATCGAGGGAGGCAACACGGCGGCAGGCAAGGCCAACAAGCTCAGCACCGCCCGCAATATCGCCCTGGCTGGCGATGTGACCGGTCAGGCGGCATTTGATGGCAGCGGCAACATCACCATCACCGCCACCTATAAAAACTCGGGGGTGGTGGCGGGTACCTATCGCTCGGTCACCGTCGATGCCAAGGGCAACATCACCGCTGGCAGCAACCCCACCACCCTGGCGGGCTATGGCATCACCGATGCGGTTCCCAGCGCACAAAAAGGCGCAGCCAATGGGGTGGCGACGCTCGATGGCAGTGGTAAGGTCCCCGTCAATCAGATCCCGGCCACGGCCATCACCGACACCTTTGTCGTCAACACCCAGGCCGCCATGCTGGCCCTGACCGCCGAAGTCGGGGATATAGCCGTACGTACCGACCTCAACAAGAGCTTCATCCTGCGGATTGCGGGCGCCGCCACTCTGGCCAACTGGCAAGAACTGCTCACCCCGACCGACTCGGTGCAATCGGTGGATGGCATGACCGGGGCGGTAACCATCACCACCGCCAGTGAAGCCGTGAAGGGTAAGGCACAGATCGCCACCCAGGCAGAGGTGAACGCCGGTACCGATGACGCCAAATTCGTCACTGCCTTGAAACTGGCAAAGATGGGCATTCAAAAACAGATCGCAACCTTCAAACAGGTGGGCGTGACCCACTGGGTAGTTCCAACCGGCGTGTATAAAGTCCTGGTCACAGTGGTCGGTGCTGGCGGCGGTGGGGGTGGAGCCAGCTCATCGACCAATTACAACGCCAGTGGTGGCGGGGGTGGCGCGGGGGGATATGCCAAAAAGTTGGTCAACGTGTCCCCGGGAGACAGTATTCCCATCACGATCGGAACAGGGGGTAAAGGGGCACTAAATGGGACGGTTGCCGCCTCCCCCGGGCAAACCAGTTCATTTGGCACGTTTTGCAGTGCCACCGGCGGTAGCCCGGGCAACTCCGCTGTGGGTGGGTCCACCTCTTCGATGTGTGGTGCAGGAGGCGGCGGCGGGTTAGGTTCCGGCGGCGACATTGATGGTTATGGTGGCCATGGTTCAGCCGGGATTGCTTCCGCGCCTTCCGCAGTCGGAGGGTCTGTGGGCCAAGGACAAGGTGGAACAGCCCTCGCCTCATTGGGTAGAGGGGGAAATGGCGGCGCCACGGTAACAGGTAATCAGGGCGCGGCTGGCCAAGATGGATTAAACGGTATAGTCATTGTGGAGTGGTAAATTATGTGGGCACGAATCGAAAAGAATCTCGTCATGGAAACCACCGAGCTTGACCCCACTGGCCGCTATTATGAAGCGCTTGACTGGATGGCATGCAGCGATGATGTGATGCCTGGATGGGTCGTCTCAGGTAACAACATCACACCCCCCTCAGCAACGGAAGTCTCTCCTGAAGATAGCGCGCAAGCGCGTCTGTCAGACTGCCTCACGTTGGCAAATCAGACCATTGCTACCCTTCAGCCCGCAGTCGATGGCGGCTATGCCAAGCCAGAGCACATCCAGTTGCTGGCCGACTGGCAGCGTTACCGATACGAGCTGACATTGGTGCCGGAGCAAGCCAGCTGGCCAGAGTCGCCGCAGTGGCCAACCGAACCGGACAAGGTCATCTAACGACACACCCCGCCTTGTGCGGGGTGTGTCGTTACTGCCGTCCGTTACCCCGTTGTCACCGCCCATCCAGTGTATCCACGCCAGATACACTGGCCGCCGCTCGCC
>NZ_JAAKVR010000033.1:0-10292 GCF_049175755.1 Aeromonas sp. 600282 | reverse complement strand
TTCTGGCCGGCCATCTCGCTCTGCGCGCTGCGCGACACCGTCCGGCTCGATGGCACCGTCACCACCGCCCGCCTCACCCATGCGGTGATCGACGCCATCACCAGCGTCAACCGGGATCTGGCCCAGTGGCGCAGCGCCCGAGAAAGTGAAGGTCACGCCACCCTGGCAGCCGTGCCCGCCGAGCCCATCAACGGCGAATCGATATACCTGCACAGCTACCGGCGCGCCGTCTACGCCATGACCCGCGCCAACCTGCTCGAGCGCTACACCGACTACAGCGCCACAGGTGACGGCATCAAAGGGGCCGATGCCAAAGAGATAAGTTCGGATGACCTATACCGCGATGCCCGCTTTGCCATCCGCGACATCATCGGCACCACCCACACCACGGTGGAGCTCATCTGATGCAACTGCGCAGCCTGCAGGGTGACACCCTCGATCTCATCCTGTTTCGTCACTACGGCTACACCGCAGGCATCACCGAGCAGGTGCTCAACCTCAACCCCGGGCTGGCCGCGCTCGGCCCCATCCTGCCAACCGGCACCCTCATCAACATGCCAGCGGCCCCCACTCAGGCCGAACAGCCGCTGATCCAGCTATGGGACTGACTGTCATGCGACAAAAGAGAACACCGACATGAGCCGCCTCGATGACGAACTCGAACGACTGGCCAACATCAGCGAGCAACAACTGGCTGCCCGCATCCATGCCGCCCGCATTGCGGGCACTGGCCCCCACTACTGCATCGACTGCGACGACCCGATCCCGCAAGAGCGCCGCGAGGCGATCCGGGGCTGCGAACGCTGCGCCGACTGCCAGACCATCCACGAATACCAACTCGCCCGCCACTGCGGCAGCAAACGATAGGAGAGCACGATGCCAGAACCGATTTCCTCCAGCGCCGCAACCAGCACCCTTACCGGTCTGGCCTTGCTGTTCACCCTGCCCGGGGTGGATCCCTCCGTCGTGCTCGGCGCGCTCACCGGCGCAGTGCTGTTTATCTCGGCCGCCGAAGAACAGGGGCGCCTGCGCCGGATTGCCCTGTTTGTCGCCTCGTTTATCAGCGGCCTGCTGCTGGCTGGCTTTACCTGCCAACTGCTGGAGGTACTGCTGCCCGCCAGCGTCCAGGTCAGCAATGCGATCGGCTCGCTGATCGCCTCCGCCATGATGGTGCGCCTGCTGCAACTCATCATGCGCAATCAGGATCGGCTACTTGAAGCCTTGTTTAACAAAAGGGGGCAACCATGATCCCGACCACTCCAACCGGTGTGTTTATCTACACCGCCCTTTACGCCCTGATCTGCGCCGCCATCTTCCTGCGGGTCATGCTGTTTGACCGCAAAGGTGGCGAGTATCGCGCCCTGCCCGCCTGGATGGCGTGGCTGCTCTGCGTGCTGTCAGGCTCCATTCCGCTGCGCTTTCTGTTCGGTGGCATTCCGGTGCCAGATCCGGCCTCCTTCGGACTTGCCCTCTTCCTGCTGTTCGCCGTGCTCAACACCCGCGGCTCGGTGCACCACCTGCTGCCCCGGGGCAAACCGTCCAGCACCGACCATGCCCGGGATATTTACCGGAGGTACCAGCCATGAGCCTGAAAAAAGGGGATACCGGCACCGCCGTGGCCGACCTGCAACGCCGCCTCACCGCCGCCGGTTATCCGCTGGCAGTAGATGGCTGGTTTGGTGAGGCAACCGAGCAGGCGCTGATAGCCTTCCAACGGGATTACATGATTGCCGCCATCGGTCAGGCAGGCCCGCGTACCCTGGCCGCCCTGCTCGGCAGTGAGCGCGGCAACCAGCTGACCATCAACCACATGCAGGCCGGTGCCGATCTGCTGGCGGTGCCGCTGGCCACCATGGCCACCGTTGCCCAGGTCGAGAGCATCGGCGAAGGCTTCACCCAAGCCATGCGCCCGGTGGTGCTGTTCGAGCGACATGTGTTCTACAAGCAGCTCACCAAACACCAAGGCAAGGCGGCCGCCGACCAACTGGCCGCCCATTACCCCAACCTGGTCAACCCCAAACGCGGCGGCTATGCGGGCGGCGCAGCCGAGTGGGAGCGACTGCAACTGGCCATCAGCCTGCATCGGGATGCGGCCATCGAGTCGGCCAGCTGGGGCATGTTCCAGATCATGGGCTACCACTGGCAGCCACTGGGCTTTGCCTCCGCCAGCGACTGGCAGAACGCCATGCTGCGCAGCGAGGTCGAACACCTCACCGCCTTGTGCCGCTTTATCCAGCAAGACCCCGCCATGCACAAGGCGCTGCAGGGGCGAAAGTGGGCGGATTTCGCCCGCCGCTACAACGGCCCGGCGTTTAAGGAGAACGACTACGACACCAAGCTGGCCAAGTGGTTTGCGCACTTTACCAAGGTCTATCAGGTGCAGGAGGTAGCCAATGTGGCGTGAACTGCTGGGCTCGCCCCTCAGCTGGTTGCTGCTGGCATTGGCTGTCGCTCTTGGTGGCTGGGGCTGGTCAGCCCGCTCGGCGGCCAAGGCCAAAGGGGACGTCACCACCCTGCAAACCAGTCTCAAGGCAGCCGACGAGAAAACCAGAGAGGCCGAGCGGCGCGAGCAGCTTAAAGAGACCGCCATCGCCACCCTCACCCAGGAACTGACCACCCAGGCACAAGCGGCGCAGCAGCTGCAGGGCCAGCTCGACCAGCTGGCGCAGGCCGCCGCCACCCGCGCCGACACCATCAAGAGGCTCAAACGTGAAAATGCCGAACTCAGCGCTTGGGCTGATCGCCCTCTGCCTGACCCTGTTATCAGGCTGCTCCAGCGCCCCGCCCTCACCGGCGCCGCAGATTATCAGGCTCACCTGTCCAGCCCCGAGCCCCTGCCAGCTGCCGCCGGCGGCACCACGCAATAACGGCGACTTGCTCGACCAGCTGAGCCAGACCGAGGCCGCCTGGGCCAGTTGCGCCGCCAAGGTCGATAGCCTCATCTCCTGCCAGACACGACAACAACGGAGTGAAGATGGAAAAGCCAAAACAGATCCGTGAGGTGCTGACCCGCTGCGTGCCGCACCTCAAGGCCAACCCGGACAAGCTGCACATCTTTATCGCCCCGGGCAATATCGAAAGCACCGGCGCCCGTTCCCTCTCGTTCGAGTGGCAATACCCCCTCACCATCGGCATTGAAGACTTTGCCGGCCACCCGGATCAGATCATGGTGCCGCTGCTGGCCTGGCTGCGCCAACACCAACCCGAGCTGATGACCAACGACGAGTTGCGCAAGGATGGCATCACTTTCGAGGCCGAATACCTCGCCAACGACCTGATGGATCTCATCATCACCGTCAAGCTGACCGAGCGGGTCAAGGTATGGCAGAACGAACAGGGGATAGGCTGGGAACATCTGCCAGAGCCGCCAGAAGACCCTTATGACGGCATCACCTGGGAGCTCTTTATCAACGGGGAACCGCAGCCATGGCAACCGACGACCTGAACCGGCTGATAAGCTGGGCCGATGCTCTGCTGGCCAGCATGACACCGGCCGCCCGCCGGCAACTGATGGGGGAACTGGCCCGCAACCTGCGCATCAGTCAGAGCAAACGGATCAGGGCCAACATTCAGCCCGATGGCAGCCCGATGACCCCGCGTAAGCCGCTCAAAAGGCTGGCGAAGAAACGCGGCGCCACCCGCCGCAAGATGTTTCAGCATCTGGTCAGCCCCCGCTGGCTCAAGGCGACCAGCACCGAGCATCAGGCCGTGGTCGAGTTTGTCGGCTCGGCCAATCGCCTCGCAACCATTCACCAATACGGCCTCAAAGACCGCATCAAGGGCCGCGAGATCAGCTATCCAGCGCGGGAGTTATTGGGGATCAGCACTGAGGAGGTGGAACAGTTGGAGGGGCTCCTAGTAAAATCCATACAATAAAATGACTTCCAATGCATCAATATAATTGTTAATGTTTAAGTATAAAATATATATCATTTTTTGGGAGGTTTTCCTTTAAAAAGAAACTTAAATCAGGGGATATCAACAAAAAATAAACCGCTGCAACCACGAGCAATTATATGTCACAACAAGAAAGAATTGATTTCTATAACAACTGGCCTACATCAAAAAAATTCTCAGCTGAAAGTGAATTCAAAAAGCATTTGGAGTCATTTAGTGGGGTGATATTTCAACCAATAGCTCTAAACCTAACTCTTAGTACCTCAGGACATATTTCTCTCTCTCATGTCCTTGATGCTCTTGAAAGCTTACCAATGCGTCCTGATCATGCCTTTGACTGGACTTGGAAGGCTTTTGAGCATTCTTGTAAATCTGCAGGTAAAAAACTTAACACTACCGAACTATTGAGAGCCTATGCCACACCAACCATATGTTCAGTTATTAATGCTGACACGTTAGCAATCAGTGAAATAAGCTGCATCGCGTCCAAAATGCCATTACAAACAGCTGAATACTTGCTGAAAAAAATAATTGAAAGCAAACCATACTCAGTGCCTAAAGAAACACTAGCAAAAAGACTTCTACTCAGTAATGGCAATCCTAAAATAACATCACCTGCTTTACAGGCTCTTCTTGAAAAACTAGAAACATATGATTACACAAATACCGTGGATAGGCGTAATGGGGCCTCATTAATTAAGAAAGCAATGACGGGAGCTAAACTTCAATACCCCAAAGGAACATTCTCTTTATCTCAGCAAGAGATAACATTCTTTCTCTTAAGCGGTCTTCTATATAGTTTCAGAAATGACCGTACACATGCAAATGCAATCTCACCATTTAAAAGTAGCACCGCAAAAATAAAAACTTACGCGCATTGCTGGTATTGCTTTTTATTGACATATTACTTTCTATCGGCGATATGGAAAGATAATGGTTACATAGATACTAAGGCAACGCTTGGTAATAACTTCACGATTAACAATCGTGCGTTCACAAGTCTATTTGGGAACCACCTCGGAAAATAAATTTATAATGCATGAACGGATAAAGCTATTATGTTCATGCTAGGACACCTTAGTGACAATACTACTCTAATTTTTAAATTGTTGATTAAATATATTTAGATTTAAGTCGAGGGTATTATTACTAGCTATAACACCAGTGTGTACTCAGTGTACACACTGGGATCCCCTCGCCTTCCTCGCCATTGCCCAAAACAATGGCCCCATGCAACCGACCCCAACCGAACTCAAACGCCTGATCGACAACCTGATCCGCATTGGCACCGTCACCGCCGTGCGCTCCGGAGAGTGTCGCGTCAAAACTGGCGATATCACCACCAACTGGCGGCCCTACACCACGGACAGGGCCGGGGCTAACCGTACCCGCCACCGTCTGAGCTTGGGCGAGCAGGTGATCCTGCTCTCCGTCAGCGGCGATCTGCGCAATGCCTATATCGTCGGCCGCCTCAATGCTGACAGCTTCCCCGAGCCGCAGGCCGAGGATGACAACCCGGATCTCGACCGCACCGAATACGCCGATGGCGCCGTCATTGAATACAACCCTGAAACCGGAGCACTCAACGCCACCGGCATCAAGTCAGCCAACATCGAAGCCTCCGTCACCGTCAAGCTGATCACCCCGCTGGTCGAATGCACCAAGGCGCTCAAGGTCGGTACCACAATCAGCGCGGGCGGCAAGATTACCGCCCCCAGCGCAACCATCGGCGGTATAGAAGTCACGACCCACAAACACAAAGACACCATGCCGGGCAGCGGCACATCAGGGGGCCCAGTATGAACTGGCTCGGCATGAATGCCACCCATGGCCGCTCCATCAGCGCCACCGACCACATCATCCAGTCGGTGCGCGACATCCTTATCACCCCGGTGGGCTCGCGGGTGATGCGCCGTGACTACGGTAGCGAGCTCTTTTACCTCATCGATATGCCACAGCATCAAGCCACCCGCCTGCGCCTGATGGCCGCCACCGTGCAAGCCCTTATCAACTGGGAACCCCGCATCACCGTCACCCGCGTCGATGTACTGGGCGGCGGCATGGATGGCGCCCTCACCATCGAGCTCACCTGGCAGCGCAAAGATGGCGGCGTGCTGGAGTCTGCAACCATCCCCATTCCGACAGGAGCCGCCCAGTGAGCAATGTAGACCTGACCCAACTACCACCACCGGAAGTCGAGGATACTCTCGACTTTGAGGCAATCCTGGCCAAGCGCAAAGCCACCCTGATCAGCTACTACCCGGCAGACCAGCAGGCGGCCATCGCTGCCACGCTGGAACTTGAATCCGAACCGCTCAACAAGCTGCTGCAGGAAAACGCCTACAACGAAATGATCCTGCGGGCCCGCATCAACGATGCCGCCAAGCAGACCCTGCTCGCCTTTGCCAGTGGCACGACCCTTGACCATGTGGCCGGTGAGTACGAACTCGAACGCCTGCTGGTCACCCCGGGTGACCCCAACGCCACCCCGCCCATCGAGCCGGTGTATGAATCTGATGACCGCCTGCGCATGCGCTGCCAAATGGCCTATGAGGGCATGGCCACAGCGGGCCCGATCAATGCCTACAAGTTTCACGCCCTCTCGGCCAGTGCCGAGGTGGCCGATGTCGCCGTCGATAGTCCCACCCCGGGTACCGTCAGAGTGACCATCCTCTCACCGGCAGGCCAGCCGAGTGCCGACACCCTCAATCTGGTCGAGCAGGCCCTATCTGCCGAAGACGTGCGCCCGCTCTGCGATCTGGTGGCAGTCGAACCGGCCCAGCTCAAACTCTATGCCGTCGATGCCACCCTCAACGCCATCGGCCTGGGTAAAGAGCAGGCCATTGCCGCCGCAAAAGATGCCATGGCCAAAACGGCCGCCGCTTACTACCGGGTTGGGACCACAGTCCCGCTTTCCGCCATCTATGCCGCCCTGCACCAGCCGGGGATCGACAGCGTCACACTGCGCGCGCCGCTGGCCGATGTCACCTGCAGCGAGCAGCAGGCCGCCAAACTCACCACCCTCCACCTCGACTAAGGACACCACCATGGCAAACGCCCTCTATGACAAAGGCCGCGAAAAGTTTCTCACCGGCGCCATCAATGCCAGCGCTGACACCCTCAAGTGTGCCCTGCTCAAAAGCACCTATTCACCGACCCTCGCCAGCGATGAGTTCTACAGCGGGATTTCGGCCCATGTGGTCGGCACCCCGCAGACTCTCACCAGCAAAACCGTGGCCGCTGGCGTGCTCGATGCAGCCGATGTCACCTTCACCGCCGTGCCAACCGCCAACGTGAACTACTGCGCCATCTACAAAGACACCGGCAACGCCGCGACCAGCCCGCTGATCGCCCTGTTTGATACGGCGGCTGGCCTGCCGGTCAGCACCAACGGCGGCGACATCATCATCGCCTGGGATAACGGCCCCAATAAGATCTTCAAGCTCTGATGGCAACCCTCTATCCCGTCTGGCGCGGGTCGCTCACATATCACGATGGTGCCCTGTCACATGACGGGGCTGCCCTCTATCGGGGCACCGAGCAAGGACCGGATGATCCAGCACCAGAGGCCATTGCCGGAGTCAGAGTTGGCCTGACAGTGGCAGGGATAGAAGCAGGCCAGGCCGGGATGGCATCACTCATTCAGCGCGCCAAACCAACCGGGATCAGCCAGTTTGCAGCCGGGGCCAACAAGCTGGCCAGCCGCGCCAAGGCTATCGCTATCAACGATGGCGCACAGGGTGCTCCGGCAACGACCATCCGGGCCACGGTTGCAACAATGGGCGATCTGCTCGCCATGGGGGCGGCTGACATGTCAACACAGATAACCCTTGTCGGGCTTGATGCCGGAATTGTCGGCACGGCGGGAGTCAGAACCCGGCTCGCTACCGGCGGGATACTGCCTGATGCCATCAAGGCGCCGACCATTCAGCAACGGCTGGCTCCGGCAGGGTTCGCTCTCGGCGTCATCGGCAACCACAAAGCCAGGGTGCGACAGACCATCGGTGATCTGGCTGACGGTCAGCAAGATGCGCTATTGCTGAAAACCAAGCTGGCGCAGGCGGCAACCGCCTTTACCGGCGCCATGGGCACACCGATCGCCAAGTACGCCCAGATCATCTACCCGATGGCGCCAGCCCTGCCAGCAGCAACCCAGCCAGCCCTGACCATCACCCTGGCACAGGATGGACTAGCGCCACCATTGGTAGGCCCGTTCACCACCATCACTCGCTTGGCGACCCAAGGGGTCGATGCCGGTGGCATGGGGTCGAACAAGGTGCATCGCATGCCGCTGGCAACCCCGGCAACCCGGGATCTGCTGCCCCCCTCTGCAACCCGGCTGGAGCACCTGACCGCCGCCGCGCTGGCCTACAACCTGACCCCGGAGATCATCACCTCCACCCGCTTTGCCGACATCTGCCCGGCGCCACTGCTGCCCTGGCTGGCATGGGCCCGCTCGGTGGACTGGTGGGAACTGGCGGAATCGGAAGACCAGCAGCGGGCGCTGATCAAAGCCTCTTATCGGCTACATCAGCGCAAGGGAACCCCATGGGCCATCAAGGAGGCGCTGAACGTGTTGGGCTTTGGCGACAGCACCATCATCGAGCGCGCCACCGGCCGCCGCTATGACGGCACCCTCAGCTACAACGGCAACGAACCCCACGGCGACCCGACCCGCTGGGCGGTTTATCGGGTCATCCTGACCCGCCCGGTCACCACCGAGCAGGCCAACCGCATCAAGCGCCTGTTGGCAGAGATGGCCCCGGCCCGCTGCCACCTCTCTGCGCTCGATTACACCCGGGCGCCCGTTACCTACAACGGCGCCGCAACCTACAACGGCAACTACAACCACGGAGCCTCGTGATATGGCGAATTTACAAGAGGTCGTCAGCTGGGAGGCTGGCATCTACCAACTCGAAACCGGTGATCCGGTGCTGGGCGGCCCGGGCGGCATCTCCAACAAGCAAGCACAAGCACTGGCCAACCGTACCACCTACCTGAAAAAACACGTCGATGATATCGAGGGAGGCAACACGGCGGCCGGCAAGGCCAACAAGCTCAGCACCGCTCGCAATATTGCCCTGGTTGGTGATGTGACCGGTCAGGCGGCATTTGATGGCAGCGGCAACATCACCATCACCGCCACCTATAAAAACTCAGGAGTGGTGTCGGGCACCTATCGCTCGGTCACCGTCGATGCCAAGGGCAACATCACCGCCGGCAGCAACCCCACCACCCTGGCGGGCTATGGCATCACCGATGCGGTTCCCAGCGCACAAAAAGGCGCAGCCAATGGGGTGGCGACGCTCGATGGCAGTGGCAAGGTCCCCGTCAATCAGATCCCGGCCACGGCCATCACCGACACCTTTGTCGTCAACACCCAGGCCGCCATGCTGGCCCTGACCGCCGAAGTCGGGGATATCGCCGTACGTACCGACCTCAACAAGAGCTTCATCCTGCGGGTAGCGGGTGCCGCCACTCTGGCCAACTGGCAAGAACTGCTCACCCCGACCGACTCGGTGCAATCGGTGGATGGCATGACCGGGGCGGTAACCATCGCCACCGCCAGTGAAGCCGTGAAAGGTAAGGCACAGATCGCCACCCAGGCAGAGGTGAACGCCGGTACCGATGACGCCAAATTCGTCACTGCCTTGAAACTGGCAAAGGTGGGCATTCAAAAGCAGCTCGCAACCTTCAAACAGGTGGGCGTGACCCACTGGGTGGTTCCAACCGGCGTGTATAAAGTCCTGGTCACTGTGGTCGGTGCCGGCGGCGGCGGGGGTGGAGCCAACTCATCCGCCAATTACAACGCCAGCGGTGGCGGGGGTGGCGCAGGGGGATACGCCAAAAAGTTGGTCAATGTGTCACCTGGAGACAGCATTCCTATCACTGTCGGAAGCGGTGGAATAGGGGCAACAAATGGATTGAATATCGCTTTACCGGGACAAACCAGCTCGTTTGGGTCGTTTTGTAGTGCAACCGGCGGTAACCCGGGGAACTCCGCCATAGGCGGAACAACCTCTTCGATGTGTGGAGCTGGAGGCAGTGGTGGATTAGGTTCTGGCGGCGATATTGATGGCTATGGTGGCCATGGTTCTGCCGGAATTGCTGCAACACCGACCACAGCAGGAGGCTCGGTGGGACGGGGACTAGGAGGGGCGACTATCACTTCATTAGGTAGCGGTGGCAATGGTGGCGCAACAGTCACAGGAAATCAGGTTTCCGCCGGTCAAAATGGGTTAAACGGTATGGTCATTGTGGAGTGGTAAATTATGTGGGCACGAATCGAAAAGAATGTCGTCATGGAAACCACCGAGGTTGACCCCACTGGCCGCTATTATGAAGCGCTTGACTGGATGGCATGCAGCGATGATGTGATGCCTGGATGGGTCGTC
>NZ_JAAKVR010000032.1:0-15549 GCF_049175755.1 Aeromonas sp. 600282 | reverse complement strand
AAAATTGTTTTTGATGCTCGATGCTGTGAGTGCCCACACAGATTGCTTGATTCAAATTGTTAAAGAGCGACGCAACAATGTGCTGCTGCGGGAGTGGAATTCTACTCAACCGCCTTCTCGAGTCAAGCCTTATTTTCAAAGGCTTTTCGAGGTTATCGACGAGGTTGTTTGCGTTGCCGCTTGCCGTGTCGATGGAGGCGCATTATAGGGATCTGGATCACGCTTGCAAGGGTGTTTTCGAATTAAATTCGCATTTTTGGTTCAACCGTTCACTAATCACCCAAAAAGCGCATTTATCCTGCAACAACACACCCGTTTGGCGAGCTCGCTATCCTCTAGATGGCGTGGCGGTGGTAGCAGATCAAGGTTGTGGCGATTTGGTCTCTCTACATCTATATGCATGGTGATCGAGGTCACGCCTTCGGGTAACATAGCGCCCCTTTGCGATTCACACACTCTTGGGCTTTGGAGAGTTTAATGCCTTTTGCACTTGGCCAGCGTTGGATTAGTGATACAGAGACGGATCTGGGGTTGGGGACTGTCGTTGCTGTTGAAGGACGCATGGTTACCCTGTTGTTTCCGGCTACCGGTGAAAACCGCATGTATGCCAAAGAAGAGGCGCCGGTCACCCGGGTCAGCTTCAATGTGGGCGATCAGATCACCAGTCACGAAGACTGGACCATGACGGTCGAAGAAGTGCAGGAGAAAGACGGCCTGCTTATATATGTAGGTGTGCGCACCGACAATGATGAGCCCGTTGCCCTCAAAGAAGTGTTTCTCAACAACTTTATCAAGTTCAACAAGCCGCAGGATCGCCTGTTCGCCGGTCAGATCGATCGGATGTCCCGCTTCACCCTGCGCTACGAGGCGCTGGTGAACCAGCACCAACGTCGTCGCAACCCGACTCGTGGTCTCGCCGGTGGCCGGGTCAGCCTGATCCCACACCAGCTCTATATCGCCCATGAAGTGGGTCACCGCTACGCTCCGCGCGTACTGCTGGCCGATGAGGTAGGTCTGGGCAAAACCATCGAAGCGGGCATGGTCATTCATCAGCAACTGCTCTCCGGCCGTGCCCATCGCGTACTCATTCTGCTGCCCGAAACTTTGCAGCACCAATGGCTGGTCGAAATGCTGCGCCGCTTCAACCTGCACTTCTCCCTGTTTGACGAGGAGCGCTGCATCGAGGCGTTTGCTGATGCGGAGAACCCCTTCGAGACCGAACAGCTGGTGATCTGCAGCCTCGACTTCCTGCGCAAGAAGCGTCGTCGCTTCGAGCAGGTGCTGGAAGCCGAGTGGGATCTGCTGGTTGTCGACGAAGCCCACCATCTGGAGTGGAGTGAAGAGGCGCCGAGCCGTGCCTATGAGATGGTGGAAGCCCTGGCCGAACAGGTGCCGGGCGTACTGCTGCTGACCGCAACCCCGGATCAGCTGGGCCACCAGAGCCACTTTGCCCGTCTGCGCCTGCTCGACCCGGAGCGTTTCTACGACTATGAGGCTTTCCTCGCCGAGGAGCAGGCCTATGGTCAGGTCGCCAGCGCAGCGCAGGAGCTGCTGGATGGCGAGACCCTGAGCGATGAAGCCAGACAGATCCTCGCCAGCCAGCTGGAAGGGCTAGACTTGAGCGATGCCGCCGCCCGCCAGCAGGCGGTCGCCAAGCTGCTGGACCAGCATGGCACCGGCCGGGTGCTGTTCCGCAACAGCCGCGCCAATATTCAGGGCTTCCCCGAGCGTCACCTCAACGTCTACCCCATGCCGCTGCCGGAGCAGTACAAGACTGCCATCAAGGTGATGGGCATGATGGGTGGCAACGGTGGCGATCTGCAGACCCGCGCCCTGCGCTACCTCTACCCCGAGAAGATCTTCCAGCAGTTCGAAGGCGACAACGCCACCTGGACCCAGTTCGACCCCCGTGTCGAATGGTTGCTGGAGCTGCTGCTCTCAGCCCGTCAGCAGAAGGTGCTGGTGATCTGCTCCGAAGCAGCGACCGCCATCGCGCTGGAAGAGGCGCTGCGTACCCGTGAAGGGATCCGTGGTGCCGTGTTCCACGAAGGGATGTCGATCCTCGAACGGGACAAGGCCTCCGCCTATTTCGCCCAGCAAGAGGGTGGCGCCCAGGTGCTGCTCTGCTCCGAGATCGGCTCAGAGGGTCGCAACTTCCAGTTTGCCAGCCATCTGGTGCTGTTCGATCTGCCCCTCAACCCGGATCTGCTGGAGCAACGTATCGGCCGACTGGATCGTATCGGTCAGCAGAATACCGTCGAGATCCACGTTCCCTATCTGGAAGGGACTGCCCAGCGCGCCCTGCAGCTCTGGTATCACGATGGTCTGGACGCGTTCGAGCAGACCTGCCCGACTGCCCGCCCGGTATTCGAAGCGGTACGTGAAGAGCTGTTCGAGCTGCTGGCCGCCAACACCGGCGATCAGGCGGCCCTCGAGGCCCTGCTGGTCAAGACCCGCGAACTGCACGAGCCGCTCAAGGCACGGCTGGAGCAGGGCCGCGATCGCCTGCTGGAGATCCACTCCAGCGGTGGCGCAGCCGCCCAGCAGCTGGTCGACAAGCTGGCCGCCGAAGATGACGACACCGGCATGATCTCCTTCGCCCTCAAGATGTTCGACGAGATCGGCGTCAATCAGGATGACCGTGGCGAGAACGCGCTGGTGCTGACCCCCGGGGATCACATGCTGGTCTCCAGCTTCCCGGGCCTGCCGCAAGACGGCATGACCATCACCTTCGATCGCAACACAGCCCTGTCGCGGGATGACATGGCGCTGCTCTCCTGGGATCACCCCATGATGCGCGGCGGTATCGACCTGATCCTGGGCTCCGAGATCGGTGCCACCTCGGTCGCACTGCTCAAGAACAAGGCGCTGCCCATCGGCTCCATCCTGCTTGAGCTGATCTTCGTTGCCGAGTCTGCGGCCCATCCCCAGCTCTACCGCTTCATGCCGCCGACGCCGATCCGTCTGCTGATGGACAAGAACGGCCAGAATCTGGGTGAGAAAGTGGCGTTCGATGCCTTCAACCGCCAGCTGACGCCGGTCAATCGCCACCTCGGCAGCAAACTGGTCACCGCGTCCCAACCGGTGATCCACGGTCTGATTGGCAAGGGCCAGGCCATTGCCGAAGAGCTGAAAGCCGGGATTGTCGACAAGGCCCGTGCCCAGATGGCGCAGACCCTGCAGCAGGATCTCGATCGTCTGGAAGCGCTCAAGGCGGTCAACCCGAACGTGCGAGACAGCGAACTGGATTATCTGCGCAATCTGCAGGCAGAATTGCACCACCTGATCGATCAGACCCAACTCAAGCTGGATGCAATCCGCTTTATCGTGGTCACCCATAACTGACAAGGTACCGACCGACAGCGGCCAGACCCAGCTCAAACTGGATACCCAAGGCCGCTTTGTCGTGGTTACCCATAACTGATGGGGGCTTGCCCCCACCTTCTGATGCGAGACATTTATGTTTGAATACTCACCGCCTCTGGAACCCTGGCTCGATATCCTGTTCAAGGACAAGGACATCATGGTGGTCAACAAGCCCACTGGCCTGCTAAGCGTCCCCGGGCGCGGCCCCGAGAATGAAGACAGCGTCCTGCATCGGGTGAAACAGCAACACCCCAAGGCGGCGGCAGCTCATCGCCTCGACATGTCCACCACTGGCGTCATTGTCATTCCCCTCAATCCCAACTCTCATCGGGAACTGAGCCGACAATTTCGCGAGCGGGAGACCGAGAAGCACTACCTCGCCTGGGTGTGGGGCGAGCCGGAAGCAGAGTCAGGGCAGGTTGACCTGCCGCTCTGCGTCGACTGGCCCAACCGCCCGAAGCAGAAGGTGGATCACGAGGAGGGGCGTAACGCTCTGACTCTGTGGCAGAAACTGAAGGTGGAGAACGGCAACAGCCTGATCAAGCTGACCCCCATCACAGGTCGCTCACACCAGTTGCGCGTCCATATGCTGGAGCTGGGGCATCCGATCCTGGGTGACAACCTCTATGCCCATCCCGATGCGCTGGCGGCGGCGCCCCATCTCTACCTGCATGCGGCCATGCTGACCATCAGTCACCCCCGCAGTGGCGAGCGGATGACCTTCGAGGCACCAGCCCCTTTCCCGGTCTGATCCCGCAAATCGCAGAGATAAAAAAGCCCCCATCGCGAGATGGGGGCTTTTTCATTAGGGTCAGACGCGAATATCGATCTTGCTTCCCAGAGAAGCGCTGGCCGATGTCGGTGCAACCGGCGCTGATTGCGCTGCGTTTTGCAGCAGCTTCAGCGCAGCTTCGCCCTCTTGGGTCTGCTGTTTCTTGGCCAGACTGGCCGTCATCAGAGCAGAACCAAACGACGCATTTGCAGAACTTGATATATCCATAGGGTTCCTCCTGCACTCAACAGTATCGACCAAGCGGCCCCGAACATAAGCACTGAATGCAAAACAATCTGACAGTTGCTTTTCTATCAATCAGATAGCAATAGCATTCATGGTCCCTGTTCACCGCTGGATGACGCCTTCAAGCTCCTGTGCCGTCATCGCCCGAAGCACCTTGCAAGGGTTGCCAGCCGCCACCACGTTGGCGGGCACATTTTTGGTCACCACCGAACCGGCACCGATGACGCTGTTGTCACCGATGGTGACGCCGGGGCAGATGACGACGCTGCCGCCAATCCAGACGTTGTGACCGATCCGCACCGGCTTGCCAAATTCCACCCCCTTAATGCGTGGCGCCACCGCCACCGGGTGAGCGGCGGTGTAGATCTGCACCCCGGGCGCCAGCAGCACGTTGTCGCCGATGTGCACCTCGCAGACGTCGAGGATGGTGCAGCCCACGTTGGCGTAGAAGTTCTCGCCGACGAAGATATTGGCGCCATAGTCGCAAAAGAACGGCGGATTGATGGCACACTCCTGGCCGCGGCTACCGAGCAGCTCGTGAAGCAAAGCATCCCGCGCCGGTTTCTCCTGCCAGCTGGTGTTGAAGGTGTGATAAAGCCTTCGGCAGCGCTCACGTGCCGCTTTGAGCTCAGGGTCAGCCGCATCATAAGGCTCCCCCGCCACCATCTTCTGCCACTCGGTACCGCGCACCACCTTCTCCATTACCTACTCCATCAGCCAGATCAGGGATTCATAAGGGCGCAGCATACCCGATTGCGGTCGGGCCGGGCTATCCGGGTAGTTGCCGAGCAGCAGCCGACCTTGCCCGCTTTGCAGCTCGGCAGGCAAGGCAAACTCAACCGGCTCGCCGTAGAAGTTGCTCACCACCAGCAGGGTCTGACCGTTAGCGCGGCGGGCATAGGCCCAGATCTGCGGGTGCCCGGTCAGCAGCTCCTGATAATCCCCCTGAGTGAAGATGGGGTGAGCCTTGCGAAGGGCGATAAGATCCCGATAGTGCCAGAACACCGAGTTATGGTCGGCCAGCGCAGCCTCGGCATTGATCTCGGGATAGTTGGCGGCAGGCTTGAGCCAGGGTATCCCGCTGGTGAAACCGGCGTTGGGGGCGGCGCTCCACTGCATGGGAGTGCGCGAGTTGTCGCGGGACTTGGCACCGAGAATGGCCAGGATCTCGGCCTCGCTCATCCCTTCGGCCTGCTTGATGGCGAAGATGTTGCGGCTCTCCACATCCTGATAGTCATCAATGCACTGATAGCCGGGGTTGGTCATGCCGATCTCCTCCCCCTGATAGATGTAGGGGGTGCCTTGCAGGCCGTGCAGCGTGCTGGCCAGCATCTTGGCGGCCACGACCCGATGATCGCCCTCATCGCCGAAGCGGGAGACGATGCGCGGCTGATCGTGGTTGCACCAGAACAGCGCCGACCACCCCTTGCCGTGCATGCCGCTCTGCCAGTGGTTGAAGATGCGCTTGAGTTCGAGGAAATCGAACGGCGCCTTGGTCCACTTGTCGCCATTGGGGTAGTCCACCTTGAGGTGGTGGAAGTTGAACACCATGGAGAGCTCGGAGCCATCCAGCGCGCCATAGCGCTGGCAGTGCTCCAGGCTGGTGGAGGACATCTCCCCCACCGTCATGGCGCCCACCGGGGCGAACACGTCGCGGCTCACATCCTGCAAAAATTCGTGGATGCGCGGCCCGTCGGTGTAGAAGCGGCGGCCATCGCCACTGTCGTCGCTCGGGAAGCGCTGATCCTTGGAGATGAGGTTGATGACGTCGAGGCGGAAACCGTCCACCCCCTTATTCGCCCAGAAGTGGATGATGTTTTTGACCTCGGCGCGCACCGCCGGGTTCTCCCAGTTGAGATCCGCCTGCTCGCGGGCAAACAGATGCAGGTAGTACTGGCCGGTGGCCTTATCCAGCTCCCAGGCGCTGCCGCCAAACTTGGATTGCCAGTTGTTGGGCACACCACCCTCCACCGGGTCTTTCCAGATGTAGTAGTCGCGGTAGGGGCTGTTCTTGTCCCCCAGCGCCGACTTGAACCAGGCGTGCTCGGTGGAGGTGTGGTTGACGACGATGTCCATCACGATCCGAATGTCGCGCGCGTGGGCGGCGGCCAAGAGCGCCTCGAAATCGGCCATGGTGCCGTAGGCGGGATCAATATTCAGGTAGTCGGCGATGTCGTAGCCGTTGTCCACCTGCGGCGAGACGTACACCGGAGTCAGCCAGAGGGCGTCGACGCCGAGGGTCTTGAGATAGTCGAGGCGGGCCATGATCCCCTTGAGATCACCAGTGCCGCGCGCGCCACTGTCCTGAAAGCTCTTGGGGTAGATCTGGTAAATCACGGCGCTCTGCCACCAGGGTGTTTGGCTCATGGGTCTTGCTCTTCTCTCGAATGAAAAGGGGAGAGGGCGACCCCTGCGGGTCGCCCTGATGCGTGGAGTCAGGCGCTGGCCTGAGCCAGCTTGCCGGCCGCCTGCTGGCGCTGGTAAACCAGCAGAGTCAGCACGATAGGAACAACGATGGCCACCAGCATGGCGACGGCATAGACGGCCCAGTATTGCGGCTGGATGGAGAGGATGCCCGGCAGGCCCCCTACCCCGATGCCGTTGGCCATCACTCCGGCGAAGCCGCAGATGAGGGCCGCAAGGCTGGAACCCACCATGGCGCACAGCATGGGGAACTTGTACTTGAGGTTGATACCGTACATGGCCGGCTCGGTCACCCCCAGATAGGCGGAGATGGCGGCAGGTACCGAGATCTCCCGCTCGTTCTCCTTGCGGCTGATCAGGATGATGCCAACCACCGCAGACGCCTGGGCGATATTGGAGAGGGCGATCAGCGGCCAGATCGGGGTGCCACCCATGCTCTGCATCAGCTGCAGATCCACCGCGTTGGTGGTGTGGTGGATACCGGTGATGACCAGGGGCGCGTAGAGGAAGCCGAACAGGGCGGCACCAATGGGGGCAAAGGAGCCGGTCATGGCGGCCTTGGCGGCAAAGCCGACGCCGTCACCCAGCCAGCGACCGAACGGACCGATAAAGGCGTGGGCCACGATCACCGCCAGCAGCAGGGAGATGAAGGGGACTATGACCAGGTAGAGGTAGGCCGGGATGATCCGCTTCAGATTGGTCTCCACCCAGGCGAGGAAGACACCCGCCAGCAGGGCCGGGATGACCTGCGCCTGATAACCCACCTTCTGGATGACGAACAGACCAAAGTCCCACACCTCGGGAGTCTGCTGGCCGATGCCGTAGGCGTTCATCAGCTGGGGCGACACCAGGGTGATACCGAGCACGATACCCAGGATCTCGGAGCCGCCCATCTTCTTGACCGCCGACCAGCAGACACCCACCGGCAGGAAGTGGAAAATAGCCTCGCCCAGCAGCCAGAGGAAGGCGTGCACCTGAGCCCAGAACTGGCTGATCTCGGTGAGGGTGTGGGTGCCATCGTCGAACATCTTGATGTCGCCGATGACGTTGCGAAAGCCCAGGATCAGACCGCCGGTGATGATGGCCGGCAGCAGGGGCACGAAGATCTCCGCCAGGTGGGAGATGCCCCGCTCCAGCGGGTTCATGTTCTGGCGCGCGGCCTGCTTGGCGGCCTCCTTGCTGCCGCCGCTGACGCCGATCTCTTCGGTCAGCGCCTTGTACCACTGCTCCACCTCGTTGCCGATGACCACCTGGAACTGGCCACCTTGGGTGAAGCTTCCCTTCACCGCCGGTATGGTTTCGATGGCCTTGCTGTCGGCCTTGGCCGGATCGTTGAGGACGAAGCGCAACCGGGTCAGGCAGTGGCTGACGGTTGCGATGTTCTCCTTGCCACCGATCTTGTCGATGAGCGTGGCCAGATGTTGTGCGTTGATCTTGGACATGGGTCTTCCCTCTGTGACGCCATTGAATAGTGGTCTGTATCGCCCTTTTGAGCCAGTCTGTCGGCCGGAGCGTTTTTGGTATCGTTCCCATTTAGCATGCCGACAATCTGGCCAGATCGAAATGGGAACGTTCCCAATTCGTGGCCAGCGTCACAAAAAGCACACTTTTTGTTCAGTCGGAAGTGATGGGGCTCACAGGGTTCGGCAGGGGGCGATAGTCACCAGCGGAGGCTGATCCTGCTCAATCTGGCCGAGCAGCTGACGCGCCGCCTGCTCCCCCGCCCCTTTGTAACCAAGATCGAGACTGAGGGCGTTGGGGAAGAGGAAACTGAGCATGGGGTTGTTGCCAAGACCGGTCACCAGCACCTCACTACGCCCTTGTTCTTGCAGGTATTTTGCCGCACCAATGGCGAGGGTGTCGCTGGCGCAGACCAGCGCCTGGGTGGAGGGGGTAAGCAGCTCGGCCGCCAGCCGGTAGCCGCTCTGCAGGCTGAGATCGCCGAGGGCGCTGCGCGGGCGCAACCCCTGCTCTGCGCAGTAAGCGAGATAGGCGTCTAGGCGGCGCTGGCCTGTGGTGAGATCCGAGGCATCCACCCCCAGATAGGCGATATCGCGGGCGCCACGGCTTGCCAGCTGCGCCAGCATGGTGCGCACCGCACCGGCGTCGTCAAAACAGACCGAGGAGAAACCGGGATATTCACGGGCGACCAGCACCAGCTTCTCTTTCAGCGGCGCCATGGCGGCATAGTCCAAGTCATTGAAGGCGAACAGGATAATGCCATCCACCCCGCGCCGCTCCAGCACCGCCAGATGCTCCTGTACCTTGGCGGGGGAGAACTTGCTCTCCATCAGCACAGCATCGTAGCCGCGCTGATAGAGGGTCTCCAGCATGCCGCGCACCGCCTGATTCTCCGAGCTGGAGTCGAGCCGCGAGACGATGATCCCCACCACCTGCTGGCTCTGGCTGCGCATGGCCCGCGCCGATTTGCTCGGCACGAAGCCATGTTCAGCGATGATCTGCTCCACCCGCTCGCGGGTCTCCTGCTTCACCTTGGGATCCTGATTGAGCACCCGGGAGACGGTCGACTTGCCGACGCCACTCAGTCTGGCGATATCGAGGATGGTCAGTTTCTTGTCCATGAATTGGCTCACAGGAGGCTAGGCGGTGGAATTGCCCACATTGTTGTGATTAACCCCTGTGAATACAAGCCCATGGCGTTAGAATGCCCTTTTTGCCCCGCCGTCAGGGTGTGTGGGCACAGCACAGGATGCCCATCATGGATCTGCTGGCCAGTATGCTCTTCTCCCTCTCCATCACAGGCCCCATCTGCGTGGTGCTGCTGCTCGGCATCTTGCTCAAGCGGCTGGGGCTGCTGCCGGATCCCTTTACCGAATCCGCCTCGCGACTGGTATTTCAGGTCACCCTGCCCGCCCTGCTCTTTCTCAGTATTCTGGGTACCAACTTCGCCACCATGCCGAGCCTCTGGTTTATCGGCTATGGCCTGCTCGCCACCGTTATCAGCTATCTGGTGCTGGAACTGCTGGCCGGACGTTTTATCGGGGAGCAGCGACTGCGCGGGATCTTCGTGCAAGGTAGCTTTCGCGGCAACAGCGCCATTATCGGGCTCGCCTATGTGCAGAACGCCTACGGCCACGAGGGGTTGGGGGCGGCGGCCTTCTATGTCGGCGCGGTGACCGTGCTCTACAACATTCTCGCAGTGATCACCCTCACCCGCAGTCTCGGCGGCGCCACCGGTATCCGCCCCATTCTGCTCGGCATCATCAAGAATCCCCTGATCATCGCCATTGTGGCGGCGCTGCCCTTTACCCTGTTCGGTATCAAGATGCCGCAACTGCTGCTCACCACCGGCAGCTACTTCGCCAACATGACGTTGCCGCTGGCGCTGCTCTGCACCGGCGCCTCCCTCAGCCTGGATGCTCTGCGTGGTGGTGCAGCCATTGCGGGCTGGGCCAGCATCATGCGGCTCTGTCTCATTCCGGCTGCGTTCACTCTTGGGGCGGCCCTGCTCGGCTTCAGCCATCTGGAGCTGGGTATTCTGTTTCTCATCAGCGCCACCCCGACTGCCGCCGCCAGCTATGTGATGACCCGTGCCATGGGGGGCGACAGCGTGCTGGCCGCAAACATCATCGCCACCACCACCCTCGGTTCGCTGGTCACTACCAGCCTCGGGGCAACTCTGATGAACTACCTAGGGTTGATGTACTGACTGCTTGACCTTGCCGGAGGCGGCAGCTTTAGGCTGGCGCTCATCAACAGAGGAGATATCCCATGACCATCGAACTCACCGTGTCCGGCATGTCCTGCGGTGGCTGCGCCGCCAGTCTGCAAAAAGCGCTGCTGACCCAGCCTGCTGTCACCACCGCAACCGTCGATTTCGCCAGCGGCAAGGCCTTCATCGAGAGCGAGTTGAGCAAGGCCGAGCTGATCGCCCTGATCGAAGCCAAGGGTTTCTCTGCGAGTTAAATTATCTCCATAGAGGTATAAAACAGGTTAAAAATCTGTACTCACCTGTCTTTTGGTGAGTTTTATCACAGACCGGGTTTATTAAACGGGCAAACTTGCTGCGATTATTCCAACCATAAGGATTTGCAGCATGACCCTACCGATCCGCAAGACCCTGCTCGCCGCCGTCGTCGGCCTGACCCTCTCCCCCATGGCCATGGCCCTGCCCAACGTCCATATTCTGGCAACCGGCGGCACCATTGCCGGGGCAGGCCAGTCGGCTACCCAGTCCAACTACGAGGCTGGCAAGGTGGCCATCGAAACCCTGATCGCCGCCGTGCCCGAGATGAAGAACGTGGCCGATGTGCAGGGTGAGCAGGTGGTCAAGATCGGCTCCCAGGACATGAACGACGAGGTGTGGCTCAAGCTGGCCAAGCGGGTCAACGAGCTGCTGGCCAAGGATGACGTGGATGGCATCGTCATTACCCACGGCACCGACACCATGGAAGAGACCGCCTACTTCCTCAATCTGACCGTCAAGAGCGACAAGCCGGTGGTACTGGTTGGCGCCATGCGTCCCTCCACCGCCATGAGTGCCGATGGCCCGCTCAACCTCTACAACGCCGTGGTGACCGCCTCCGACCCCGCCTCCAAGGGCCGTGGCGTGATGGTAGCGATGAACGACACCGTGCTCGATGCCCGCGACGTCACCAAGACCAACACCACCGGGGTGCAGACCTTCGCCTCCCCCAACTTCGGCCCGCTCGGTTACATCCACAACGGCAAGATCGACTATCAGCGCACTCCGGCCCGTCTGCACACCAGCAAGACGCCGTTTGACGTGAGCAAGCTCGACAAGCTGCCGCAAGTGGGCATCGTCTACAGCTACGCCAACGCCACCGACTTGCCGGCCAAGGCGATGGTGGATGCCAAGTTCGACGGCATCGTCAGCGCTGGGGTGGGTAACGGCAACCTCTACCACACCCTGTTCGATACCTTGGCCAAGGCGAGCAAAGACGGCATCCGGGTAGTGCGCTCCGCCCGCGTACCGACCGGCGCCACCACCCTGGATGCCGAGATCGATGATGCCAAGTACGGCTTCGTGGCATCCGGCACTCTCAACCCGCAGAAAGCGCGGGTGCTGCTGATGCTCTCCCTGACCCAGAGCAAGGATCCGGCCCAGATCCAGCGCTGGTTCCAACAGTTCTGATAACGGTTGTCTGAACCATGACAAGCAAGGGCGGGACTTCCCGCCCTTTTCCCTCCTGCAATGCTGCCTCGCCCATTACGCCGTTTGGCGGGGTCATCCTTCCCTTTTCCGGCCATCTTTTTCAGCCATCCCAGAGCGCTGTCATCAAATTAGCGAGCCGGATCACCCGCTTTCACAAGCGCATCGCCGCCAAATTCATTACACTGCCAGCGATCTTATCCACTCAAGGAGTGCTGTTGCTGTATGGAAATATTGATCCTGCTGGGATTGATTTTGCTTAATGGCGTCTTCGCCATGTCAGAAATCGCCATCGTCACCGCACGCAAGGCTCGCCTCGGCAAGCTTGCCTCTGAAGGCAACCGCTCCGCCGCCATTGCCCTCAAACTGGGCGAAGACCCGACCCATTTTCTCTCTGCCGTCCAAATCGGCATTACCAGCATAGGTCTGCTCAACGGTATCTACGGCGAATCCCTGCTGGCCCAGCCCTTCTCCCTCTGGTTGCAGGAGTGGGGGCTCCCCGCCAAGAGCAGTGGACTTATCGCTACCATCATCGTGGTGGTGGTGGTTACTTACCTCTCCATCGTGGTGGGGGAGCTGGTGCCCAAACGGCTTGGCCAGCTCAATGCCGAGCGCATCGCCTGTCTGGTGGCCCGCCCCATGCACTGGCTCGCCACCCTGACCCGCCCCTTCGTCTGGCTGCTGTCGGCCTCTACTAATGCCAGCCTGCGGCTGCTGCGGGTCAACCAGAACGGCAGCGCCAACGTCACCGAGGAGGAGATCCACGCCATGCTGGTGGAAGGATCGGAAGCCGGGGTGATCGAGGATCATGAGCACACAATGCTGCGTAACGTCTTCCGTCTCGACGAGCGCAGCCTCTCCTCCCTGATGGTGCCGCGCAGCGATATCCGCTATCTGGATCTGGCTCTGCCGCTGGAGACTAACCTGCAGCGGCTGGTGGAGTATCGCCACAGCTATTTTCCGGTCTGCGACGGCAACCTGTCAGAATTGGTGGGTATCATCAATGTCAGCAAGGTGCTGCACGCCTATATCAAGGGGGAGCCCATCGATCTGGCTGCCCTGACCCAGGAGGGCAGCCTGCTGCCCGAGACCCTCAACGGCGTCGAGCTGCTCAACCACTTCCGCACCCACAGCGAACAGATGGCGCTGGTGGTGGACGAATATGGCGAGTTGCAGGGACTGGTCACCCAGCAGGATCTGCTGGAGGCGCTGGCGGGGGATTTCCAGCAGGAGGATGGCGAGGACAACTGGGCATTCCGGCGCGCCGACGGCAGCTGGCTGCTCGATGGCCTGATCCCGCTGCCGGAGTTGAAGGACTGTCTGGAGCTGGTTCGTCTGCCCGAAGAAGAAAAACATCACTATCACACCCTCGGAGGGCTTATCATGCTGCTCCTTGGTCGTGTTCCACAAACTGGAGACCTGGTGACACTGGAACAGTGGCAACTGGAAATTGTTGACATGGATGGCCTGCGCATCGACAAGGTGCTCGCCATGCCCTTGACCGATCAACCCAGCTAACCTGCGGAGTTTGCAAGTATGGAGCAGTTTTACCAACTGGCTCACGCCTTTATGAACCACGATCTGAACACACTTTCCGATCCCAAGATGGCCTTCATGATCTGTGGTGTGATTCTGACGTTTCTGGTACTGGAAAACGGATTCATCCCTACCGCCTTTCTGCCTGGCGACAGCCTGCTGATCCTCACCGGCGTACTCATCTATCAGGATGTGTTGTCTCTCGGGGTGATCCCGCTGTTGATCATGGCTACCTTTGTCGGCACCTGGTTCGGTTACATGCAGGGGCGCTTTCTCGGCCACACCCAGCTCTACCATCGGCTGATGTCCCATGTGGAAGAGCGACACCAGCAGAAGGTCTACCACCTGCTGGACAAGTACGGGATCATCACCCTGATCACCGCGCGCTATATCGCCTTCGTGCGCACCGCCTACCCCTATATCGTGGGTGCCACCGAGCTGCCGCAGGGGCGCTTTCTCATCGTCAATCTGATCAGCTCCATCATGTGGATCTGCCCGCTGGTCGGGTTTGGCTACTACCTGAGCCACACCAAGCTGGCCGCCGAATACCAGACCCAGTTCTTCAACATCATCATCTATCTGCCGGTGGCCCTGCTGCTGGGTGGCATGGTGGCGCTGGTCTGGCGCTGGATCAGCAAACGCAGGGCTGCGCAGCCGCGGGATTGACCCCTCGCCCAACGCCCGACCCGAAAGCCCTCACCAGAGGGCTTTTTTGATCGCCAATTTTGCGCAAATAACAGAAATAGTCCCGCTCGGCCCTTGTAAAGCCGGGGTAAAAATGAGTGAATCTAGCGCCTTTTTTTGGATGGGAACGGAGTCGGTTGTATGTGGTGTCGGATTCGCGCAGCAGCGCTGGTTGTCGGGTTGATGGGAATACTGGGATTGCCTGCGGTCAGCGCGGCCCCCAACCCTGCCAAACTGGAAGTACGCTCGAGCAGCGCCCTGGTCGTGGATGTAAAAACGGGCAAGACGCTCTACCAGAAGAATGCCACCAAGGTGCGTCCCATCGCCTCCCTCACCAAGCTGATGACAGCGCTAGTGGTGCTGGATGCCAAGCAGAATCTCAACCAGATCATCACGGTCGACAAGAACGATCTGGATCGGGTCAAACACACCCACTCCCGCATCCGAATGGGCACCAAGGTGACCCGCCGCGACGCCCTGCATCTGGCATTGATGTCCTCCGAAAACCGGATGGCCTCGGCACTGGCGCGTCACTATCCTGGCGGTCGCAGCGCCTTCGTGCGGGCCATGAACAATAAGGCCAGACAATTGGGAATGCGTAATACCCACTTCTACGACTCCACCGGCCTCTCCACCCGCAACGTCTCCACCGCCCAGGATCTGGGCAAGCTGGCTGCCGCCGCCTATCGTCAGCCGCTGATCCGTCAGTTCACTCAGGATGAGAACCGGGAGATGCGCTTCAGCGCCCCCGCCTATAGCCTGATGTTCAACAACACCAACCCGCTGGTGAAAAACCCGGATTGGGACGTGCGCCTCTCCAAGACCGGCTTCACTGACGAGGCAGGACGCTGTCTGGTGATGCGCGCCAAACCGGACAGCCGCGAGCTAGCCATCGTGCTACTCAACTCGGTGGGCAAACGCACCCCCATCGGCGATGCCAACCGCATTCGCAAATGGCTGAAAAGCTGAGTAAATATCTCGACACAAAAGGATGCTGCGGCATCCTTTTTTATTGCCTGCAGAACGCTTCCGCAGGCCTTGCAGGATGTTGATGAGCGAATCCTGAGTGATGAGCTGCGCGGCATCTGCCGTTGCAACAGCAGGCATACAGGGCGTCTATAGATGAGGCAAAGGGTGGCAAGGGTTTGCGCTGTAAAGAAGAGCGCGGCGCAATAACAGAAGGGGAAGAAATGAGGACAAGAACAGCCAGGTAAACGGGCGTTCCACCCGCAACAGCGCACGGGGATCCGCACCAAAAGCTAAATATCGCCCATAAAAAAACAGCCCCGACCGAAGTCGAGGCTGTCTGTATGGTGCGCCCGAGAGGATTCGAACCTCTGACCACCTGGTTCGTAGCCAGGTACTCTATCCAGCTGAGCTACGGGCG
>NZ_JAAKVR010000031.1:0-17603 GCF_049175755.1 Aeromonas sp. 600282 | reverse complement strand
TCGGGGTCAGGCATGGTGATGCTCCTGCCGGCGCGCACAGAAGCCCCCTGGCTCCAATCTTGCCGACCATGTTTACGTAACCATACCAGAATGGTCGAATTGCCCTGAATGCCATATCGGGCTTGTGCTTGCTGGCAACTGAGCTCGCCTTTTTCAATCTGCTCGACCAGTGCCAGTTTAAAAGTCAGTGAGTAATCGCGCTGTGTCCGTTTCACACCTTGTCCCATCGGGTTCTCCATTTATTGGGGGGGAAAGGTGTAAACCATATTCAGGACGGGACACTAACCAAGTGTCCGGATTTAGTTGACCACTACAGCCTGCTAGAAAGCACCAAGTGTAGCGTTCATCTGGGGTAGAGAGGAGGTAATGACATACAGGTTGATTTGGGAAAAAACGGCAAGAAAATCTCAAGAGTAATGCTATTTGTGCTGAGGGAAATTTAGACTAATAGCTGAATAAGTGGACTATGTGCCTGTATAAGATAAAAACAAATGTGAGTTCAGATTTGACGAACGTCAAGGATTCATACAAAGACTCATCCTTTCTTGTAGTCTCCCAATGATTCAATCAGTTAGTATCTGTCAGATATGAAATGATAGGGTTATACCGTGAGCACAATCTCCCTTCGCAAGGCCCTCGGGGTTTTGGCTAAATCTTCTTCCTTCTCGGTCAAGACGACAACACAACGTCAGAGAGATCTGTTTGATGACCTCAAGGATTATCTCTACGTTACACCCGAAATCGAGCATGACTTTGAGAAGTGTCTCCGTGCATTGCTGCCTGGTGAATGTGTGTTTTTATGCGGCAGTAGTGGTGATGGCAAATCTGAAATATTGTCACGTAGCTATGACCAATATAAAAACAGATATACCTTCCATCTGGATGCAACCCATAGCTTTTCGCCTCATCAATCAGCAATCGATGCGCTAAACGAACTCTTTGATCGTGCAGGAGACGGGGCTCAACCCCTGGTGGTTGGTATCAATATCGGTATGCTGGCCAACTTTGCCAAAGAAGGGGCTGAGCGGCACAGTGAGTTGCGTGGCGTGATCGAGCGTTTTTTGGATAGTGGCGAGAGAACGCAAGGGGCATATCACTTTCTGGATTTCGAGTCCTATCCAAAATTTCGTTTTAATGATGACGCTGGCAGCTATTCAAGCTTTATGCGTCAACTGCTCAAGCGGTTAACTCAGCCAACCGATGACAATCTGTTTCATGCTATTGCCCTTGCAGATGAGCAACGCCAACGCGACATGCGCCTCATCGCCAATTTCAGGCTGTTGGCCAATGAGCACGTGCAAGAGATTATCATTACCACGCTGTTCAAAACCCGTTTGATCAAGGATCAATTCATTACGACTCGCGCCTTGCTGGATCTGCTCCATCAGCTTCTGGCCGGGGAGCATTACCTCTTTGACAACCTGTTTCTGGCTAAAGACAGCGAGCTAAGCCTGCGTCTTGCTGACTTTGATCCTGCCTTGATTCATACCCAAGCGGTAGACCAGTTTGTGCTGCGTTATGAGCTGAATCTACCGGATGAGGCGCTGGATGCCTTTATGAACGAGCTGGCAAAACTGGGGCTCATATTCAACGAGCCTCGTGATAAAGCGGGTCAAGCCGCATCCCTTCTGCGCCTTTTTTATCTGCTTAAGGACTGTGACCTTGGCAATAACTACCATCACCAATTCAAAGTCGATTTTGAAGAGCAGGTACTTGAACACTATGCCACTGTCTGGCTGCAGCATAGTCAGTATCTTGGGGAGGGTGGAAGCCAGCTGGCCTTGCGCAATTTCTATGTGAAAGCGCTGATCCCGGCCATTTTTGTGTATGCCAACCGCAATGCCCCTGAGTTGTCAAAGCGAGAGCTTTCTCTTGGTCAATTTGGCCAGTGTCATGTCGCGGCACCTGTCGAGCTGAAAGCTGATTACAGCGCAATTCAGCGTCAGCATGTCGAGAAACACGATCATTTCAGCGCCTATCTGAAGGTTGATGATCAGCCCTTGGCACCAATGGCAATCAACCTCAATCTGTTTGAGCTGATCTGCAAGCTCAACAATGGCTATCGACCAAACAAGTACGACAAGAATGCCATCGTGTTGCTTGATGAGATGGTTGAGCAAATCCGCGCTGTCGCTAAAAAGAGCCCTGTTCTTCACTATTACGAAGGTGATCAGCATTACCGTCTTGGTTTGGATGACGGCATGATCACTGTAGAAGGAACCAGATAGCCATGTCTCTGTATCCAATTCCTGTCGGATTAGCTCCGGTTGATAAAAACAAGCTCACCAACTACTGGCCCATTCGCAACAAAGGCAATGAGTTTGACTGGGATACCGTGACAGGTGTCGTGCTCGGGCTTTCCTTGCGCAAGCAGGTGACGGCCTATGAATTCGAGCAGTTTAAGGAGGAGTGCAAAGCCCGGTTTGCAGGCAAGCTCGACGATCCTGATTTTTGGCAGGTGCTTGAGCGAGCCTATTTTTCAAATGATGCACTCTTTCATATTTCACCGCTGTTCCTGTTGTTCAAGGCCAAAGGGAAGAAGAGTGGGCAAGCCGATCTCAGCGCACCAGATACGCGGTTGTGCAAATTGTTTGCAGGTCTGTTGGGGGATTTCTTCCTGGAAGATGCGCTCGATGACAAGCTCAACTTTGTCGAGCAAGAACTGTTGTCCGTTTTGCAAGGCAGGCTGCAAAGCGGCAGCTTGGTAAAAAATGAGGATGAGCAACCTTATCTACCTTTTTTGAATGCCGTATTTCGTGAAGATATTCGCTTTTTGGCTGCGCATCCCCAGTATCTGCTGCAAGCCTTGCCTGGCACGCTCAAGCTGTATGCCTTTGCTTACTGTGCTCAGCTGGCACTGAATGTGACCGATTGGCAACATGAGCCCCAAAGCAAGCCTCTCTACTTTATTCTCGATTCGGAAAAGGCCAGCTCTGAACGTACTTCGGTAAAACGTTCTGGCTACAAGCTGCTGGCTGCTGCCAGCGAGCGGGTTTTCCCGCTGCTTTCCGCCCTTGACGTGCTCCAGTTGCCAGGGGATGCCAAGAAAAGACCGCTTTGGCAGGTTTATCACGATGCCACGCAATATGCTGACCAGACTCAGTTGCTGGAAGATTTGAACAACTATCTGCAGGCCTTTAGAGAGAAGCGTGGGTTACGGCCTGAGCGCCCTCTCACAAACAGCGTGGCAGAAGCCTTTGAGCAGCTCAAAGAGTTGGCTCTGGAGCAATTCCGTGATGCCAATACCTCCCGTGGCGGCGTGAACAAGAAATATGTCAAAGAGCTGGAGGAGAAGCTGCTCAGTGATTTTATTCAGGCACGGGGGGCCGCTGGCCGCACTCTGGTGCTGAATCAGGATCAGCTGTTGCTGTTGACCAATCTCACCATCGGCAAGGCCGACAAGCTGCGCCTGCACGATCTGCGCAAAGGCTTCGAGCAGCGCGGTTTTTATCTTGATAACCAGTCATTGCAGCAACTGGTCAGCTTCTATGAGCGCATGGGCAATGTAGAACGAATGAGTGACAGTGGAGACGCCGTATATGTCCGCAAGACCCTTTGAGCATTTTCTGGCCGAACGTTTCATCGAGTGGGTCAGTGCCGACATTGAACCCGGCTCTCGTTACCAGTTCAAATCCCCCAGTGCAGAAAACGGTCTGGTGCTCTATCAGTCACTGGTGACCTTTGCTGCCACAAATACTCTTGCTACGGCCGATGGCATTGACCTGCCATACGTAGAGTGCAATGGCGTGCGGGTTTTACCTGTGTTGCATGGTGAGGCTCCGGGATTTACCGAAAACTACATTTCCCGTTTGCGTGATCTGGTCGCAGGGCGCAGTGCAGAATTTGAAAAAGCTGCCCTGCTCATTATCCACAACAGCATGCTGGATACTCTGATCAACAGTGCGCTTGATTTGGGGGCGCCCGGTGCTGTCTGGCATCCGGATAGTCTCTCGCAGCAGCTTGGCGCGCTGATTGATGTTGGCAGCAGTAACAAGGAGCTGTCAGCCTGCCTGCTTGAAGAGCAACTGGCCCTCATCACCGAAGAGGGGGCGACTGTATTTGGTTTTGCTCCTCTGTTTAGTGCACTTGATCAAGATGGTGTTCTGGAGTTTGATGAGCTTCAGCTATTCAATGACCCGGTCATTTTGAGCTGGAGTGGCAAGAAGGCCCAGATCAGCAAGCGGCTCCAAGCAAACCGTAAGCTGCGACGCGAGATTGAAGATGCGGTTGAGCATTATGATCTCGATCAGCTCGAGAGTGTCCTGAAAGAGTTCAGCGCCAAGTTTATCCGCCAGCATTTTCAGGATGAGAGCTGGCGTGATCTGGAATTCGAGGCCTACCTCAAAGAGATTGACGCCAACAAAGCGCAAAAGTTGCTATTGGAAGAGGTGGCCGTTGACAGTGGTTCACTGCAACAAAGAGCCAAAAGCCAGAGCAAGGCGGGACAACGTGACCTGAGTCTGCTGATCCAGCTCCCGCCGGGAGAGAAAACCCTCAACCTCTCTTTGACCTTCATCGGTAATGATCTGGACGAGAGCCAGTTCAAACTGATGCACAATGGGCCGCTCAAAAATGCGGTCACTTATTCTGTCAGCCGTGTCGGTGGTAAACGTTGCTGGGCGACGGTGACCTTGCCCGTCACAGGAGAACCCACCTTTTTTAGCCTTGAGCTTAAACGCGATAACCGCTCCGAAGAGTACAAGTTCCGCTGTCTAGTGGTAGAGCAGGGGGATTTCTATTTCGATGAGTTGCTGCACTGCTTCCGAGTTGATGCGGGCAAGAAGTGGCTGACCCTGCTGCTGGAAGAGAACAAGTTCAAGGTCAACCCAGAGCAAGACGCCATCATGCATCTGGTTGACGATGAGGGCGAAGTGGACTGCAGCGCCTGTGGCTGGGTGAACTTTGATGCGCTGGCCGAGCAGAGCGAACAAATCCAGTTTGAGCTGGTCAATGGCGAGCGTCGCTTGCCCATCAATATTGAAGGCCCGGCCGCCGATGAGAGTATTTGCGTTCCGCTGCTGTTTGACCGGGACCGTTTCGCCAAGCTGCTCAGAGATGACCGTAATGCCGAGTATCTGCGGGCCAAAGGCAAGATCATTTTCGATAACAGCGAAAGTGGTGTGGCCGGGATCCGCCAGCAGCTGCTGAACCTCGAAGCTAGGATTGTTGATGAACGGGCCTTGTATATCGGTCTGACTGCCGATCCAATGCCACTTGCGGCGATTAGTGCAAGGTTCCCTGATTTGCATGGCGCTTATGCCGCCCTGTTTGACTATCTGCAACACCATAAAACCTTGCCGAGCCTGGTGGCCTGGGGTGACAGCTATTGCGCCCTGGTGCAGCGGGTGCTGGATGCCTACGAAGCGGCATTAAGCGAGATACCGACCAATGCGGTGTTGGCGCTCGAGCACAAACAGTTGATGCGCATCGGTCTGTGCCGCCAGGATGAGTGGCACCGCCTTAGCCCGCTGCACCCCTTGGTACTTGCCTATCACCTGCAACTGGTGGCCGAGATAAAAGCCGATCGCGATGAAGATGGCGTCAGCTCTTTTGCCGAATTGCCAGAGGTGACCCGCGAGCGCCTGGTGGCATCTGGCTTGCTGCCTTTCGTCTATGACAATGACTCTGGTTACGCCCATTTGCTGCCGGTGCGGGAGAACAGCTTCTGGCTCGATGTAGTGCCACAAAAGCAGGAGAGCTACAGCTACATCAAGCGTCTGGTGCGCGACAAACTGGCCGAGTTTACCCAGGCCTATTCCCGGCTGTTCAGTGCCGGGGCCAAGAGCACCCTGATCGTCAATGCCATCAATCAGGCGAGTGCGGCAGAGCTCTTCCTCGGTTTGATCGAACACTTCAAGCTGCACAAAGAGCAGGCGATCGCCATTCATGTGAACTTCTACGATGAGCGGTTGCAATTCAATGACTTCGACCGCTTTGCCGAAACGGCCGCTTATGACGAGCTGAAAGCCTGGCTTGGCTTGAACACCACTGCGCTGCGTGCTGAGGCCGATATGTTGATCGACCTTATCCGCAGCCGTTTGACCTACAGCAAGTTCACCCTGCCAAATGAGCGCGAGCAGTTTGCCTATGCCCATCTGGCGTTCTTCCGCAACCAGGAGCCGGTAGAGTGCCATCCCATCAATACCGATGAGGCACTGAGTGGTGTGTTGTGTGATGGTTTGATCGCCGGGGAAGCGGCCGAAACTAAAGGGGCGGCCTATTTCACCGCCTTTGGTTTGCGTGGCGTGCCCTATCAAGGGGTGCAGTCGCTGCGGGTGGCCCGCCTGTTGGGCAACCTGTGGCAACCGGCCAGCCAGAGCAATGCCCAGTATCTGGAAACCAGCCTGGGGCTGGCGGTCAGTGCTGATTTCAAGGCACTGCTGACCCGCTCTTATGACAGCGCACTGTGGACCACCATCATCGATCCCAAGGTGACTCTAGATTTCTTTACCAGTCAGCAGGATGTGGTGCTGATCCACTACTCGGATCAATACACCAGTGCGGCCGGTTATGACGCCATCACGGTGACCAAGCAGGTAGACCTCTTTAAACGCTTGCTGCAAAAAGAGGGTCACGGACAAGGGGAGACGCTGCTCTCCGAATTCAATGCCTTCAACGGCGAGTGGCTGCTCAAGATGCTCACGGCCAACGACAAGGAGCGCAAAGAAAAGAACGGCATCATCGGTGCTTACAAGTTTGTCTCGGCCTTGTTGCGGCAATCCGATATCTGCTGGGTCCCCCTCTCCGTGGCCGAGATGATCCGCGTCTCCGGCAATGTTGGCCTCAAGATGAGCGACAGCGAGTTCTCCCGTCAGGTGCATGGGTATCGCAAAGGGGCCATTTCCGATGACGTGCTCTTTGTCGGCTTCAAGGGCAAGCAACTCTATCTGCTGCCTCTGGAGGTCAAGACCGGTGTCAGACCTGACTTTGCCTATGCCGGGCAACAGGCGCTGGAGCTTAAACGTTACCTGATGGAAGAAGTACTTGGCCCCAACACTCTGGCCGCACGGCTCTACCGTGGTCTCTTTATTCGCCAGGTGCTGATGCAGGTCGACAAGCTTTGCCTCTATCAGGTGATGCAGCCAGCGCAGCTTGCACCGTTGTTGACCGAGCGGGAGTGGTGGCTCAAAGGGGAATATACCCTGGCCAGCGTGCCCGACTATCCCGAAGGCTTTGTGGTCGCCCATATCGAAAACGACAGCTTCTTTGTGCCTCACTACCAGATGACCGAGCGGGGCGTATTGCAGGTTGAACTGCCCTACGCCTTGCTGGGTAGCCTTATTCAGGCCAGCAGCGCTCCTGCGCTTGATGAGCTGGTGACCCTGTGCCATGTAGACAAACAATATCTGCTGGGGCCCAGAGAAGAGGTGGCAGGGCCTGAATCTGGCTCTCACCCGCAGCCAACAGAAGGGGGCAATCAGGCGGTGGATATGGCGCCAGTGGCACCAACCACTGATACCCAAAACTCCGGTCCGGTTCCCCCTGTTGCAATGGAAGACGAGCCGACCGGCAAGCTGACCGAGCCCATGCGTATCCTGTTTGGCCACGAGGCGCTTCGGCAAACGCCGCTCTATTGGGAGCCCACCAATACCGCCCGTTTTATGAATACCAATACCGGCATAATTGGCACCATGGGCACCGGCAAAACCCAGTTTACCAAGTCGCTGATCACCCAGCTGATGCGCCAGCAAGACAATAACGTCGAGGGCGCACGGATCGGCCTGCTGATCTTCGATTACAAATCTGACTATGTGGATGATGCCTTTAGTGAGGCCAATCAGAGCAAGCGGCTGCGGTTGTATCGCTTGCCGTACAATCCGCTCTCGCTCTATGGTGATATGCCGATGTTGCCGGTGCATACCGCGACCGGGTTTGCCGAGACCCTGGCCAAAGCCTTCGGCCTCGGGCCTAAGCAGCAGCTACGGCTGCGCAAGTTGATCCTCGATGCCTATGATCTGTCGGGGATCAGCAGGTCTGACGCCAGCACCTGGTCAAGGCCTGCACCCACCTTGGCTCAGGTGTGGGATCTCTATCTTGAGCAGGAAAAGGTGGAGGAGGACTCTCTCTACGCGGCGCTTGACTCACTGGTCACTTACGAGATCTTTGAAACCATGCCGGATAAGGTGAGCTCCCTGTATGAATTGCTCGATGGTGTGACGGTGATCGAGCTAGCGGGCTACTCACCCCAGATCCAGAACCTGGTGGTAGCCCTGACGCTGGATCTTTTCTATTCGCAGATGCAAAAACGCGGCAAGCCGCAAGTCAACGGCGATTATCGCCAGATAACCAAGATGATCCTGGTCGACGAGGCCGACAACTTCATGTCGCAGGACTTCCCCAGTCTGCGCAAGATCCTGAAAGAGGGGCGTGAGTATGGGGTGGGGGTGATCCTCTCAACCCAGGACTTGAATCACTTTAAAACCGGGGAAAACAACTACGGCTCTTATATTTTGACCTGGGTGGTGCATCGCGTTGCCGAGATCAAGAATGCCGATATCAAGGCCATCTTTAATAAAGATGATAAGACCGAGCAAGAACAATTAATGGAAACCATCCGCAAGCTAGATAAACACTTTAGTCTCTATATCGATGGAGATAAAAAGGTTTCTATGATGCGGGATAGAGCGTTTTGGGAAATAATTAATAATTAATATTTGGTGTGAAAAATGGAAATAATACCTGAAAGTAAAAATCTTGAAAAAATCCTATCTGGTCTTGAGACTAGTTATGTTGTTCCTGATTATCAACGAGATTATTCTTGGTCTCCAAATGAGGTGGAAACTCTTTGGGTTGATCTTAATAATGCTCATGATCAGTCTTCTGAATATTTTATGGGAACGATAGTTCTTAAAAAAAATGATACTAAAGATGATTTATTTGACATAGTGGATGGTCAACAACGATTAGCTACTTTTTCAATTTTATTTGCCGTCATTGTGTCAATATCAAAAGCATTTCCTAGCTATCCAGAAATATTTAAAGACACACCAAGAAATAAGGAAAATCTCGAAAAGGCCAACAGAATTACGACTATTGCGATCAATAGACTTAGAGAGGCGAGTGAACCTGATAATTATTTCCTAAAATTAAATAAGAAAGATAATGTATGCTTTCAGCATATAGTAAGAAACTTAGATGATGTTCTTCATAGTGATGAGCAATTAAGAATTAACAAATCAGATAAACGATTGATTAAAACAAAGAAAACATTCTTTTCTTTAATTAAAGATACTATTACTGGAGATGACGCGATCTCTAAGCTAAATAGTCTGCTTGTTCATATGGTTAAGAAATTAAAGTTCATAACTATAGAAGTGAAGACAGACTATGACGCATTTTTATTATTTGAGTCATTGAATTCAAAAGGGATGGATTTAAGTGTATCGGATTTAGTTAAAAACAAAATATTGATGAAGTCTGCTGGTGATGAAGAGCAGAGTGATCGATTGCTTGCAAATTGGGATGACATGATAAATCTAGTTGAGTCTAGTCGTTTATCACCTGTGGATTTTCTTCGAGTGTATTGGGAGGCAATAAGAGGCATAAATACAACTAAGAAAGAACTCTACAAGTATATTAGCAAATATATTGATAGTAAGAATATAGATGTTGATTCATTTTCAGGCGATTTGTTAGAGAAAGCGAGTCAATTTTCAGAATATGCAGCAGAAAATCTTGCTTTTCCTGAATGTAAGCATAATAAAGAAAAGTATCTTGGGTTCTGTGGTGAAATAAATACAATGAAGTACACTACCTGCTACCCATTAATTATGTACACTATAAATAATAGACCGGAATTTTTAGAGGAAATAACTCGGGTTAGTCTTTCATTTCTCTTTAGATGGATCACAATTGGCGATTATTCTGTCGGTGGTGCAAAAAAGGTATTTGACTCTGTTATCCGAGAGATGAAAAAAGAAGAAGCTACACTTAATGATGTGTTAATGCCCTTCTATGCTCATAAAGATAAAATCGGTGATGACGCATTTATTGAGGCGATGAAAAAATTCAAAACTCAAGATAACCAGCTGGCAAAATATATTCTATCAAAATTCTATATTTGGCATGCTAATGGTGAGTCAATCCCTAATTATTCCGAAGTACATTTAGAACATGTTATTCCACAACAGCCTGAATTATGGAAAAAAGAGGGGGTTTTTCATCCTTCTGAAGGGACGCAAATAAATGACTTCATCTATTGCATTGGTAATATGACTCTGTTAAATAAATCTATAAATCAATCAATAAAAAATAAAGTTTTCATTGATAAAGTCATCGAATATAAGGGCTCTGTATTCCCAGAAACCAAGAAAATATATGAAAAATTTAACAGCGGACAAATGTGGAGTGTTGCCTGGATCGTGGAAAGAGGTGAGATGATCGCAAATGCAGCACCAAAAATATGGATGCTATAAATATCATAATCCCGACTTGTAATATTTTTTCCATACTTGAAACTGCATTTCTCGATCACTATATGATTCACCATCATCCATTCGCTTAAAATATGAAATCCGGGACCTGACACCATCAGGCTCCCGGAAATTTTCGCCTCTCTCTGATCTTGGATAGATATCGAGTACTTGGAGTAGTTGACTAAGTGCAACAACTTTGGGGTTGCTAGCACTAATTTTCTCTCCACAACGCTTAAGATCCTGATAAACAATCAAGGCTAATCTGTATTCATCTTCCGTCCATGGAAGATTTTTACGTTTTTTTTCAGTCATATGGCTTTGGTAAAATCGCTTAGACTACGGTGATTACGTAGTGAAGCTATACCATCTTCCACATGAGCAGCCCAGGCTTTTATCCACTCTTTATGATCCAGGTCAGGATAAATCATCTGGAGGGTGAGCTCGGTAACAACCAGTGTTTCTCCCAGCCAGGTGATTTTGTCGAGTACCAGGTTGCCATCCAGCTTTTTATGATCAGGGTGGTAGCGAAAATCAGTTTCCACTGAGCGGAAAAAAGCCAGACGTGCGGCCACATTGGGCGTGATCCCTGTATTGGCTTTAAGTCGTTTAAGCTGCTCTTCCGTTTGGCGGGTAAGCTGCATGCGATTCGGGAGCATTAACAAACCTCCTTGGCTTGCACTTGGACAGGACTCTCTTTCCAGAAATAGCCCTTGGTCAGTTTTGATGACTTGGTCAGCGCATCAAAGCGGATCTGATAGGCATGAGAGATATCATCAGCAAGAGCACTGGCAAAATAGCGTTCATCCACTTCGGTATCAGTCGACAGTAATATCACCTGATGACTGGCATAGGGGAAGTAGTGATGAATCAGCTTGTCTCTATGATGTGAGTCAAGGCGCCCCAGCGGGGTATCAATAATGACCGGCAGTTGTCTACCAGATGTTTTAGCCAAGGCTTCCAGGATCGCGATGGCATAAATTTGCTTCTCACCGGCAGAGAGCGACTTTCTATTGATAGCAATCCCAGCTTCGTCTACCAGCTCCACATCAAAGGTGTGAGGATTGATCCTGGCTTTAATCTGCAGATCTTCTTTTCTAGCCAATTTTCGGTAGGCCACTTCAAAATTCTGCTCCAGCGTTTTAACCCGGGCCTGGGTCAATACATCGCTGTATTCATCCAGCAAACTGATGGTCTCATTGGCATATTGCACTGCACTCACAGCACCATATTGTTCTCTGGCTTTATCGTGCAATTTCTGGATCTGGCGGGCGCAATCCAGTTGACTCATTACCGCTTGCTTGGCTTGTTCCAGCAGAGCCTTGTATTTGTGGCGCTCTTCCTGCCGTTGATTGTCCATCTCTCGTAGGGTTTGGAAGATATCCATCAGCTGCTCATCATCCGGTGCTCGCTCAATATTGCTGGCGGCTTGTTCCAGTTGATGTTCAACCTTGGCCAATTTACGACGCTGTGCATCAAATTTGTTCCAAGCCCGTTGGCAATCCTCACTGATTGTCGCGATGACGATGTGAGTCTCGCGCTCCGAGATATCAAAGAGGACTTCACCTTGCGGCTTGTTGGCCATAAAGCTGTCAAGCTGCTCTTCGATCGCCTGGGTTGTGATGGCCAGCGTCTCTTTACCTTTAAAGCCGATATTGGCTTTAAGCTGTTCGAGAAAAATATGGAGCTCTTGGGAAAAGCTGCGAGCCCTTTTTATCTCTATTTCTTTGGCCAGCTGTTGCTGCAGTTTGGCCATGGTGTTGGGGGCCAGTGCAAAGGGGAGGGAGCCATCACATTCATGGCGCAGACTCTTTTCAAGCTGTTCTTTTTCTTTTACCAGTTCAGCAACTTTCTGCTGCTCCTGATTTTTTGTCCGCGCAAATGCACCACCTTGTGCTGCCAGCATGGCTTCATATTTCTGAATATCCTGGGTAATCAGGCCAATCCTTGCCATCACCAAGTCAGCTTCAAATCGATAATGCTCGGCCTGTTTGGCAAACTGCTTTTTATTCTGCTCCAGCTCGGCTAATTTGTGCTGTTGTTGGGTACCCAGCTCTTTGGCTCCTTGCTGCTTTAAATAGATGCCAAGGTCGGTGCGCAGTTTGGCGATCAGGTCAAGGCCCAGCAGGCGGCGTACCGCGGTCTGCAGAATCTTGCCCGATTCATCTTCTGCCAATGAGGCTATCTTCTCGCCATCAAAAAAGAAGAGATCAGCAATACCGTGCGGGATTAACTCATTGAGAAAACCCTGGCACTGCTCATAGTTAAGCTCGTCCAGCTCGACCCCGTTTTGCAGCAGTTTTAGCCTATCTTTTTTATTGCGATTCCAGCTGCGAATAACGGTAAATTCAGACTCAGTGCCCCCTTGGTTATAGGTAAACACGAGTTCAATCGAGGCATCTTTAGGTTGCTGAGAGACGCTGACGCCGTTATGGATCAGTGCAGTAAGTTGGTCAATATAGTCCTGATTGTGGATGAGGTTATCAAAGGCCAGACGTCCATATAGTGCTAAACGGATGGCTGACAAAATCGACGTTTTGCCTGCGCCGTTGAGGCCACCAAACAGCACGATAGGCCTATCATGTCGCTCATATTCGCGTTTTTGTGGGGTCAGCTCTATTTCGTGGTGACCACGAAATACACGAAAGTTATGCAAGACTAACTTCTTAATGATCATTTTTTACTGCCTCACTAAACAGTGCTGCCATATCGTCGGCTTGTGCCAATTGCTTTTGCAATTCAGCAAGCGACTGTTCAATTTGTTCCACTTCTTCTTGATAGAGATCGCGCTCATTGCGCTTTTGTAATTGTGCCTGTTTCTGCTCTATGGCTTCGAGGCTGCCCCAATCCTGTTTCAGGATGGTTCCTATTTTGGCGAAGACGCCTTGGCGGCGGCTAAGCCCTTCAAGGGATATTTCGAGCTCTATCAGCTTCATCACCATCTCGGGCTCGACATCATAGCCCTGGCTTAGTTGTGCCAGCAGCTCAGCATCGCTGGCGTTAAAGCGTGACTGATCGTCGATTAGCCAGTCGAGGTCTTCGCCATACACTTCCCGATATATAGCTGGCAGTGAGTCATTCCAATCCGGTTCGTTAGGGTCAGTTAACCACTCTTGGCGAATCGCATGCAGCTCCGGCTTGGTGATCAGAGTAATGGTGTGGCCACGCAGGTTGAGGTCACGTTCCATCTCGAGCAGCTCTTTAAGCCACTCTTGGCGGTATTTCAGCCAATAAGGGCCGGGGACGTGCTTGCGTTCTGCGCTAAGCTCTTCACCCTCTTTGGCATATTGGTAGCTCACCTTGCCGGTGCGGCGCTTGTAGTTACGGTAGGTATCTTTTTGCGCAGGGTCTGTGGTCAGAGCTAGCTGATTACGAAACTTGAGCAGGGGGATCATCCAGTCTTCGCCGTTTTGGATCAGGCTCTCCATGGCTCGGTCTTTGGTGACCACGGTACAGGTCCAACACCCAAAGCGTGAATTACCACAAGAGGGGGTGCTGTCATCAATGACCAATGGACACTCACCCTGACCTGAGGAGTCCATATAAAGAGTCCAGAGCGGGCGGTTATTGCCGCCCCAGGGATTTTCCCACTCCTCCACATCATCTGGCGCGTATTTGAAGGCGCCGCGCAGCAGTTTCCAGACATCCTCAACATCCCAAGTGTCGATAGGGGTGTAGATGAAGGCATTAGCCAGCGTGGTATGGCGGGCAAGACGGGTTCCATCAATCTTGTGCTTGGCAATGACCTGGGCACGGGAAGCACTCTCGCTGCTGCGAGAGCCGAGCACAACGATCACCTCTTCAAACTGGCTGACCTTGTCTTTGATAAAGTCACTGACCGGGTTGATCTTCATTCGCTCGGTACACCAGCGAAAGCTGCGAGTCGGGGCAGGGTAGCCTTTGCCGAGCAGGTTTACCCAAAACGTCTCATGGGTTTTGGGTACGACAGGGTGAGAGGTAATGGGTAACGCATCGCGTTTGGCGCCCTTTTCGATTTGATCCATGGTCCGAATGATCAAATCGACGACAACAGGGGTCTCGACCAGGGTGTCTGATGACACGACAAAGACATCTTTGTGGCGCATTTCGGGCGGTAACCCCAGCAGTGCCAGATAGACCAGCGTCAGCACAGCAGAAGAGTCTTTACCTCCGCTATAACCAATGACCCAGGGTCGTTTGTCAGCGCAGTAGATACGTTGTACTTCAGCTACATACTCGGCCAGTGGGCGGCCGGCAAAGGGCTCGGTATTGATGAAATCTTCGTAATCGGCCAGATCATGGGCCTGAATCAAGGGGTTCATTGAGAGACAACCTGAGCTTCAAGTACCTTCTCCTCGGGGGTGAGGGGAAGGTTGAGTGATGTTTTAAGGGCGTTACAGGTAAGCTGGAGCGCTGTGGTGGATTTGCTTAGCTTGCCATGTGACATGGTTCTGCGAATCCATTCCGGGTTGGTTTTGCGCCAATCAATGGTCTTGAGCTTACCAAGGTCTGCTTGCCAGGTATCAGGATGCTCGCTTATCAAAAAGCGGCCGAGCATACCGAGAGCTTGCAGGCCCACGCCGTGAGCATGGACATACTCCTGCCGGAGTTGGGCTGGCGATACTTCTTTTCGACTGGCCATCTGCCAATCCGGCATCTGGTCGTAGACCGCTTTCCAATAGAGAGCAGCAAGCTTGGCCTCTTCATCTGTGCAGCCCTCTTTAGGCCCCTTGCCCAGTAGGGCCCGAGTTGCCTGCTTGATGCTACTTAAGGTGAAGAGCTTGCTGGAGAGCTGGGAGATGCTCGACTTTTCCATCTCAGTAAGCCCGACGAAGGGCTCCATGCTAGTAGCCAAATGGCGAGCAAGCTCAGAGCCTTGATCTCTATGGTCATAGAGCGTTGACAGTGACGGACTGGGTTTGACCGCGTACTTGTTGAGATCAGCAAACATTTGCTGGCTTCGGGTTAACCCTTCATCGACAAAGAACAAGACAGGGATGTTGTCCTGACCCAGTTCGGGGCGCTCTACCAACGCCTCTTCGATAGCTTTACGGCGGTGCTGACCATCGTTGATCAGGATCTGTGCATCCATGGGCACTCGTAAAGTGCCCAGGTTGTTGGAGCCGGGGTGTTCAGCAAACTCGACGTCAACAGCAATTGACGCAGTCAAGGCAGAGAATACGTAATCCTTGGGATTCTCCAAGAGGTATCGCACCATTTCCGGGATCCGAGATTTGTTCAATGTGCGTTGAGCCCGCAATTCAGGGGGGACTTCGCTCTCATCGAAGTTGAAAATTTTGGGGATGATGCGCATCGGGCAGGTCGCGATATAGAAGGGGCGACCGGCTTGTATCCCACGCACTGCGGGGAATGAGTAGCAGTAGTCAGCGTCGAAGTGGTTCATGATGATGCTCCTGGCTAGTCCTGATTCAAGTCTAGATTTACGTCAAAATTAACGTAATCACATGTTGTTATAAGACTGTGGATTATGTTTTAGCGAGGAATAAGTAGTTTTTACGTTATTTTGGGGCGCTGATTTTACTCTTTTACGCTACAAATACGAAAGCCTGAAATTCGCCTTTTTTGCTCTTTGAGAGCTGATTCATATTGTTGGCGACTCAAGTGATGCTCTGTTTCCAGGTCCATCCCAAGCAGTTTGCTCAATCTTTGCTCCAATGCTCGTTGTGCCTTGAAGCTCGGATCATCCGGTGCCATCAGATAGCTTTTGTTGAGCAGTGGCGGCCGGGTCTGCTCATTGATGTAGTCAAAGAAGTTGACCTCCTGATCGGCCATCTTGATCTTGACCCGCTCCACCAGATGGGGGATGGGTTTGCTGAAGTCGTCATACCCCATCAGGCTCACCTTGCCGGAGCGGATGTGCAGCTTGATCACGTCGATATCGGTCAAGTCACCGTAGAGCTGGCAGGCCGCGCCGAGGTAGACACGCAGCAGCGGCGGTAATTGCGCAACAAAGCATTTGTGCAGTAGCAGTGAATGGCCAGGATAGAGCAGGCTGTTGGGTAGCTGTTGATGGGCCAGCTCGCAGGCCTGGTTGATGAGGGCGATATCCGCAATCTGGTAGAGCAGCGTTTTGGCTGCCTGCTGTGCCTGCGGGTTGCCACCGAAAAAGGCTTTGATATCCCGCTGCAGCTCGCTGGGGTACTGGGTATAGGCTTGGCGTTTGCCAAACAGGTTGAGCGCCAGGTAGACCAGCAAATCTTGCTGCCGCTCCAGCTCGGCCTGCTTTAACTGGGCAAGGTCAAAATGCTGGCCAAGCAGGGTCATGGCTTTGCGATGACTGCCTGCTATATCTCTTAACTCGTCGCTTTGTTCAAACTCGTCATTGGCCGGGATTCGCCCAAGGGTCAGCGCCCGCTGCCAGAAGGCTTCAAACAGCGTTTGATGACGAGTGATCAGTAGTGCTGCTGCGGCCTGATTGTTGGGGGTGGGCGAGGTCAGCTGCTGCCAGCTGTGGCTTCGGCGTTGACGCTGTGCCAAAAAGCGTTGCTCTTCGAGCTTGTCTTTGAACACGTAAAAGATGCCGGGCCCAACGGCGATGGCATTTTCATCCAGTGTTTTGTCTATGTAGTGCTTGAGCTCGCTTTGGTTGTAGTAGCGCTGAAAGGTGTTGCGCGAGGTGATGACGCCATCTTTATAAGGGGTGAACTGGGCAATAAAGCTGTCGTTGGCCAGCATGGCCGAGACGACCAGCAGGGTTTGGGTCAGCTCCCAGGCGCCGAGCAGTGCCTCCATTCGCTCATCTTGATCCTCAATCACGTTGATCACAAAACCGAGATTGACCAGATGGGAGACCACCTTCTCGCCATCCGGGCGAAAGTTCGGGTCCCAGCCCAGCGCGTCAATACCGTGTGCTTCGAATTCCCGCAGGTCATCCCCTCGGCCGCAACCGTAATCAAACAGCGCATAGTCGCCGTTGAGATAACCATGGCGTGCCAGCATCTTCATGGGGGCCGAGAGTTCATGACGAACCAGCGCGGTTTTATGGCGATCAATTTGTGGGCCACCCTCTTCGGGCGGCAGGGCGGAGATGCGAAACAGGCGCCCATCAACCAGTTGGTAGCCGTGTCTTGCGATAAGCCGTTCCCACGAGGCTTTGAAGCCAATCATGCGGGGATGTAGTGGTCAACTAAATCCGGACACTTGGTTAGGCCGATCTTCGGCTTTTGCTGGCGGTATCCCATTATTGTGGTG
>NZ_JAAKVR010000030.1:0-19246 GCF_049175755.1 Aeromonas sp. 600282 | reverse complement strand
GTCCGTTTCACACCTTGTCCCATCGGGTTCTCCATTTATTGGGGGGAAAGGTGTAAACCATATTCAGGACGGGACAGAAGAGACAAAAAAGCCGCCGGATTGCTCCGGCGGCTTTCTATTTTGTGCGAGTTGCCAGTCTGTGGCTGCGTCAGCTCTTCTGGATATCCAGCCGGATGGCGCCGACCGGTGTGCAGCAGCAGGGGAGGCACTCCCCCTGGGCGACAAATGCCAGCGGCACATTGGGGTAGTGCACCTTGCCAGCCATCAGCGGAGTGCGGCAGGCGCCGCAATAGCCGCTGCGACACTGGAATTCCACATGATGACCATGGCGCTCCAGGGTCTCCAACACGCTTTCGCCAGGATGGGCGTGCAGCACGGCACCATTCCGGGTATGTACCCGTGGTGCCACGTCCGCTTGCTGTTCGGCAGGCGCGTGCGGGGCAGGGGTCAGCATGTTGGTGGCGTCACTCACAGCTCGAAATCACCCAGGTCATCGGCATTGACTTCGCTGTCGATCTGACCGACCAGATAGGAACTTACCTCCACCTCTTGCGGGGCGACCTGCACGTTGTCGGATGACAGCCAGGTGTTGATCCAGGGGATAGGGTTCTGCTTGGTGCCGGCAAAGGCTGGCTGCAGGCCGACCGCACTCATGCGCAGGTTGGTGATGTACTCCACGTACTGGCAGAGGATGTCCTTGTTCAGGCCGATCATGGAGCCGTCCTGGAACAGGTACTCGGCCCACTCTTTCTCCTGAATGGCCGCTTCCTTGAAGATCTCGAAGCAGGCTTGTTCGCACTCGGCGGCGATCTCGGCCATCTCCGGGTCATCCTGGCCGGTGCGCATCAGGTTCAGCATGTGTTGGGTGCCGGTGAGATGCAGCGCTTCGTCGCGGGCGATCATCTTGATGATCTTGGCGTTGCCTTCCATCAGTTCACGCTCGGCGAAGGCAAAGGAGCAGGCGAAGCTGACGTAGAAGCGGATTGCTTCCAGCGCGTTGACGCTCATCAGGCACAGATAAAGTTTCTTCTTGAGCTCGCGCAATGTGATGATCACTTCGCGGCCAGCGACGGTGTGGGTCCCTTCACCATGCAGGTTGTAGAGGGCGGTCGCTTCGATCAGGTCGTCGTAGAAGTGGCTGATGGAGCCGGCGCGCTTCAAGATCTGCTCGTTGGTCACGATGTCGTCGAACACCTGGGCGGGGGTGTTGACGATATTGCGGATGATGTGGGTGTAGGAGCGAGAGTGGATGGTCTCGGAGAAGGCCCAGGTCTCAATCCAGGTTTCCAGCTCCGGAATGGAGACCAGCGGCAGCAGGGCCACGTTGGGGCTGCGGCCCTGAATGGAGTCCAGCAGGGTCTGGTACTTCAGGTTGGAGATGAAGATGTGCTGCTCGTGCGGCGGCAGGGCCTGATAGTCGATGCGATCACGGGAGACATCCACCTCTTCCGGGCGCCAGAAGAAGGAGAGCTGCTTCTCGATCAGCCGCTCGAACACTTCGTGCTTTTGTTGATCATAACGGGCTACGTTGACCGATTGGCCAAAAAACATCGGCTCTTTGAGCTGGTCGTTTTGGGTTTGGCAGAAAGTTGAATAGGCCATGGTTACCAGAATATGTGAATAGAGAAAACAGGAGAGCGGGAGCTTCATGCTCCCGCCCGGTTATCAGTTCTTGCCGTGACTTAGATTTTGCACGCCCCGCCAGCGCAACCGTCATCTTGCAGGTCGGTCTGGGCATCGTCTGCACCATCACGGGTGTTGTGATAGTACAGGGTCTTGAGGCCGTATTTGTAGGCGGTCAGCAAGTCCTTGAGCAGCTGTTTCATCGGGACCTTGTTGCCTTCGAAACGGGCAGGGTCGTAGTTGGTGTTGGCGGAGATCGCCTGATCCACAAACTTCTGCATGATACCGACCAGCTGCAGGTAGCCGTCAACGCTGGGTTGCTTCCAGAGCAATTCGTATTGATCTTTCAGGCGATCATACTCGGGCACCACCTGTTTGAGAATGCCGTCCTTGGAGGCCTTGACCGACACCAGACCGCGCGGCGGCTCGATGCCGTTGGTGGCGTTGGAGATCTGGCTGGAGGTCTCGCTCGGCATCAGGGCGGTCAGGGTGGAGTTGCGCAGACCCACGGACTTGATCTCTTCACGCAGGCTTTCCCAATCCAGATGCAGTGGCTCGTTGCACAGCGCATCCAGATCCTTCTTGTAGGTGTCGATCGGCAGGATGCCCTGGGCATAGGTGGTCTCGCCAAACAGCGGGCAGGGGCCGAATTCGCGGGCCAGCTGCACGGAGGCTTTCAGCAGGTAGTACTGGATCGCTTCAAAAGTGCGGTGAGTCAGCGCCAGACCGGAGCCGTCAGAGTAGCGGGCACCGTTTTTAGCCAGATAGTAGGCGTAGTTGATGACGCCGATCCCCAGAGTGCGACGACCCATGCTGCCACGCTTGGCGGCGGCAATCGGGTAGTCCTGATAGTCGAGCAGGGCATCGAGGGCGCGCACGGCCAGATCCGCCATCTCTTCCAGATCTTCCAGTTTGTCGATGGCACCCAGGTTGAAGGCAGAGAGGGTGCACAGAGCGATCTCGCCGTTCTCGTCGTCGATGTTGTTGAGCGGCTTGGTCGGCAGCGCAATCTCGAGGCAGAGGTTGGACTGGCGTACCGGCGCCACGCTCGGGTCGAACGGGCTGTGGGTGTTGCAGTGATCCACGTTCTGGATGTAGATGCGACCGGTACCGGCACGCTCTTGCATCATCAAGGAGAAGAGGTCTACCGCTTTCAGGGTCTTCTTGCGAATGGCCGGATCCTGCTCGTACTTGACGTAGAGCTCTTCGAACTTGTCCTGATCGGCGAAGAAGGCGTCGTACAGACCCGGCGCATCGGACGGGGAGAACAGTGTGATGTCACCGCCCTTGATGAGGCGCTGGTACATCAGCTTGTTGATCTGCACGCCGTAGTCCATGTGACGAACACGGTTCTCTTCCACGCCGCGGTTGTTCTTCAGCACCAGCAGGCTTTCCACTTCGGTGTGCCACAGCGGGTAGAACAGGGTGGCCGCACCGCCGCGCACGCCGCCCTGGGAGCAGCACTTCACGGCAGTCTGGAAGTATTTGTAGAAGGGGATGCAACCGGTGTGGAACGCTTCGCCACCACGGATGGGGCTGCCAAGACCGCGGATGCGACCGGCGTTGATGCCGATACCGGCGCGCTGGGAAACGTAACGCACGATGGAGCTGGCGGTGGCGTTGATGGAGTCTAGGCTGTCGTCGCACTCGATCAGTACGCAGGAGCTGAACTGACGGGTCGGGGTGCGCACGCCGCTCATGATCGGGGTCGGCAGCGAGATCTTGAAGGTCGAGACCGCATCATAGAAGCGCTTGATGTAGTCCAGACGGGTATCCTTCGGATACTTGGAGAAGAGGCAGGCCGCTACCAGAATGTAGAGGAACTGCGGGCTCTCGTAGATCTCGCCGGTGACGCGGTTTTGTACCAGATACTTGCCTTCCAGCTGCTTGACCGCCGCGTAGGAGAAATCCATGTCGCGCCAGTGATCCATGTGCGCGTTCAGCTCTTCGAATTCAGCCTGGGTGTAGTCTTCCAGCAGGTGTTTGTCGTACTTGCCCATGTCGACCAGACGAGCCACGTGCTGGTAGAGGTGGGGCGGTTCGAACTGGCCGTAGGCCTTCTTGCGCAGGTGGAAGATGGCCAGACGGGCGGCCATGTACTGGTAGTCAGGGGTCTGCTCGGAGATGAGGTCAGCCGTCGCCTTGATGATGGTTTCGTGAATGTCGGCGGTACGGATACCGTCATAGAACTGGATGTGGGACTTGAGCTCTACCTGGGAGACCGACACGTTGTCGAGCCCTTCGGCGGCCCAGTCCAGCACGCGGTGAATTTTATCCAGATCGATGGGTTCTTTGTGTCCGTTACGCTTCGTCACAAACAAGTTCATTGGCTGATGACCTTCAGTTGATTCCCGAAAAACCATCGCACAATGGCGCCACCCAGGCTCCGGCGGTGTGCGGGAGTTGGGTAGAGATTGTGCGATGAATCACAAGATGTAGTGTTATTTTAAGTTCGAGCTACAAGATAGTGAGGTCAGCCCGCCATTGCAATGTGTGGATAAGTGACGAGCTGTGGATAAATTGTGAGTCTTGCCCCATCAGTTAGTGACCGCTCACAGTGAGCGGGTTTTCATTCGTCCGCTCCGCTAAAAGCAAGTCTCCCGATCGAAGATGGAAAATTTAAATAACTTTTTTTGCTTGCGAAACGGGGGGCTTTTTACTAGCAAACGGCGGCTGATTATCCCTTATGCAACAAGGGTCAAAAGCTGTCCAGTTGTCGCAGCCGCGGGCTCAGCGTGGCAAGGGCTTTGCATCAGATGACGGTGGTTTGTGGCCGTTTTGTGACGGTTGCGAGCTTGTCAAATGGGTATCCAACAGGCAGAAAGCTGCCTTTATTATCCATGAATAGACGAGTGATGGTGGCGCAGGACGCAGGAGCGTAAAGGAAGAGATGCAAGGGCGAAGAGTCTCTTCGCCCCGTTATCGCATATCAGCCGGTAAGGCTGCGCGTTACGCCTTGGCCGTAAACTCATAGCGCAGCCAGTGGTGCAGGGCCTGCACGGTATCAAACTGCAGATCGGCGCCCCACTGGGCGGGATCTTCCTCATCATTGAGATAGCCCCAGCCAGCGACCGCAGTGCGCATGCCGGCATTGCGGCCTGCTTCGATATCCCGCACATGATCCCCCACATAGAGGCAGTGAGCCGCCTCGACCCCCAGCTTCTCGCAGGCAAAGAACATGGGGGCGGGGTCGGGCTTGCGTACTGGCAGGGTATCGGCACTGACGGTGACGCCGCAGCTGGCGAGCTGTGGCAGGGCCGCCAGCAGTGGCTCGGTGAGAAAGCCCGGCTTGTTGGTGACTATGCCCCAGGGGAGCTGTTTCTCGTCGAGCCACTCGATAAGATCCACCATTCCCTCATAGGGACGGGTACCGACGCAGAGATTGGCCGCGTAGTAGTCGAGCAGGGCATTGCGCAGGCGCGTGGCCCCCAGCTCTTCAAGCAGTTCATCGCCGAGGCCCGCTTTCAGCAGCCCGAGCGCTCCGTGGGAGGTGGTCTGACGAATTATGTCGTCAGAGAGCGGCGCAAAGCCTTCGTTTATCAGCACGTGGTTGACGGCGGCACCCAGATCCGGGGCTGTGTCGAGCAGGGTGCCATCCAGATCGAACAGCACACCGCGCAGGGGAAGAGGGCGAGAGGCGCTCATCAGCCGTGCTCCGGGCGGACAAACTCCACCATATAGTTGACGTCGACATTTTTGCCGAGCTTGAACTGGTTGGTGAGCGGTGCATAGTGCACCCCGCTCATATCCCGCACCAGCAGGCCAGCAGCTTCCCCCATGCGACACAGTTCGGCCGGGGTGATGAATTTTTTGTGATCGTGGGTACCCTTGGGCACCATCTTCATCAGGTATTCGGCCCCGATGATCATCATCAGATAGGATTTGGGGTTGCGGTTGATGGTGGAGACAAACACCCGGCCGCCTGGGCGTACCAGAGTCGCGATGGCGCGCAACACGGAGGCGGGGTCCGGCACATGCTCCAGCATCTCCATGCAGGTGACCACGTCATACTGGCCCGGTACTTCGGCGGCATGGGCTTCGGCAGTGATCTGGCGGTACTCGAGCTCGACACCCTGCTCAAGGGCGTGCAGGCGGGCGACGCCGAGGGGTTCCTTGCCCATGTCGATGCCGGTGACCCTGGCGCCACGGCGGGCCATGCTCTCGGAGAGAATGCCACCACCGCAGCCGATATCGAGAATGCGCTTGCCAAACAGACCGCCACTTTTGTCGGTGATCCAGTCAAGGCGTACCGGATTGATTTGATGCAGGGGTTTGAATTCACCTTCCATGTCCCACCAGCGGGAGGCGATGGCTTCAAACTTGGCGATTTCTGTCAGATCGACATTGGCATCACTGTTCATTTTTCGAAGATCCTGTGGCAGGGCGCCCGCATCTGAGTCATGGGCGCAATCTATTGTCCTGGCGGGCATTATAACGGACGGACTTTGTCACACCAGCCCGATCTGATACCCGATTTGTGGCTTAAGGTATTTGGCTCAGTGTGTTACCATGTCGCGCTGTTTAAGCCAAAGAACAACTAATTAGGGATAAGGCTTTCTATGAGCGATCTGGCCAGAGAGATCACGCCGGTCAACATCGAAGAAGAGCTCAAGAGTTCCTATCTTGATTACGCCATGAGCGTGATCGTAGGACGAGCTCTGCCGGATGTGCGTGATGGCTTGAAACCGGTTCACCGCCGCGTTCTGTTTGCTATGAACGAGTTGGGGAACGACTGGAACAAGCCCTATAAAAAATCGGCCCGTGTGGTCGGTGACGTAATCGGTAAATATCACCCGCACGGCGATAGCGCTGTGTATGACACCATTGTCCGGATGGCGCAGGATTTCTCCATGCGTTACATGCTGGTCGATGGTCAGGGCAACTTCGGTTCAGTCGACGGCGACAGCGCCGCGGCGATGCGTTATACCGAAGTGCGGATGGCCCGCATCTCCCACGAGCTGCTGGCTGATCTGGACAAAGAGACCGTGGACTGGGTGCCGAACTATGACGGCACCGAGATGATCCCGGCGGTCATGCCTACCAAGGTTCCCAACCTGCTGGTCAACGGCTCCTCCGGTATCGCGGTGGGCATGGCGACCAATATTCCGCCTCACAACCTCACCGAGATTGTCAATGGCTGCCTGGCGCTGATCGAAAACGGTGACCTCACCATTGACGAGCTGATGACCTACATCACCGGCCCGGATTTCCCCACCGGCGGCATTATCAACGGTCGTTCCGGCATCGTGCAGGCGTACCGTACCGGTCGTGGCTCCATCTATGTGCGGGCCAAGGCTGAAGTGGAAGTGGACGAGAAGACCAGTCGCGAGACCATCATCGTTCACGAGATCCCCTATCAGGTGAACAAGGCTCGACTGATCGAGAAGATCGCCGAGCTGGTCAAAGAGAAGAAGATCGAGGGCATCAGTGCCCTGCGCGATGAGTCTGACAAAGACGGCATGCGCATCGTTATCGAGATCAAGCGCGGCGAGTCCGGCGAGATTGTGCTGAACAATCTCTACAAGCACACCCAGATGCAGACCACGTTCGGCATCAACATGGTGGCGCTCGATAACAACCAGCCCAAGGTGATGAACCTTAAAGAGATCCTGGATGCGTTCCTGCTGCACCGCCGTGAAGTAGTGACTCGCCGGACCGTGTTCGAACTGCGCAAGGCGCGGGATCGGGCACACATTTTGGAAGGTCTGGCGGTTGCGCTGGCCAACATTGATCCCATCATCGAGCTGATCCGTCACAGCGCGACCCCGGCCGACGCGAAAGCGGGCTTGGTTGCCAAGGGCTGGGAACTCGGCAACGTGGCCGCCATGCTGGAAAAAGCGGGCGACGACGCGGCACGGCCAGAGTGGCTGGAGCCGGAGTTCGGTATCCGTGAAGGTCAATACTTCCTGACTGAACAGCAAGCCCAGGCCATCCTTGACCTGCGTCTGCACAAGCTGACCGGCCTCGAGCATGAGAAGATCCTGGAAGAGTACCAATCTCTGCTGGATCTGATCGCCGAGCTGCTGCACATCCTGGCGAGCCCGGCTCGTCTGATGGAAGTGATCCGCGATGAACTGCTGGCCGTGCGTGAGCAGTATGGCGACGAGCGTCGCACCGAGATCAGCATGTCCAGTGCCGAGATCAACATCGAAGATCTGATCACCCCGGAAGACGTGGTGGTTACCCTGTCTCACCAGGGCTATGTGAAGTATCAGCCGCTCTCCGACTACGAGGCCCAGCGCCGCGGTGGTCGTGGCAAGTCGGCCACCCGGATCAAGGAAGAGGACTTTGTGGAGCGTCTGCTGGTGGCCAACACCCACGACACCATTCTGTGCTTCTCCACCCGTGGCAAGGTCTACTGGCTCAAGGTTTACCAGCTGCCGGAAGCGTCCCGTGGCGCCCGTGGTCGTCCGATCATCAACCTGCTGCCGCTGGAAGAGGGTGAGCGTATCACCGCTATTCTGCCGGTGAAGGAATATGACGCCGAGAAGTATGTGTTCTTCGCCACCGCCAACGGTACCGTGAAGAAGACCAGCCTCTCTGACTTCAGCCGTCCGCTCTCCTCCGGTATCCGCGCCATCAACCTCAAAGAGGGTGATGAGCTGATCGGGGTGGATATCACCGATGGCAGCAACGAGATCATGCTCTTCTCCGATGCGGGTAAAGTCGTTCGCTTCGCGGAAGGCAGCGGTCGCGCCGATGCGGATGTCAGCGATGACGTTGAAACCGACGACGATGCCGGCAATGACGATGATGGCAGCGACAACGGCGAAGGCACCGAAAGCAAGGGTACCTTCAAGGGTGTGCGTCCCATGGGGCGTACCGCCGCCGGTGTGCGCGGCATCAAGCTAGGCGCCGGTGACAAGGTGGTTTCCCTCATCGTTCCGCGCGGCGAAGGTGCCATCCTCACCGCCACCGAGAATGGTTACGGCAAGCGGACTGCGTTGGCCGAATACCCGACCAAGAGCCGTGGTACCCAGGGCGTTATCTCCATCAAGGTGGATGAGCGTAATGGCAAGGTGATCGATGCGATCCAGGTCGAAGATACCGACCAGATCATGCTGATCACCAACGGCGGCACCCTGGTGCGTACCCGTGTTGCCGAGGTGAGCGTCATTGGCCGTAACACCGGCGGTGTCCGTCTGATCCGTACCGGTGAAGACGAGACCGTGGTGGGCCTGCAGCGCATCGCCGAGAGCGACGAAGACGAGAACGACGCTCTGGCCGTTGACGGTGAGGTATCTGAAGGTACCGATACCGCGACCGGCACTGATGCGGTCGATGCAGGGGAAGCGGGCGACGAGTAATCGTCACCAGTACCCGAGCAACGTTTCTGAGCAAAAAGAGCGACCCTGGTGGTCGCTCTTTTTATTTGTCTGCTTTTTATGACTGCCAGCTTCCTGCGCGACAGGGGGCTGGCGGATTACTCCTGCAACCACATTCTGGCGCTGCGGGCGGGAATGGCGACCCGTACCCACTGGCTCTGCACGTTGACCACGGCGCCTTGGTCGAGCACGTCCCGATAGTTGCGATACCAGTTCATCTCGAACCTGGCGGTATCGAGCCAGTACTCTTGCTCGTAGTCGCACTTGTTGATACCGACCAGCCCCTGTTTGCCCCGTTTGAACAGCACGAAGCAGTCACCGCTGCCGACCAGCTGCATGGGTTGACCCTGCACAGCATTGTGGAAGCGGATCATCCCCTTGAGATCGGCGCGCTGGTAGTAATCCTGCCAGCGCAGTCCATCCTTGGCCTGGGTCTCGCCGTGATCCGAATAGACCAGCGGCGAGCCGCCATCGCGGCCGAGCAGGTAGGCGTAGGCCAGCTTCTCGTCAGTCTGGCTCAGGATCTGATAGCGGAAGCCGTCGTTGGTGGGGATGTCGTGGGTCACGGCAAAGGTGACGGCACGACTGCCCGGTAGCGCCTGACCATAGGCGCCCGGATCCGCCAGCAGGTTCATGCTGCCACCGTAACTGAAGGCACCGCGCAGGGAGGCAAACAGCGGAAAGTCATAGGCTCCCTGGCCGCTGCTGTCGAGGTAGGGTTTGAGGAAGCGCTCGTAATCGGTGCTGCCTGCGCCCCCTGTGGTGATCACCTCGCCAAAGACATGCATCCCCTGTTTGATCTCGGGGGTGAACACGGCATTGATCTGGTAATCGCTCATGTGTTTGACCGCATCGACCCGAAAACCCTTGATCCCCATCCCCTTAAGCGCCTTGAGATAGGCCTGTTGCTGGCTCACTACCCAGTTGTTGGGATCCAGATCCGGCAGCCCCTTGTCACCGGCACCACCACAGAGTCGCCAATACTGGACATGACCCGGATCGCTCCAGTCGCTAATGCACCCTTCGGGATGAAAATCCTGACCGGAGAGGAAGTTTTGCCCGAGATCGCCAAACAGTTTCTGGCGCTCGAAATAGGCCGGGTTGCTGGCGTAGCTTTGCAGCAGCTCGTTGCCGGGATAGTTGAGATCGCTGCGTTTCCAGCTTTCGTTGGCCATGTGGTTGAGCACCACATCGGCATAGACGGCGATACCTCGCGCCTTCATGGCGGCGATCAGCTGCTCGAGATCCTGCTTGTTGCCAAGAGGGGAGTCGACAAGACGCAGATCCTGCGGCTGGTAACGAGCCCACCACTCGTTGCCTGATGACTTGAGAGGTGGTGAGATGAGTACCTGTTTGTAACCGGCTGACTTGATAAGATCGGCTTTGGCGGTCACTTCACTGTACTTCCAGTTGAAGGCGTGCAGTATGACGTCGGCGTGCGCCAAGGGGGCGATCAGCATGCCTGCGATCGCCCATATTCCCGCTGTGTGTTTCATTATTGTGTCCCTGTTTTTATAGATGCCTGAATGGGCAACTCAGCTTTGGCGGGAACAGAGTGAGCTGCAATCAACAACCTGCAGATTTGTGACCGCTTTCAGTATGATTTCGCCGAATATGTGAACTGTTTCGGCTTTTCCTCGCCACCGCCAGTTGCTTTTTACAAGTGATTTTTTTGTCATTTCCCTGTCATTCCCAGCCGCTATCCTGCCAGGCGAGTGGTGCGTTGTTGCCATCACCTTCACCGTCAGGAGCTGCATATGACCAGTTGGATCACGTGGGAAATTTGGTGGAGCCGGGTATGGGGCGAGTCAGAGGTGCCGCTGTATGAAGAGGATGAGCACGAAGTGGCTCATGAACCCTCGCGACTACCGGTTGAAATGGTGCAGCAGGGTCGGGATCAGCGCGCAGGCTAAGGCGCTAACACAGCCTTTACCGGATTGCGCGATCTTGTGGCGACATGGCTACTTCGTTGGCCAATTTGGAAAATTAGGAAAGCGGGTTTTCCACAGGATGTATCGCGGCATATCTTCCTCTCGACCTCTTGGCAGGCAAGGGCTCTGTGCCTGATGCGTGAAGGGCGTGAGCAGGGGGATTAGAAGAGCGACAGCTGCTCCCCGGGGCGGATAAACCCATCCAGCCTGAGCTGAATATGGCGTTTGCCCAGATCAAGTCGTTTGCTGATAAGGCGAAAGCGCTGGGCCAGCAGATCGGCAAAGTGCCCCTCACCGCGCATGCGGGTACCGAAGGCGGTACTGTTGAGCCCGCCACCGCGGCTGGCTCGCAACTGATTCAAAATAGCCTCCTTCTGGCCCGGATAGTGGGTATCGAGCCAGTCACCAAATAGCGGCGCCAGCTCGTGGGGCAGGCGCAGCAGAATGTAATCGGCGCAGCTGGCGCCAGCCTCGGCAGCCGATTTGATGATCTGCTCCAGCTCCGGCTCATTGAGCCGCGGGATCATGGGGGCGGCCAATACCCCCACCTGTATACCAGCGTTGGCCAGCTTTTCGATCACTTTCAAGCGGCCGGTGCCCGTGCTGGCGCGGGGCTCCAGCTGTCGCCGCAGGGTTTCGTTCAAGGTCGTCACCGATACCATCACCTGACACAGTCCCTCTCTGGCCAGCTCGGTCAACAGATCGAGGTCGCGCAAGATCATGGCGCTCTTGGTAATGAGTCCGACCGGATGGCGGTGGGCCAGCATCACTTCCAGCAACTGCCGGGTGAGGCGATAGCGCTGCTCGATGGGTTGATAGGGGTCGGTATTGGCGCCAATGAAGATGGTCTGTGGCTGATAGGCCGGTTTGGCAAACTCCCGACGCAGCAGATCGGCTGCATTGCGTTTAGCAAACAGCTTGCTCTCGAAATCAAGACCAGGGGAGAGTTCCAGATAGGCGTGACTGGGTCTGGCATAGCAGTAGATGCAGCCGTGTTCGCACCCCTGATAGGGGTTGATGGAGCGACCAAAGGGGACATCCGGCGAGCTGTTGTAGCTGATGATACTGCGTGCATCGATCTCCCGCACTTCGGTGCCAGGCACAGAAGAAGTGAAGGCGGCATCCCAATCGGACGATTGCCAGCCGTCATCGACCGCTTCGACAAGGGGGCCGCTAAAACGGTGATCGATATTGTTGGGGCTGCCTCGTCCTGCCATGGTGTGCACCGACACTGTTTATACATACAGTTATTTTGCAGGTACCCCGGATAAATGACAACAACTGCTGATCGACCGGGTGCAAAAAGGGTTGTCGTAGGGATCTCTTGCTTGATCGCAACGCTACATTTCGTTTACATAGACGAAATGAGAACTGGATCACGGAAATCATCATGAGCCCCACCACTTCCCGTTGGCTGTTTATCGGTCTGTTTGCGCTGGTTATCTGGCGTCTGCTTCCGCTCTCCACCGAGCAGGAGATGGCTGCCGCCAACCGTGCCTGGCGTACCGGTCACTTTGATGAGGCGACCCGGATCTGGTCGCCACTGGCCGATCAAGGCCAACCTCGGGCGCAAGCCCTGATGGGCTGGAGTCATGAGGTGGGGCAGGGGAGCGAGCAGGATATCCATCAGGCCATCAGCCTCTATCGCCAGTCGGCGCAGGCAGGAGATCCCTTCGGCCAATATCGGCTGGCAGAGCTCTATCTGCGCGGTGTCGGGGTCAAGCGAGATCTGCGCCAAGCCTTTCACTGGATGGAGCAGGCTGCCCGCAATGGTGATGTCCCGGCCATGCTGAAAGTCGGTGTGCTTCATCTGATGGGGGTCAGCGGCAGGGTCGATCTGGCTCAGGCGAAACAGTGGCTCTATCAGGCGGCACAAAAGGGCAACAAGCTGGCGCTTCAGGTGCTGCAAGAGCTGGCGCTGGCAGAGGAGGGGAGCAGTGACTTTGACTTCAACTGGCAATCCCTGCTTGGCGAATAGTCGGTAGGCGACTCATTTGACTGTAGAAAATATCTGCAAATCCGATACAGCACGCCCGACTTCTGGTAGCATGGGGGCCGTTTTGGCTTGGTTTGTCATGTTAGACATGCTGTTTGCGTGTCAGGCCGTCTTCGCAAAGTGCTGTGGAGAACCAGAACATCACCTTTTTGAATCTCTTTTCCATCCCGCATGTGACCTTTGGTAGGGGTCACCACTGTATAAGGAAACACATAATGCCAATCATTACTCTGCCTGACGGCAGCCAACGTCAATTTGCCCACTCTGTTTCCGTCATGGATGTGGCTGCGGACATCGGTCCCGGTCTCGCCAAGGCGTGCATTGCCGGTCGGGTAAACGGTGAACTGGTGGATGCATGCGAGCTGATCGAAGCCGATGCTGCGCTGGCCATCATCACCGCCAAAGACGAAGAAGGTCTGGACATCCTGCGCCACTCCTGCGCTCACTTGCTGGGTCATGCTATCAAGCAACTCTGGCCCCAGACCAAGATGGCCATCGGTCCTGTCATCGACAACGGCTTCTACTATGACGTTGATCTTGACCGTACCCTGACCGATGAAGATCTGGCTGCCCTGGAAGAGCGCATGCTGGCGCTGGTAGCCAAGGATTACGACGTCATCAAGAAGAAAGTCTCCTGGCAAGAAGCGCGCGATGTATTCGAGGCGCGCGGCGAGTCTTACAAAGTCGAAATCCTGGATCAGAACATTGCCCGTGATGACCAGCCAGGTCTCTATCATCACGAAGAGTACATCGACATGTGTCGCGGCCCGCACGTGCCCAACATGCGTCACTGCCACCACTTCAAGTTGCTGAAGATGTCCGGCGCCTACTGGCGTGGCGACTCCAACAACAAGATGCTGCAGCGTATCTACGGTACTGCCTGGGCTGACAAGAAGCAGCTCAAGGCTTATCTGCAGCGTCTGGAAGAGGCCGCCAAGCGCGACCACCGCAAGATCGGCAAGCAGCTCGACCTGTATCACATGCAGGAAGAAGCACCCGGTATGGTGTTCTGGCACAACGATGGCTGGACCATCTTCCGTGAGCTGGAAACCTTTATCCGCGGCAAGCTCAAAGAGTACGACTATCAGGAAGTGAAAGGTCCGTTCATGATGGACCGCGTCCTGTGGGAGCGTTCAGGTCACTGGGAGAAGTATGCCCAGGCCATGTTCACCACCCAGTCCGAAAACCGCGAGTACGCCATCAAGCCGATGAACTGCCCGGGTCACGTCCAGATCTTCAACCAGGGTCTGAAGTCCTACCGCGATCTGCCGCTGCGGATGGCCGAGTTTGGTTCCTGCCACCGCAACGAGCCGTCCGGTTCCCTGCACGGTCTGATGCGGGTGCGCGGTTTCACTCAGGATGACGCTCACATCTTCTGTACCGAAGAGCAGATCATGGAAGAGGTCTCCGGCTGTATTCGTATGGTCTATGACGTCTACGGTACCTTTGGCTTCGAGAACATCGTGGTCAAGCTCTCCACTCGTCCCGAGCAGCGTATCGGCTCTGACGAGATGTGGGATCGCGCCGAGAAAGCGCTGGCCGAAGCGCTGGAGCTCAACGGTCTGAAGTACGATTTGCAGCCGGGTGAAGGGGCGTTCTACGGTCCAAAAATTGAATTTACCCTGCACGATTGCCTTGATCGTGCGTGGCAATGTGGTACCGTGCAGCTCGACTTTGCCCTGCCTGGTCGTCTGGGTGCCACTTATGTGGGCGAAAACAACGATCGTCATGTACCTGTGATGATCCACCGGGCCATCTTGGGTTCTATCGAGCGCTTCATCGGTATTCTGACTGAAGAGTACGCCGGTCTGTTCCCGACCTGGTTGGCTCCGACTCAGGCTGTGGTCATGAATATCACGGACAATCAGGCCGATTATGCGGTGAAAGTAGCCAAAGCATTGAATGATGCGGGCCTTCGCGCAAAAGCGGACTTGAGAAATGAGAAGATTGGCTTTAAAATCCGCGAGCATACTTTGAAGCGAGTACCTTTCATGCTGGTCTGCGGCGATAAAGAAGTTGAAGCCGGTAAGATTGCAGTACGGACTCGTAAAGGGGCTGACCTGGGCACTTATCCTGTTGAAGAGTTCATCGCTCTGCTGACCCAGGAAGTTCAGACCCGCGGACAAAAGAAAGTGGAGGAATAAGCTATAAAAGGCGGAAAAAAACTGGGCAAGCAACCGCAAGCCCGCGCTCACCGGATCAATGAAGAGATCCGTCTGAAAGAAGTTCGTTTGGCTGGTCTGGATGGCGAAGCTCTTGGCATCGTATCTATCCAGGAAGCACTGAACTTGGCCGCAGAGGCCGAAGTGGATCTGGTCGAGATCAGTCCGAACGCCGAGCCGCCCGTTTGCCGGATCATGGATTACGGCAAATTCCTCTACGAAAAGAGCAAAACCACCAAAGAACAGAAGAAAAAGCAGAAAGTCGTCCAGGTCAAGGAGATCAAATTCCGTCCTGGCACTGACGAAGGCGACTATCAGGTAAAACTACGCAACCTGGTTCGCTTTCTGGAAGACGGGGACAAGGCTAAGGTCACCCTGCGCTTCCGTGGTCGTGAAATGGCACACCAGGATCTTGGTATCAAGGTTCTTGAGCGCGTCAAGAACGATCTGGAAGAGTTGGCCGTAGTCGAATCGTTCCCGAAAGTCGAAGGCCGTCAAGCTGTGATGGTCCTCGCACCTAAGAAGAAATCTTAAGGCCCACAAGAAATTGACTCATGGGGCTCGCTCCATGAGTCGGTTCGCCTTGCGATTTTGTTGTCACTCACAATGCGGAGTATGAAATGCCGAAGATGAAAACCAACCGGGGCGCCGCAAAGCGCTTCAAGAAGACTGGCTCAGGTCGCTTCAAGTGCAAGCACAACCACCTGCGTCACATCCTGACCAAGAAGAGCAGTAAGCGTAAGCGTCAGCTGGGACCGAAGTTCTTTGTTTCCGCTGCCGACCACAAACGTGTTGTCGCTTGTCTGCCGTACGCATAAGGGGGGATGTGAAAAATGCCAAGAGTTAAACGTGGTGTGACTGCTCGTGCTCGTCACAAGAAAGTAATGAAAGCCGCCAAGGGTTACTACGGCGCCCGTTCCCGTGTTTACCGCGTAGCGGTACAAGCGGTAACCAAAGCTGGTCAGTATGCCTACCGTGACCGTCGCCAGAAAAAGCGTCAATTCCGTCAGCTGTGGATTGCGCGTATCAACGCTGCTGCCCGTCAGAACGGTCTGTCCTACAGCCGTCTGATCAACGGTCTGAAGAAGGCTTCTATCGAGATCGATCGCAAGATCCTGTCCGATATCGCCGTTCACGACAAGCTGGCTTTCACCGCCCTGGTTGAAAAAGCTAAAGCAGCTCTGGTCTAATTCCAGCACTGTTATAAAAAATAAAGGAGGCTCAGGCCTCCTTTTTTGTATCTATAACCATCTGTTTTACATCAGTTTTTCATTTCTTATGTCCACATTCTGTCCACGCTTTTTTATCTGTGTGGTCACTCCGGCAGCTCTGCCAGTTTTACTTCGAGTTGCAAGCGGTTGGTGTAGCCCTGGTCGGTGAGGTCGTGGACGACCTGGGTCAGTAGCCAGTCGGCCTCGTCGATTTGCGGTTTGAATCCCCTGACCGTGGTGGGTTGTTCCGGGTAGAGCTCGGGTCGGCCTTTGGCCAGGGTGATCTGAAACTCGGCCACACCTCGCTGCAGCTTTTCCCACTCAGCCCGCGCTGCCCTCATTGCGTTGCCTTGGCTGGCGTAAACGTGGCGCAGTTCCTTGACGTTCTCACTGTCGCCAACCAGCAGCTCGTTCTCCTTCTTGTTGACTACCACCCCCGGCGGTAGCGGCCGTTCCTCTTTCGGTTTGGTCTTTCGCTTGCGCTTCACCTCGATTTTCTTCTTCTCGGCGGCCTTGTTGTCTTGCCAGTAGGCGATGACACCGGTGTAGGCGTCGCGGTCTGCCACCGAGAACTGGTGCTGATCGCCGTCCTGGCGGGTGATAGTGATGGTAGGTAGTGGCTTACCGCTGGCGGTGGTGCCGTTGCCCGCCTTGATGAACATCAGGCGGCCAGATTTGATGGTGGCGATGGCATCCTGCTCGGTGGCCAAGCGGGTGAGAAAGGCCAGATCGCTCTCGTTGGTCTGGTCGATGTGGTCGATCACCATCCCCTTGAAGGCGTCGCCAACGCTCGGTGTCAGGCCATAGCGGGCGGCAAGCTGCTCAACGATGGCGCCGATGGTCTCGAAGTGCCAGCTGCGCTCGCGCAGTTTGTTCATGCCCCCGCGCAGGTCCGCCGATTTGCCTCTGATGGTGAGCACATCCGGCGCGCCGCCATGCTCCACCTCGTCAATTTTGAAGGTGCCTTTATCGACCAGGGGGCCGCCTTGCCAGCCGATGCTGGCTTGCAGGGTGGCCCCACGGCGCGGCATGGCCAGCTTGCCGTCGCTGTCATCGAGGGCGATTTCGATGGTATCGGCCGAAAAGCCCCGGTTATCGGTGATGGTCATGTGCATCAGGCGCGGGCGCAGGGTGCCCGAGATATCGCTGCCATCGACCCGCACCTGATAGGCGGGCGCCGGATGCTGCTGGCTCAGGGCATCCAGCTGGTTGGTGATACCAAGGTTTTCAGCCAAGCGGGTACCAAACTGGTCGAATGCCCCCATCAGAGCTGCCCCCCGAGTTTGCCGCCTACGGTGTTCAGCAGCTTGCCGACGCCCAATCTACCGAGCAGGTTGCCCGCGGTGCGCCCGAGCAAGGTATTGCCGAGGGAGCTGTCGTTGTCATCGACCCGCTTGAGCTTGATGCTGAACTCGATTTTTCTGGCGCTGCCATCCTGGAAGAACTCGCTGCGGGTGGTGCTGATCCCCTCTATCACGAACGAGCCGCGCATCACGCCATCCCCTTGGATTAAGGGGAAGGCTTGGCCGCTGTCACCCATGCTGTTGAGCATATCGAGGGAGACAGGGCCGCCGGTGAGCTCTGGATAGAGTACCCCGCTTAAGTGACTGAGCTCGTCATCTGGCCCGAGGTACTGGTATGAGGGGCGGGCGCCGACCCGGTTATTGCCCGGGTGGCGCCATGCGCGTTCGTCTTGTTGGGATTGCGGGGCCATGGTCGAGCGCATAAACACGAACCAGCCCAGGGTCATCATCATGGTGGTTGCTCCTTAGTTGCGGTCGGTCAGGGAGGCGCGGCCACTGGCAGCCGCCTGCCGTTCGCGTCGGTCCAGTTCGCGGCGCACCTCTTGCGCCACATCGGTGGCTGATTGTCCCGGCTGCTGGGTGATACTGATCGGGGCGTGGATCTGGGTGGTGCTGTTGCCTCTGGCCACCGGCCGCACTGGGGTGACGATGCGCGGGCCGTAGCCCGACCCGCCCGCCATGGCCGGGGTGTTGTAGTTGCCGGTGAGGTAGCCGGACGGATTGACGTTGGCGGTGACCGAGCCGCCCCCCTTCATCCATTCCGGCAGCAGGTCGGTGAGGGCTTTTATCTTGTTCTTCAAGCTCTCCCACTTGGCACTGATGCCGCCAATCAGGCCGTCGATGATGGCCTTACCCTTGTTGGTGGCGCCCGCAGGCAGGGTATCGAAGAAGGCCCAGATCTCGTTCCAGTGCATGATCAGCATGCCGATGGGGGTCCATGAGAAGAGCTCTTTCAGGAGTTCCCAGAAGGCGAGAGCAGGGGCCTTGCACTGGGCCCATAGGTCGCTGAACCACTTGGTGACCCCATCCCAATGTTTGTAGAGCAGGTAGGCGCCGGCCGCGATTGCCACAATCCCCATGATGAACCAGCCGATCGGGGTGGTGAGCATGGCAATCCCGAGCCTGACCATGCCCATGGTCAGCGCCTTGATGAAGGCCAGCAGCGGGCCGCCATAAACCAGCAGGGTTGAAAGCCCCATCTTGATGGCGGCCAGTGGCCCCAGCAGACCGGCCACAATCAGCAACAGTGACCCGCCAGCAGCAGCCGTTACGGCGGTGACCGCCGCGATACGGGTCAGGGTAGAGGTAAGCTCTGGGTTGGCCCGCATCCAGTCGCCAGTGACTTGGATGATCTCGGTGATGCGTTGGATAATGCCGCGCAGTGGGCCGTTCTCGGTCTCCATCATCTGGATGCCTACGTCGTCCCAGGCGGAGGTAAGGTTGTCCAGGTCGCCGATGGCGTTATCGGCCATCACCTTGGCGACCTTGCCTGCTTCCCCCTGGGTTTGCTTCAAGGTGGCGATCAGCTCCTGCAGCTTGCCGGAACCGGCCTGCTCGGTTAGCACGGTCAGGGCGGCAAATGCCTCTTCGCCGGCGATGGCCTTGAAGTAGCCCGAGCGGGTGGCGTCCCCCATCTTGCTGGTTTTCTTGTAGAGCTCGTCCAGGATATCTGGCAGCGAGCGCAGGTTGCCCGC
>NZ_JAAKVR010000029.1:0-20854 GCF_049175755.1 Aeromonas sp. 600282 | reverse complement strand
AAATTGTTTTTGATGCTCGATGCTGTGAGTGCCCACACAGATTGCTTGATTCAAATTGTTAAAGAGCGACGCAACAGTTCGTTGCTGCGGGAGTGGAATTCTACTCAACCGTCTTCTCGAGTCAAGCCTTATTTGCAAAGGCTTTTCGAGGTTACCGACCCGGTTGTTTGCGTTGCCGCTTGCCGTGTCGATGGAGGCGCATTATAGGGAGTGAATTCGTTCTGGCAAGGGGATAATTGCAAAAAGATGGCTTTCATCGTTCAATCGCTCGCAAATCCACCAATCAGCATATTAAACCGGCGAAATCAGCTTGCTGCAGGCACCGCGATGGCAAAATCATGCAGGTTGTCATAGATGGCATCTGCCAGTGCGCTACCCGTTTCGGTAATCGGCTTACCGGTTCTGACCATGATCTTGTGACCGACCCCGGCATTGCTCGCTGCTTTCAGATCGGAAGGCTTGTCACCCACCATATAGGAACGACTCATGTCGATGTTCAGTTCCTGCTTGGCGAGCAACAACATTCCCGGTTCCGGCTTGCGGCAGTCACAGGGAGCACCGTGATCCGGATGGTGTGGGCAGAAGTAGATACCATCAAGGTCCACATCGCGATCGGCCAGCGACCAATCCATCCACTCGGTCAGGTTCATGAAATCATCTTCGGTGAAATAACCGCGGGCAATCCCTGACTGGTTGGTCACTACAACCAGCAGATAGCCTTTCTTTTTGAGGAGCTGCAGGGCGTCTATGACTCCGGGCAGAAAATGGAAGTCATCGACCTGGCTGACATAACCTGTGTCTTCATTGATGACACCGTCACGATCCAGAAAAATGGCGGGTTTGCTCACGAAAACTACCTCTATCAATGATTTTGCCCAGTATCTCACAGGGCAGATAAAGCCCAAAAACAAAAGGGGCGGCCGAAGCCACCCCTTTCATGTGTGCATTTAAAGTATCGATTAAGCGATAACTTTAGCTACAACACCAGCACCTACGGTACGGCCACCTTCACGGATAGCGAAACGCAGGCCGTCATCCATCGCGATCGGCGCAATCAGGGTAACAACCATCTTGATGTTGTCACCCGGCATTACCATCTCTACGCCTTCCGGCAGTTCGATGGTACCGGTCACGTCAGTAGTACGGAAGTAGAACTGCGGACGGTAGCCTTTGAAGAACGGGGTATGACGACCACCTTCTTCTTTGGACAGCACATACACTTCAGATTCAAACTTGGTGTGCGGCTTGATGGTGCCCGGCTTGGCCAGTACCTGACCACGCTCTACGTCTTCACGCTTCACACCACGCAGCAGTGCACCGATGTTCTCGCCTGCACGACCTTCGTCCAGCAGCTTACGGAACATTTCAACGCCGGTACAGGTGGTCTTGGTGGTATCTTTGATACCAACGATTTCCACTTCTTCACCAACTTTAACGATACCGCGCTCTACACGACCGGTAACTACAGTACCACGGCCAGCGATAGAGAATACGTCTTCGATCGGCATCAGGAACGGCTGGTCAATCGCACGCTCCGGCTCCGGAATGTAGCTGTCCAGGTGGCCAGCCAGTTCCAGGATCTTCTCTTCCCACTGAGCTTCGCCTTCCAGCGCTTTCAGTGCGGAACCACGGACTACCGGCAGGTCATCACCCGGGAAGTCGTACTCGGACAGCAGTTCGCGAACTTCCATCTCGACCAGTTCCAGCAGCTCTTCGTCATCTACCATGTCACACTTGTTCATGAACACGATGATGTACGGAACGCCTACCTGACGACCCAGCAGGATGTGCTCACGAGTCTGCGGCATCGGGCCGTCAGTCGCTGCTACTACCAGGATCGCGCCGTCCATCTGGGCAGCACCGGTGATCATGTTTTTAACGTAGTCGGCGTGACCCGGGCAGTCTACGTGGGCGTAGTGGCGGGTAGCAGTGTCGTATTCTACGTGGGAGGTGTTGATGGTGATACCACGCTCACGCTCTTCCGGTGCCTTGTCGATCTGGTCGAAGGCGAAAGCTTTACCACCGAAGTGCTTGGCCAGCACGTTGGTGATAGCTGCAGTCAGGGTGGTTTTACCGTGGTCAACGTGGCCGATGGTGCCGACGTTTACGTGCGGTTTATTACGCTCAAATTTTTCTTTAGACACGACGTAGTCCTTCTAGGTTAAACCCGCCTACCGTCGTAGGCGGGGAATCTTAAATTACTTGGATTTGCGCTCTTCGATCACGGCTTGTGCAACGTTGGTCGGTGCATCGTGATACTTGGCGAATTCCATGGCGTAGGAAGCGCGACCCTGGGTAGCGGAACGCAGTGCAGTTGCATAACCGAACATTTCGGCCAGCGGCACCAGAGCACGTACGATCTTGCCGGACGGGCCATCTTCCATACCTTCGATCAGGCCACGACGACGGTTCAGGTCACCGATAACGTCGCCCATGTAATCTTCCGGAGTTTCAACTTCTACTTTCATGATCGGTTCGAGCAGAACCGGGTTGGCCTTCATGAAGCCAGCCTTAAAGGCCATGGAAGCAGCGATCTTGAACGCCAGTTCGGAAGAGTCGACATCGTGGTAAGAACCGAAGTGCAGACGCACACCCAGATCCATAACCGGGTAACCAGCCAGCGGACCAGATTTGAGCTGCTCACGGATACCTTTATCAACACCCGGGATGAATTCACCAGGAATGACACCGCCTTTGATGTCGTTGACGAATTCGTAAGCTTTGCCTTCTTCCAGCGGGTACATGTCGATAACAACATGACCGTACTGACCGCGACCACCAGACTGCTTGGCATGCTTGCCTTCGATGTCTTTAACGGTGGTACGGATGGTTTCACGGTAGGCAACCTGCGGCTTACCTACGTTGGCTTCAACCTTGAACTCGCGACGCATACGGTCAACGATGATGTCCAGGTGCAGCTCACCCATACCAGCGATGATGGTTTGACCTGACTCTTCGTCAGTCCATACGCGGAAGGACGGGTCTTCCTGAGCCAGACGGCCCAGTGCCAGACCCATCTTCTCCTGGTCAGCCTTGGTTTTCGGCTCAACCGCGATAGAAATTACCGGCTCCGGGAATTCCATACGCTCGAGGATGATCGGTGCGTTCGGGTCACACAGGGTGTCACCAGTGGTCACGTCTTTCAGACCGATGGCTGCAGCGATGTCACCAGCGCGTACTTCTTTGATCTCTTCACGCTTGTTGGCATGCATCTGAACGATACGGCCGAAACGCTCGCGCTTGTCCTTGACGGAGTTCAGCACGGTGTCACCGGAGTTGATCACGCCAGAGTAGACACGGAAGAAGGTCAGGTTACCAACGAACGGGTCGGTAGCGATCTTGAACGCCAGAGCAGAGAACGGCTCGTCATCAGAAGCGTGACGCTCGTCTTTGGTCTCGCCGTCCATTTTCAGGCCGTCGATAGCAGCAACGTCGGTCGGAGCCGGCAGGTACTCGATCACGGCATCCAGCATTGCCTGTACGCCCTTGTTCTTGAACGCGGAGCCACAGGTTACCAGGATGATTTCGTTGTTCAGCACGCGCTGACGCAGAGCACCTTTGATCTCTTCCTCGGTCAGCTCTTCGCCGCCCAGGTATTTTTCCATCAGGTCTTCAGACGCTTCAGCAGCGGCTTCAACCAGATTCATGCGCATTTCTTGCGCCTGTTCCAGCAACTCAGCCGGGACGTCTTCGTAATCGAAGGATACGCCCTGATCAGCTTCATTCCAGTTGATGGCTTTCATCTTGACCAGGTCAACAACGCCCTTGAAGTTCTCTTCAGAGCCGATGTTCAGCTGAAGGGGAACCGGAGTACCTTTCAGACGGGTCTTGATGTGCTCAACGCAGCGCAGGAAGTTGGCGCCGGTACGGTCCATCTTGTTGACGAACGCGATACGGGGAACCTTGTACTTGTTAGCCTGACGCCATACGGTTTCAGACTGTGGCTGTACGCCACCTACGGCACAGTACACCATCACGGCACCGTCCAGAACACGCATTGAACGCTCTACTTCGATAGTAAAGTCAACGTGGCCCGGGGTATCGATGATGTTGATACGGTGCGGTTGGAACTGTTTACCCATACCGGACCAGAAAGCGGTGGTCGCGGCGGAGGTGATGGTGATACCACGCTCTTGTTCCTGTTCCATCCAGTCCATGGTGGCAGCGCCATCGTGAACTTCACCGATCTTGTGACTTACACCGGTGTAAAACAGTACGCGCTCGGTAGTAGTAGTCTTACCGGCGTCAATGTGAGCGGAGATACCGATGTTACGATAACGCTCAATGGGGGTTGTACGAGCCATTGTCATCCTCTTACTAAGGCGCTTGTCCCTAGATAATTAAAGGTGCGCAGAGCCAAAAGACCCTGCGCAAGCGGATTACCAGCGGAAGTGAGCGAAGGCTTTGTTCGCTTCAGCCATACGGTGAACGTCTTCACGTTTCTTGACAGACGAACCCTTATTGTCAGCGGCATCCAGCAGCTCGCCAGCCAAACGCTGAGCCATTGATTTTTCACCACGTTTACGAGCGGCATCAACCAACCAGCGCATTGCCAGAGCATTGCGACGTACCGGACGAACTTCTACCGGAACCTGATAGGTTGCACCACCGACGCGACGAGATTTAACCTCGACCGCCGGACGAATGTTATCCAGAGCTTCTTCGAATACGGCCAGGTGCTCTTTGCCAGATTTGGTGGCAATGATGTCCAGGGCGCCATAAACAATGGCTTCTGCAACAGATTTCTTACCGTCAACCATTACTACGTTGACAAATTTAGCCAGCAGCTCTGATCCGAACTTGGGATCTGGCAGGATTTTACGCTGACCAACAACACGACGTCTTGGCATTTCAAATTCTCCGTAACTTCAGGGATTACCCAAAACTAGAAAGCTATCTAACTAGAAACGAATTAACGTTTGGCCTTACTTAACGGAGAACCATTAAGCTTTAGGACGCTTCACGCCATACTTGGAGCGAGCCTGCTTACGGTCTTTAACACCGGCACAGTCCAACGCACCACGAACGGTGTGATAACGAACACCTGGCAAGTCTTTTACACGACCGCCACGGATCAGAACAACAGAGTGCTCTTGCAGGTTGTGACCTTCACCACCGATGTAGGAGGTGACTTCGAAGCCGTTGGTCAGACGTACACGGCACACTTTACGCAGTGCAGAGTTAGGCTTCTTCGGGGTGGTGGTATATACACGAGTGCATACGCCACGCTTCTGAGGGCACGCTTCCAGCGCCGGCACGTTGCTTTTCACAACGAGCTTGATGCGTGGCTTGCGAACCAACTGGTTAATAGTTGCCATCAAAAGGCTCCTGATAATGACTTCATAAACGTGTGGAAAATCCTCCCCGCAGATACGGGGACGCGAAATTTTATGCCCTGTTGTCTGGGGAGTCAAGATTTATACAATTTGCGTCACAAAAGGGCAGTTCGGATCCGTTTGCTTTCACGACATCGCCTTGAATTTTCTTGAAAATATGCTTCTCAGCCACCCCAGGTGCGCGGGGAACCTTTTTGCGCAATCAGTGCCACCAGATCCGCCATATCGAGCACATTGCCCACCCGATGCTGCAAACCGCGAGCTTGCAGATCTTCCTGCATCACATAAAGCGGGATACCCGCCAGCCGCGCGCTCCACTGGGGAGCCGATGCCGCAATCACGGCATCCTGCATCAGTACCAGCTCATCCTCGGGCTGAAGGTATGAGAGCGCCTCTGCCAGAGCCTGACTCTGAAAGGGAGAGTTCAATATCAGATGCAACATGGAGACCTCAAAAGCTGATGTGAGTCGAACATTGTGCCCAGCGCCGAGCCAGTTCTTGGCGCGGCAGACTCTCGACGGGGATCAGCAGATCATCCACTGTCACGCCACGCTCTGCCAGCGAGTCAGCACAGACATAGACCTCTTCGATGTCGTAGAGTTCCAGCATTTTGAAGGTGGGCGCGTAGTGGCGCTGCAAAATGGCGGCAGGCTGCTGCTCCTTGAGCAGTTGCAACACACCGTCCCCAATCAGGAAGAGGGCCAGCTCATCGGTCATGGCCGAGGTGGCCAGCAGGGCATCCAACCCTTCCCGGCCAGCGGCATGGCCATGGGGACCACGACTGCAGATAAAGGCAATTTTTTTATTCATGGCTCCCCCTAGAACTGAACCAGTCGATCGGCAGTGAGCGCAGCCTCGGCCAGCTGGCCCAGACCGCTCAGACAAAATGGCGGTTGCAGATTGAAGTGCACCAGCCCCGCCCCCTTGGCCTCCTGCTCATCGAGCACACCGCGCCGCATGGCGGCGGCGACGCAGACGTCGATACGGATCCCCTGCTCTTCTGCCAGCTCTCGCCACAGACGCACCAGGTTAGTCTCATCGGATGCAGGCAGATGCAAACCGTTGCCGTTGCAGACCCCGTCCTGATAGAAGAACAGGTGGGACAAGGTATGTCCCTGCGCCAACAGGGTGCGGGCAAAACGATAGGCGGTGCTGGCCGATTGGGTGCCATAGGCAGGCCCCGTGACCAGGATGGCAAAACTCAGACTCATAGCAGGACTCCTGTGCTGACCCGGTCCATTTTACGCCAAAAACAAAAAAGCCCCTGCCAGGAGGGGCTTGATTCGATCTGTTGATCAGAGATGGGCAATCGCCTCGACCTCGACCAGCACATCTTTCGGCAGACGAGCCACCTCCACGCAGGAGCGGGCTGGCGCCGCATCGCCAAAGTAGCGGGCATAGACCTGGTTGAAGGCAACGAAGTTGTTCATGTCGCTCAGGAAGCAGGTGGTCTTGACCACTTTGCTGGCATCGGCACCGGCAGCGTGCAACACGGCAACCAGATTCTTCATCACCCGTTCGGCCTGCTCTTCGATGCCGCCGGCCACGATCTCCATGGTGGCAGGATCGAGCGGGATCTGCCCGGAGGTGAAGATCATCTCGCCAACCTTGGTAGCCTGAACATACGGACCAATCGCGGCAGGCGCCTTGTCGGTTGCAATCACTTCTTTAGCCATTCATCTATCCCCTTCTGGAATGAGTTACTCGTTCTCGTCTTCACCCTGCTTGCGCTGTCGGATGTAAAGATAAACGGTATGTTTTGAAATATTGAGTTTGTCCGCCACCAGATTGATCGAATCCTTGATGTCGAAAATGCCCTTCTCGAACAGCTGGGTCACGATGAAGCGGTTCTTGGCATTGTTGGCCACGGTGGGATCGCGATTGATCTCGTCGATGGTGTTATCCACCGTCTGGGCAACCAGCTCTTCCACGCTGTTGGCGAAGGTCTCTGGTGACTGACGCGCCGCCTGCTGGGGCGTCGGGAAAAATTCGGCCACGAACTCGTGGAAAGGCGCATTGATGTGCAGGTTGATGCAGATCAGCCCCACCACTTGCCGCTCGCTGTTGCGAATGGCGATGGTGCTCGACTTCATCAGCGCACCGGTACGGCTGCGAGCGAAATAGCTCTGGGTGTAATCCTGGCCGGTGCTCTCGATGTCCTTGAGCATGCGCAGGGCGAGATCGGTGATGGGCGCCCCGAGGGTGCGTCCGGTATTGAAGCCGTTGGCGATCTTGATCACCGACTCGTGCAGATTTTCCAGGGAGTGGAGTACCACTTCACAATGCTTGCCGAACAGCTCGGCCAAGCCATCGATGAGCCCATCGTATGAGCGCAACAATTCCCTGTCTTCATCTGTAAAAGTGCGGCTGATCAGCTGTTCTTCGGGAAGCATGGCTTCCTCGATACCGACAGTCATGTTCTACCCCTGTAATAACCATTCAACTTTCCCGAGTTTTAAATTGAAGGGGAGTAAAGTCAACTTTTTTTGATTTTTTACTCTACAACTTTGCTCTGGATCATCCTGAAACCCGCGCTGCGTCTACCTTTGCCGAGGAATTGGCCAACAAAAAGGGCTCCTTGAAGGAGCCCTTTTTAATCACGGATGACGAGTTACTCTTCGTCGAAGCTACCGGCTGCGTTCAGCAGATCCGCCAGGTTCTGCTCAGCTTCATCAGCGGTCACCTGCGGGGTGCCAACAGCACGAGCTGCGGCAGCACGCTGGTTGATCCGGCTGTGGTGGTAGGCAAAGCCGGTACCAGCCGGGATCAGACGACCCACGATGACGTTCTCTTTCAGACCACGCAGTTCATCACGCTTGCCACCTACGGCGGCTTCGGTCAGAACGCGAGTGGTTTCCTGGAAGGAAGCCGCGGAGATGAAGGACTCGGTGCTCAGAGATGCCTTGGTAATACCCATCAGTACATGACGGTAGGTCGCAGGGGTCTTGCCCTCGGCAACCAGCTTACGGTTGGCAATCTTCACACGAGCCACTTCAACCTGTTCGCCTTCGATCAGATCGGTATCGCCAGCGCTCAGGATCTCGCACTTGCGCAGCATCTGACGAACGATGACTTCGATGTGCTTGTCGTTGATCTTAACGCCTTGCAGACGGTAAACGTCCTGCACTTCGTTGGCGATGTAGTTGGCGACCGGACTGATACCGCGCAGACGCAGGATGTCGTGAGCAGACTCAGGACCGTCTGCCAGCACTTCACCCTTCTCAACTTTTTCACCTTCGAACACGTTCAGGTTACGCCACTTCGGAATCATCTCTTCGTAGACGTTGCCACCATCGGTCGGGGTAATGACCAGACGGCGTTTGCCCTTGGTCTCTTTCCCGAAGGAGATGGTACCGGAGATCTCGGCCAGAATTGCCGGTTCCTTCGGTTGACGTGCTTCGAACAGATCCGCAACGCGCGGCAGACCACCGGTGATGTCCTTGGTACCGCCGGACTCTTGCGGGATACGCGCTACCGCGTCACCCACGCCCACGTTGGCACCATCTTCCAGGTTCACGATCGCCTTGCCCGGCAGGAAGTACTGGGCGGCTACATCGGTACCCGGGATCATCACGTCTTTGCCGTTCAGGTCGACCAGTTTAACGGTCGGACGCATCTCTTTACCGGCGCTCGGACGCTCGTTGACGTCCAGAACAACGATAGAAGAGAGACCGGTCAGCTCGTCGGTCTGACGAGTGATGGTCACACCATCGATCATGTGTTCGAACTGCAGGCGACCTGCCACTTCGGTGATGATCGGGTGGGTGTGCGGATCCCAATTGGCAACGGTCTCGCCAGCACTCACGGCCTGGCCGTCCTTCACTTCCAGTACAGAACCGTAAGGCAGCTTGTGGCTTTCCTTGGTACGGCCCATGTCGTCCATGATGGTCAGTTCGGTAGAACGTGAGGTGATAACCAGTTTGTCATCGCTGTTGTGAACGAACTTGGCGTTCTGCAGCTTGATGGTACCTGTGTTCTTGACCTGGATGCTGCTTTCAGCAGCGGCACGAGATGCAGCACCACCGATGTGGAACGTACGCATCGTCAGCTGGGTACCCGGTTCACCGATGGACTGGGCGGCGATAACACCGACAGCCTCACCCTTGTTAACCAGGTGACCACGGGCCAGATCACGGCCGTAGCAGTGAGCACAGTTACCGAAGTCGGTTTCACAGGTGATGGCAGAACGAACCTTCACACGGTCAACGGAGTTGCGTTCCAGCAGGTCACACAGCTGCTCGTCGAGCAGGGTGTTGCGAGCAACCAGGATCTCGTCCTCGGTACCCGGCTTGATGACATCTTCTGCCACCACACGACCCAGCACGCGTTCACGCAGCGGCTCGACCACGTCGCCACCCTCGATCAGCGGAGTCATCCACAGACCGTCGGTAGTGCCGCAATCGTCCTCGGTGATCACCATGTCCTGCGCCACGTCTACCAGACGACGAGTCAGGTAACCGGAGTTCGCAGTCTTCAGTGCAGTATCCGCCAGACCCTTACGAGCACCGTGGGTAGAGATAAAGTACTGCAGTACGTTCAGACCTTCGCGGAAGTTCGCGATGATCGGAGTCTCGATGATGGAGCCATCCGGCTTGGCCATCAGGCCACGCATACCGGCCAGCTGACGGATCTGGGCGGCGGAACCCCGCGCACCAGAGTCGGCCATCATAAAGATGCTGTTGAACGAGGCCTGCTCTTCTTCTTCACCCAGCGAGTTGACGTTACGCTCTTTGGACAAGTTCTCCATCATGGCCTTGGAGACGCGCTCGTTGGCGCTGGCCCAGATATCGATAACCTTGTTGTAACGTTCGCCCGCAGTTACCAGACCGGACAGGAACTGGTCCTGGATCTCGGCAACTTCGGCTTCGGCAGACGCGATGATGTCTTTCTTGGCATCCGGGATGACCATGTCATCGATACCAACGGAAGCACCGGACAGCGCCGCGTAGTGGAAACCGGTATACATCAGCTGGTCAGCGAAGATAACGGTGTCCTTCAGCCCCTGCTTGCGATAGCAGGTGTTCAGCAGACGGGAGATGAGCTTTTTGCCCAGCGCCTTGTTGGATACGCATTTGATCCAGTTCTGCGGATTGGCTTCCAGATCGGCCTGCTCGGCAGCAGTCAGCACCTTCGGCTCGTCGATCAGGGCGTATTCCATACCTTTCGGCAGGATCAGGCTCAGGATCGCACGACCAACGGTGGTGTTCTTCATCTCGGTCTTGGCAACCAGCTCACCGGCTTCGTTCTTCACGTACTCGGTGATGCGGCACTTGACGCGAGCATGCAGGTCGGCCAGACCAGCACGGTACACTTTCTCGGCCTCTTTCGGGCCGGACAGCACCATACCTTCACCCTTCGCATTGATGCGGGCGCGGGTCATGTAGTACAGACCCAAGACCACGTCCTGAGAAGGAACGATGATCGGCTCACCGGAGGCTGGCGACAGGATGTTGTTGGTAGACATCATCAGCGCACGCGCTTCCAGCTGGGCTTCCAGGGTCAGCGGTACGTGGACCGCCATCTGGTCACCATCGAAGTCCGCGTTATACGCAGCACAAACCAGCGGGTGCAGCTGGATTGCCTTGCCTTCGACCAGAGTCGGTTCGAATGCCTGGATACCCAGACGGTGCAGGGTCGGTGCACGGTTCAGCAGAACCGGGTGCTCGCGGATCACTTCGTCCAGGATATCCCAAACGACAGCTTCCTCGCGCTCCACCATCTTCTTGGCGGCCTTGATAGTGGTCGCCAGACCGCGGGTTTCCAGCTTGCCATAGATGAACGGCTTGAACAGTTCCAGCGCCATCTTCTTCGGCAGACCGCACTGATGCAGACGCAGAGTCGGGCCTACGGTGATAACGGAACGACCGGAGTAGTCGACACGCTTACCGAGCAGGTTCTGACGGAAACGACCCTGCTTACCCTTGATCATATCGGCCAGGGATTTCAGCGGGCGCTTGTTGGAACCGGTGATGGCACGACCGCGACGGCCGTTATCCAGCAGCGCATCGACGGACTCTTGCAGCATACGCTTTTCGTTGCGCACGATGATGTCCGGAGCAGCCAGATCCAGCAGACGCTTCAAGCGGTTGTTACGGTTGATCACGCGACGGTACAGATCGTTCAGATCGGAAGTCGCGAAACGGCCGCCGTCCAGCGGTACCAGCGGACGCAGGTCCGGCGGCAGCACAGGCAGCACTGTCATGATCATCCACTCCGGCTTGTTGCCGGACTGCAGGAAAGCTTCCATCAGCTTCAGACGCTTGGTGGTCTTCTTGCGTTTGGTCTCGGAGTTGGTCTGATCCAGCTCCTCACGCATCGCTTTGACTTCACCTTCCAGATCGATGGCGCGCAGCAATGCCAGGATTGCTTCGGCACCCATCTTGGCGTCAAATTCGTCGCCCCACTCTTCCAGCGCATCCAGGTACTGCTCTTCGGAGAGCATCTGGCTGCGTTCGAGGTTGGTCATGCCCGGCTCGATAACTACGAAAGATTCGAAGTAGAGCACGCGTTCGATGTCGCGCAGGGTCATGTCCAGAAGCAGACCGATACGGGACGGCAGGGACTTCAGGAACCAGATGTGGGCAGTCGGGCTGGCCAGCTCGATGTGGCCCATACGCTCACGACGGACCTTGGTCTGGGTCACTTCAACGCCGCACTTCTCACAGATCACACCACGGTGTTTCAGGCGCTTGTACTTGCCGCACAGACACTCGTAGTCCTTCACCGGTCCGAAGATACGGGCGCAGAACAGACCATCACGCTCCGGCTTGAAAGTCCGGTAGTTGATGGTCTCAGGCTTTTTGACCTCACCGAATGACCAGGAGCGGATCATGTCAGGAGAGGCCAGACCGATCTTGATGCTGTCAAACTCTTCGGTCTTGGTCTGAGCCTTCAAAAACTTGAGTAAGTCTTTCACGTGTTTCCCCTGTCAGGAGTCTAACCTCGGCGCCCCGGCTGCCAAAACAGCGGGGCGCCCACGTCAATTCTCGAACAATAAGAGCGAGCTCTTACTCTTCGTCCAGCTCGATGTTGATACCCAGAGAGCGGATTTCCTTCAGCAATACGTTGAAGGATTCGGGCATGCCCGGCTCCATACGGTGGTCGCCATCCACGATGTTCTTGTACATCTTGGTACGGCCATTCACATCGTCAGACTTGACGGTCAGCATCTCCTGCAGGGTATATGCCGCACCGTAAGCCTCCAGGGCCCACACTTCCATCTCACCGAAACGCTGACCACCGAACTGAGCCTTACCACCCAGCGGCTGCTGGGTAACCAGGCTATAAGAACCGGTAGAACGCGCGTGCATCTTGTCGTCGACCAGGTGGTTCAGCTTGAGCATGTACATGTAACCAACGGTTACTTTACGCTCGAAGCGGTTACCGGTACGGCCGTCGAACAGATCAATCTGACCGGATTCCGGCAGATCGGCCAGCTTCAGCAGGGCTTTGATTTCGCGCTCTTTGGCACCATCAAACACTGGAGTAGCAACCGGCAGACCCTTACGCAGGTTACCCACCAGGGTACGTACGTCGTCGTCAGACAGTTCGGCGATGTTCACTTGCTGGGTGTCCTTCTCGCCCAGGTCATAGACCTGTTGCAGGAAGTTGCGCATCTCGTGCAGCTCGCGCTGCTCTTTGACCATGCGATCGATCTTCTCGCCGATACCCTTGGCCGCAAGGCCCAGGTGCACTTCGAGGATCTGACCGATGTTCATACGGGATGGTACGCCCAACGGGTTCAGTACGATGTCGACCGGACGGCCGAACTCGTCATGAGGCATATCCTCGACCGGACAGATCTTGGAGATAACACCCTTGTTACCGTGACGGCCCGCCATCTTGTCACCCGGCTGGATGCGACGCTTGACTGCCAGATAAACCTTGACGATTTTCAGTACGCCCGGTGCCAGATCATCACCCTGGATAATCTTGCGACGCTTGTTCTCGAATTTCTTGTCGAACTCGGCTTTCAGCTCAACGTGCTGTTCAGCGATCTGTTCCAGTTCGGTCTGCTTGCCTTCGTCTTCGATGGCCAGTTCAAACCACTTGGAGCGATCGAGCTTGTTCAGACGATCTTCGCTGTAACCGGCGGCCAGCAGCAGGTTGCGGGAGCGGCCGAAAATGCCGTCTTCCAGGATCTTGAACTCTTCGGTCAAGTCCTTCTTCGCTTCCTTCAGCTGCATCTCTTCGATTTCTTTGGCGCGCTTGTCCTTTTCCACGCCATCGCGGGTAAAGACTTGCACGTCAACCACGGTACCGTACACACCGTTCGGTACACGCAGGGAGGAGTCCTTCACATCGGACGCCTTCTCACCGAAGATGGCGCGCAGCAGCTTCTCTTCCGGCGTCAGCTGGGTTTCACCTTTCGGGGTTACCTTACCGACCAGAATGTCGCCGCCCTTCACTTCGGCACCCACGTAGACGATACCAGACTCGTCCAGCTTGGACAGAGCGGCTTCACCCACGTTCGGGATGTCAGCAGTGATCTCTTCCGGACCCAGCTTGGTGTCACGGGAGATACAGGCCAGTTCCTGGATATGGATGGTGGTCAGGCGATCTTCCTGAACAACACGCTCGTTCACCAGGATCGAGTCTTCGAAGTTGTAACCGTTCCACGGCATGAACGCGACGCGCATGTTCTGACCCAGCGCCAGTTCACCCAAATCGGTGGACGGGCCGTCAGCCAGTACGTCGCCAGCCATGACCGGCTCACCCAACATCACGCAAGGACGCTGGTTGATACAGGTGTTCTGGTTGGAACGGGTGTATTTGGTCAGGTTGTAGATGTCGATACCGGCTTCGCCTGGCATCAGCTCATCTTCATTGACCTTCAGGACGATACGGGAGGCATCGACATAGTCGATTACGCCGCCACGCTTGGCCACTACGGTTACACCGGAGTCAACGGCCACAGCGCGTTCCATACCGGTACCTACCAGCGGCTTGTCAGCACGCAGAGTCGGTACAGCCTGACGTTGCATGTTTGAACCCATCAATGCGCGGTTCGCGTCATCGTGTTCCAGGAACGGGATCAGAGCCGCAGCCACAGATACGATCTGCTGCGGGCTCACGTCCATATACTGGATCTGGTCGGCGTTCATAAAGGTGGATTCACCTTTGTGACGGCACGGGATCAATTCATCTTTCAGTCGGCCATCTTCGGTGGTCGCGGCGTTAGCCTGTGCGATCACGTACTTGCCTTCTTCAATAGCAGACAGGTAGTCCACTTCGTCGGTGATCACACCGTCAATGACCTTACGGTACGGGGTCTCGAGGAAACCGTACTCGTTGGTACGAGAGTACACGGACAGAGAGTTGATCAGACCGATGTTCGGACCTTCAGGAGTCTCGATAGGGCACAGACGACCGTAGTGGGTCGGGTGTACGTCTCGGACTTCAAAGCCGGCACGCTCACGAGTCAAACCGCCCGGGCCCAGCGCAGAGATACGGCGCTTGTGGGTCACTTCGGAGAGCGGGTTGTTCTGGTCCATAAACTGGGACAGCTGGCTGGAACCAAAGAACTCTTTGACTGCGGCGGAGATCGGCTTGGCGTTGATCAGATCCTGCGGCATCAGGGTGTCCAGGTCGCCCAGGGAGAGACGCTCCTTGACCGCACGCTCGACACGCACCAGACCGACGCGGAACTGGTTTTCAGCCATTTCACCGACAGAACGGATACGACGGTTACCCAGGTGGTCGATATCGTCCACTTCGTCGTTACCGTTACGGATGTCGATCAGGCGCTTCATTACATCGACGATATCGTCTTTGGTCAGTACGCCAGCGCCAGTCTCGTCTTCACGACCCAGACGGCGGTTGAACTTCATCCGACCTACGGTAGACAGGTCGTAACGCTCGGCAGAGAAGAACAGGTTTTCGAACAGCTGCTCTGCTGCTTCACGTGTCGGCGGCTCGCCCGGACGCATCATGCGGTAGATTTCTACCAGCGCTTCCAGACGGTTGGTGCTGGAATCGACGCGCAGGGTCTCGGACATGTAGGCACCGTGATCCAGTTCGTTGGTGAACAGAACCTCGAAATGCTTGAAGCCGGCCTGGGACAGGTTGGCAATCGCTTCCAGACTCAGCGCCTGGTTGGCTGCCACTACCAGTTCGCCAGTTTGCGGATGTGCGTAGTCCTTGGCTGCAACTTTGCCAACAACGTACTCAACCGGTACCTCAATCTGGGTAACGGCGTCTTTTTCCAACTGACGGATGTGACGGGCAGTCACACGACGACCGGTTTCAACAACCACGGCACCATTGGCCACGATGTCGAAGGTCGCAGTTTCGCCACGCAGGCGCTCCGGCACCAGATCCATCATCAACTTGCCATCTTTGACCTCGAAACCGATGGTTTCGAAGAAGGTGGCCAGGATTTGTTCGGAAGTGAAGTCCAGGGCGCGCAGAATAATGGATGCCGGCAGTTTGCGACGACGGTCGATACGGACAAACAGGTTGTCTTTCGCATCGAACTCGAAGTCCAGCCAGGAGCCACGGTAGGGGATAACGCGAGCGTTATACAGCACCTTACCGGATGAATGTGTTTTGCCTTTATCGTGGTCGAAGAAGACGCCCGGGCTGCGGTGCAGCTGGGAAACGATAACCCGCTCGGTACCATTGATAACAAAGGTGCCGTTCTCGGTCATGAGCGGAATTTCGCCCATGTATACTTCTTGTTCCTTGATGTCTTTGACGGTGCCGGCAGCTGCTTCACGGTCGTACAGAACCATACGAAGCTTGACACGCAGCGGCGCGGAGTAGGTCACTCCACGGATCTGGCATTCTTTTACGTCAAATACCGGCTCACCCAGGCGATAGCTGACATACTGAAGCTCAGCACTACCGGAGTAACTGGTGATCGGGAAAACGCTACGGAAAGCGGCCTCTAGGCCATATTCACCTTCCGGGTCAGCCTCGATGAACTGCTTGAAGGAGTCCAGCTGAATGGACAACAGATAAGGCGTGTCCAGTACCTGGTCTCGCTTACCGAAGTCCTTACGAATGCGTTTTTTTTCGGTATAAGAGTAAACCATAGGGTTCCTCAGCTCGCTGATAAGTGACCCACTCTGTCCCGCGGGACAGCTCTGTCTCAACACCGTTTTGTGTTGGCCCGGACGAAAGAAGACAGTCCGGATTGCTGGTGCACCGAGAGTCGTAAACGGTGTGAAATGCTCTCAGTCTACAGCGCAAAAAGGCTGGTGAACAAAAATTCACCAGCCCTAGCCTGTTTTATCAGGCTAATCTACATAAATGCAGATTATTTGATCTCAACAGAAGCACCGGCAGCTTCCAGCTCTTTCTTCAGAGCTTCAGCTTCGTCTTTGGAGACGGCTTCTTTCAGGTTAGCCGGAGCAGCTTCTACCAAGTCTTTGGCTTCTTTCAGGCCCAGACCGGTAGCGCCACGAACGGCTTTGATGACGGCAACTTTGTTGGCACCGGCAGCAGTCAGAACTACGTCGAACTCGGTCTTCTCTTCTACTGCTTCAGCGGCCGGACCGGCAGCAACAGCAACAGCGGCAGAAACACCGAATTTCTCTTCCATAGCTTCGATCAGCTCAACAACTTCCATTACAGACATGGAAGCAACGGCTTCGATGATTTGGTCTTTAGTGATAGACATGACAAAAATTCCTGATGTTGAATAAACTCAAACAGCCTAAATAGGCGAGAATCAAGCAGCAGCTTGCTTCTGATCACGCACAGCAGCGATGGTACGAACCAGCTTGCCAGCAGAGGCTTCTTTCATAGTCGCCATCAACTTCGCAATTGCTTCGTCGTAGGTCGGCAGCGTGGCCAGACGATCAATTTGTGCTGCGGCGATAAACTCACCGTTAAAAGCGCCAGCCTTGATTTCGAACTTTTGGTTCGCTTTGGCAAACTCTTTGAACAGACGAGCAGCAGCGCCCGGGTGTTCGTTAGAGAAAGCAATCAAGGTAGGACCGGTAAATGCGTCGTTCAGGCACTCGTATTCGGTACCTTCTACCGCGCGACGCAGCAGGGTGTTACGCACAACGCGCATGTACACACCGGCTTCACGAGCGGTTTTACGCAGGACGGTCATCTTGTCTACAGTGACACCGCGAGAATCGGCAACAACTGCAGAAAGAGCGCCTTTGGCAGCTTCGTTGACTTCAGCAACAATTGCCTTTTTGTCTTCGAGTCCCAATGCCATTGGCTTAACTCCTGGATTGAATCCGGGTCAAATGACCCAGTACTGACACATCCCCCCTACCTTTACAACAGAGGGGAACGATGCGGTAGCAGGATTCCAGAAGAGAAAGAATCTTTCTCGCTGGGTTTCCGGCACCGTCTACGCAGGAAACATTAAGGCTTTACAGCCTCCTGCGGTCTTGGACGGAGGTCGAAACCCCCAACCAATCAAGGCGCAAAATTATAGATTAAATTTTGCGCCTTGTAAAACCCATCAATTAGGCCTGAGCTTCCAGAGAAGCTTGGTCTACGGCAACACCGGCACCCATGGTGGTGGAGATGCTGACTTTCTTGATGAATTGACCTTTGGCGGAAGAGGGCTTGCCTTTTTTCAGGGCAACCAGCAGAGCTTCCAAGTTTTCTTTCAGCTGAACTTCGTTGAAAGAAACCTTACCCAGAGTGGTATGGATGATACCATTCTTGTCGTTACGGTAACGAACCTGACCAGCCTTGGCGTTCTTGACAGCTTCGGCAACGTTAGGAGTTACAGTACCAACTTTCGGGTTCGGCATCAGGCCGCGCGGGCCCAGGATTTGACCCAGTTGACCAACAACGCGCATGGCATCCGGGGATGCGATAACTACGTCGAAGTTCATCTCGCCTTTCTTAACCAGATCGGCCAGGTCATCCATACCTACCAGGTCAGCACCGGCAGCTTTAGCTGCTTCGGCATTGGCACCTTGGGTAAATACGGCAACGCGTACATCACGACCGGTACCGTGCGGCAGTACAGTAGCACCACGTACGTTCTGGTCAGATTTACGAGCGTCGATACCCAGGTTGACAGCAACGTCAACGCTTTCAACGAACTTGGCGGTAGCCAGTTCTTTCAGCAGGGCAATGGCTTCGTTGATGGAGTACTCTTTGGTACCGTCAACTTTTTCGCGAATAACGCGCATACGCTTGGAAAGTTTAGCCATTGTCTTAATCCTCCACTACCAGACCCATGGAACGAGCGGAGCCTGCGATGCAACGTACTTTTGCATCCAGATCGGCACCGGTCATATCCGGTTCTTTGGTCTTGGCGATTTCTTGCAGCTGGGCTACGGTCACCTTACCAACCTTGTCTTTGTTCGGCTTGGCAGAACCAGACTTGATGCCAGCAGCTTTCTTCAGCAGGAAGGAAGCAGGCGGAGTCTTGGTTTCGAAGGTGAAGGAACGGTCGCTGTAAACGGTGATCACGACCGGGGTCGGTGAACCTTTTTCCAGCTTTTCTGTACGAGCGTTGAACGCCTTACAGAATTCCATGATGTTAACACCGTGTTGACCCAGTGCAGGACCAACGGGAGGAGACGGGTTGGCTGCACCAGCAGCAACCTGCAGCTTGATATAAGCTGTGACTTTCTTAGCCATTAGGAAATTACCTCAAAAATGGGTTCTAGCGCCTCGGAGACATGCTCCTGCAAACGGCTCCCCAACTAATAAAGGGGCAGAGAATTATAGAGATATTCGCTGCCCCTGACAACTGTTGAGTGAACAGAAATCAATCAGCCCTTTTCGACCTGACCGAAATCCAGCTCAACGGGAGTAGAACGACCGAAGATCAGTACAGAAACCTTCACGCGGCTCTTCTCGTAGTCCACCTCTTCAACGGTTCCATTGAAGTCGGCAAACGGACCATCGGCAACCCGCACCATTTCACCCGGTTCAAACAGGGTTTTCGGACGCGGCTTGTCGTGGGCATCCTGCAGACGGTTCAGGATGGCATCGGCCTCTTTGTCGGAGATCGGTGCCGGACGGTCGGAAGTACCGCCGATGAAGCCCATGACGCGCGGTACGTTACGCACCAGGTGCCATGTGGTTTCATCCATGATCATCTGAACCAGGACATAGCCCGGGAAAAACTTGCGCTCACTCTTGCGCTTCTGGCCTGCACGCATCTCGACCACTTCTTCGGTCGGGACCAGTACTTCACCGAACATGTCTTCCATGCCATGCATCTTGATATGCTCGCGCAGGGATTTGGCGACACGGCCTTCATAGCCGGAAAACGCCTGCACGACATACCATCTCATACGCTGTTCACGTTGTTCAGTCATGGCTTATCCTTACACACCGGTAATCAGGTTGACCAACCAGACCAAGGCGCCGTCCAGAACGAACAGCAGCAGCCCCATCACGGCGGTCACCGCCAGCACAATCAGGGTTGTCTGAATGGCTTCCTGACGGGTTGGCCATACGACCTTGCGGACTTCCAGGCGAGACTCACGGGCGAATGCCAGTGTTGCCTTCCCTTTGGTGGTTTGCAGGGCTACTGCACCGGCAGCAGCGATGACAATGACCACACCCAAGGCGCGGACGGCAGCAATAACATCGCTCAGCAGATAATTACCTACTACAGCGGCCACCAGGATAATGAAAACCAGGCCCCAAAGCAGGGTATCCTTGCTTCCGCCCTGGTTCTCAGAACTAACACTCATACAACCCACCTGTATCTGACGTAACCAAAGACACAAAAGCCCCGTACGAGACGAGGTATATGGCAGGGGCGGCAGGACTCGAACCCGCAACCATCGGTTTTGGAGACCGCTGTTCTACCAATTCGAACTACGCCCCTGCATAAGAAAGCCCCTATTATAGGGGCTTTGCTTTATTTATGTAAGCCAAAGATTAAGCGATAACTTTAGCTACAACACCAGCACCAACGGTACGGCCACCTTCACGGATAGCGAAACGCAGGCCGTCATCCATCGCGATCGGCGCAATCAGGGTAACAACCATCTTGATGTTGTCGCCCGGCATTACCATCTCTACGCCTTCCGGCAGTTCGATGGTACCGGTCACGTCGGTAGTACGGAAGTAGAACTGCGGACGGTAGCCTTTGAAGAACGGGGTATGACGACCACCTTCTTCTTTGGACAGTACGTACACTTCAGATTCGAACTTGGTGTGCGGCTTGATGGTGCCCGGCTTGGCCAGTACCTGACCACGCTCTACGTCTTCACGCTTCACGCCACGCAGCAGTGCACCGATGTTCTCGCCTGCACGACCTTCGTCCAGCAGCTTACGGAACATTTCAACGCCGGTACAGGTGGTCTTGGTGGTATCTTTGATACCCACGATTTCCACTTCTTCACCAACTTTAACGATACCGCGCTCTACACGACCGGTTACTACGGTACCACGGCCAGCGATAGAGAATACGTCTTCGATCGGCATCAGGAACGGCTGGTCAATCGCACGCTCCGGCTCCGGAATGTAGCTGTCCAGGTGGCCAGCCAGTTCCAGGATCTTCTCTTCCCACTGAGCTTCGCCTTCCAGCGCTTTCAGTGCGGAACCACGGACTACCGGCAGGTCATCACCCG
>NZ_JAAKVR010000028.1:0-42668 GCF_049175755.1 Aeromonas sp. 600282 | reverse complement strand
GAACTCAGAAGTGAAACGCGGTAGCGCCGATGGTAGTGTGGCATTCGCCATGCGAGAGTAGGACACTGCCAGGCACCTAATTAGCAATAAGCTAGCCGAATGCGGAGCGGTAGTTCAGTCGGTTAGAATACCGGCCTGTCACGCCGGGGGTCGCGGGTTCGAGTCCCGTCCGCTCCGCCACTAAATAGAAGGCCTTCCCGATTGGGAAGGCCTTTTTGCTATGGGCGATTTGCCGATTGGCCACAGCGTTGCACGCCAGAATAGATACCAAAGCCCGGTTATCAGACCGGGCTTTGGCATTTTCAGCATCCAGAAGCCACTGAACAGTGGTTCTTGCCTGAGGGAGGGCCGCTGACAGGCCCGCTATTCCCTCCTTTTGGTGTGTAATCACAGTGATTTTTCGGATGATTCGCAACCATTTGTGCTGGATTACTCGCTTCCACGCATCGCCATCACCGGACTCCAGCCCCACAGGTAAGAGCCATATTGACCACTCCCTCTTCCATCTGGACATCAATGGTAAAGCCGAGTCGCTTGGCGAGGGTCACCATACCGCGATTGCTGGGCATGGTCATGCCGGAGAGCTGGCCAATGCCCTGTTCGTCGGCGTAGCGGATGATCTTCTCCATCATCAGCTTGCCGAGCCCCAGCCCTTTCAGGTCGGAACGAACCAGAATGGCAAATTCGGCATCGCTGAGATCCGGCGTCGAGATGGCGCGCACCACCCCGAGAATCTGATCTTTGCGCTCCCCATCCTGCCCTACGGCGACAAAGGCCATTTCGCGGTCGTAATCGATCTGGGTCATGCGGGCCAACTCTTCGTGACCCAGCTCACCCACGTCGGCGAAGAAGCGTTTGTACCTGTCCTCATCGGAAACCTGCAGCACGAACTGTTTGTGAGCCGGTTCATCTTCCGGGCGAATGGGGCGCAGCAGAACATGACTCTGATCCTTGAGCCAGGCCCCTTCCTCCAGCTCGGTCGGGTAGGGGCGGATAGCCAGGCGACTGGCGGGTGGAAGTGCTGGGTCGGCCAGCGTCACGCTGGCATCCAGCACTACCATCTCGGCACCGCACGCTTGCAGCGGATGAAGATCCAGCTCCTGAATTTGCGGGAAGGCGAGCAGCAGTTCGGATAGCTGGCAGAGCACCTGACCGAGGGCATCGATATCCAGCCGATCCGGAGTGGCATGTTCACGGATCTTGCGACTTTTGAGCGCACCGATGATCTGGTAACGGGCCAGTGCCTGATTGAGCGGCGGTAGTGCTGCAACCATCTCCTGTGGCTCCGCGCCCGATTCACCGAGCAGGATGACTGGGCCAAAGATGGCGTCTTGCTGGATACGAACCCGCAGCTCCAGACCGCCACTGCGCCGTGCCATGCGCTGTACCAGCAGCCCTTCGATACGGGCGCCGGGATCGTGCTGTTTCACCCTGTCCAGAATGGCATCGGCAGCCTGTGCTACTTCGGCCGAGGTGCGCAGATTGAGCACCACACCGTGCACGGCAGATTTGTGCAGGATATCGGGTGAACGGAGTTTGACTGCCACCGGGTAGCCGATCTGCTCGGCAGTCAGGGTTGCCTCGATGGCGTCGGTGACGATCCAGGTGGGCAATGTTGCGAGCCCGGCTGCCTGCAAGATGGGGTGGGCGAGATGGGTATCCAGTCTCAGCTGTTTGCGCTCCTGCGCCTGGCGGATCAGCTGCTGGCAGAGCTCGATATTGAGCTGGTTGCCGTGCAGGGAAGCGGGGGTCTCCATCAGCTGCTTCTGGTTACGGCGGTACTCCACCATATGCATGAAGGCGGCCATGGCGCTTTCCGGGGTACGGTAGGTCGGGATGCCCGCTTCGGTAAAGAGTTTGCGCCCCTCCTGCGCCGAGTACTCGCCTGCCCAGTTGGTGAGGATATTGAAACGGCGAGCTTTGGGGTGCTGTTTCAGGTGGGCTATAAGGTGGCTGGCCAGCGGTGCGCTGGGGGCCGTGAGCGAGGGAGCATGAATGATCAGGATGGCATCGATCCCCTCTTCCCCGAGCAGGTTGTCCAATGCCTCCTGATAGGTGGCGATGGTGGCATCGCTGCCGATATCGAGCGGTGGGCGTGCCAGTTTACCGCCCCGCTCCAGCAGCACATCCACCGCCATATTGGCCAGCCCGCGGCCATTGGAGATGATGGCGAGCCGCTCCCCCTTGAGGGTCATGGAGTGGCTGAGGGTTTCCACTGCGGCAAACAGCTCGTGGGTATCCCGCACCCGCAACATGCCGGCGCGGCGGATGGCGGCGTCATAGACATTGTCGAGGCCGTGAGCCGGATCGTGGCGTCCGCTTTTCAGCACCAGGATCGGCTTGTTGCGTGAGGCCGCTCGCGCCGCCGAGAGAAAATGGCGGGCATCGTGCAGCTTGTCCATGTAGAGCAGGATGGCGCGGGTGACGCTGTCGCGGGAGAGTTGATCCAGCAGCTGGCCAAAGTCGATGTCGCAGTGATCGCCAAGGGAGATGAAGGCAGAGAATCCCAGCTCATGCTGCTTGGCCCAGTCGAGAATGGTGGTGCTGACCGCGGCAGATTGTGAGAGAAAGGCGACCTGCCCGGGCTTGGCGGCAATCGGTGAAAAGCTGGCATTGAGCCCCTGACCGGGCAGCAGCATCCCCATGCTGTTGGGGCCGAGCAGGCGGATGCCGTATTGCTTGCAGAGCCGTTTCAACTCCTGCCGCTCATCTTGTGAAAAATCGGCGGCGAGGATGATGGCTGCGCCTGTTCCCTTCTGGCCGAGCGCCTCCAGCAGGGGGATGACCCGCTCCCGGCGAGTGCAGATGATAGCGAGATCCGGAGCCAGTGGCAGGCTGGCGATATCGGGATAGGCCAGCACGCCGGCCACCGCCTTGCTGCGCGGGGTGACTGGCAGGATGGGCCCTTTGAAGTGGCCCGCCAGCAGGTGGCGGACGATGACATGGCCCGCTTTGTGCGGATCGGTCGAGGCGCCGATGATGGCGATTGATTGGGGTTTGAACAGCCGATCCAGACCGCTTGCGTTCATGGGCACTCCCGTCGAAAGGGGGAAGATACCAGTCTAATACCTCTTTGTTGCAGGTTCTGTGACCGGCTCCCGATCACCGTTTGTTGAGGGCGTTGGCGCGCAGGTAAAAGCGCAGTTCCCCCTGTACCCGGCGGATGGCACCGAGGTGACGCTCCTGCAGATAGATCTCCTGCTCCCTGTCCAGCAAGGTGCTGGGCAGACCCATGCTCTGCAAATACTCCTCAAACAGGGTTGAACCCTTGATCTCGACCAGATGCTGTTTCATGGCGCTCCTCCCTGATGTGGTTCGATGATGGCGAATATTCAGTCTGTGATCCCTTGCCCGGTTTGCCTATTGTCACTTCTGACATGAGACGGGACAGGAGAAGGTTCACACATCTGGCAGCGAACGCCGCATCAGGCCCTTGGCTGGCGTTATAGTATGACCAGAAGCATGGCGTTTGGATGGTGCGGGGAATGAAGCGAGTCGGATTGTGGTGCATGGTGTTGTGGCTGTGGGCGGCGGATGCGTCGGCTGCCGCGCAGTCGATCCGCGCCTGGAATCTGCTGCTGGAGCATCCCAACCCGGCAGTGGTGCAGTTATTGCGGCTCTCCCTTGATCTGACGGTGCCTGAATATGGCCCCTACCAGCTGGTCTCCAGCCCGCCGATGGAACAGGGGCGGACGGTGAAAGAGCTGCACAGCGGCGAGCTGGTTCAGGTAGGAGTGTTTGCCCCCGATGAGGAGCGGGAAAGGGATCTGCTGGCGGTACACATTCCATTGGCCAAAGGGCTGCTCGGCTGGCGGGTTTGTCTGATCCGGCAGGGGGATGAGGGGCGCTTTGCCGCTATTCACTCGTTGGCCGACTGGCGCCGCTCCGGGCTCATCATCGGCCAGCACAGATCCTGGCCTGACACCCAGTTGCTGAGGGCCAATGGCCTTAACGTGATGGCTGGCAACCTCTACGAAGCGCTGTTCAACATGTTGCGCAAGCAGCGTTTCGACTGCTTTTTGCGCTCCGTCATCGAGGTCGAGGATGAGCTGAAACAGCACCCGGATCTGGCCATCGAGCCCCATCTGGTGTTTCGCTATCCGCTGGCGCTGCTCTTCTTTGTTTCGCCCAAATATCCGGAGCTGGCGCAGCGCATCGAGCTTGGCCTGCAGCGGGCGCGGCAAACCGGGGATTTTGACCGGATCTTCGAGGAGGGGTTTGGCAGCACCATCCGCCGTTTGCAGCTCGACCAGCGGCAGCGCCTCGAGCTGAACAACCCTGATCTGCCGTTGTCGAGTCGCAAGATGATGGCCGACCCGACGCTCATCTACCAGCCCGTCTCAGCGCAGTGAGTTCTGGTTCTGTGCCGTATCCCAGAAGGCGCGGATCAGCGGCTCTTCCAGTCGCTTCTTGAGCACCCCGATCCCCACATCAAATGGCTTGAAGGCGGGCTTGAGGTCGATGATCCGCACCTTGTCGCCGAGCGGGCTATGGTCGATCACCGCCGCCGGCACCAGCCCCACGCCACAACCGAGCGCCACCATGGCGACGATCCCCTCGTTGCCCGCCACTTCGGCATAGATGTTGGGCGCTATCCCCTTGTTGCGAAACCACTGATCGCTGCGTTTGCGGGCCAAGCCCTGCTCGGAGAGGATGACTGGCAGCTGCTCCCAATCAGGTTCTCCCTGACGGAACCACTGGTTCAGTTGCGGGGCGTTGCGCGGCGCGATAAAGACCAGCGGCACCAGCTGCAGGCTGGCGAACTCCAGCTTGGCGGGCAGGGCATCGGGGCGGGCGGCGATGGCGAGATCGGCCTCGTCGGCCAGAATCTTGTCCACCGCCAGCGCCGGGTCGCCGGTCTCCAGCTTGATCTCCAGCTGGGGGTAGCGGCGGCGAAAGCGCTCCAGTACCTCGGGCAGCAGAAAGTAACTGGCGGTGACCGAGCAGAAGACCCGCAGCCGCCCCTGCAGCGGTTCATCGCTGCGTTTGAGCTCCTGCTTGAGCTGACGCCACTCCTGCAACAGGCCGCCGCCAAACTCCCGCAGTTTCTCGCCGGCAGGGGTGAGCCGCACCGAGCGGTTGTCCCGCTCGAACAGGATGCAGCCGGTCTCCTGTTCCAGTCGCTGGATGGCGCGACTCAGGGTGGAGGGGCTGACCGCCATGGCATCGGCGCTCTTGCCGAAATGAAGGGAGTCGGCGAGGTGGAGAAACAGCTCGAGATTGCGAAGGTCCATCTTTCAGCTCCTGGCGCGGCATGTGTGCCCGATATCCAGCGGTTGGCGGCTTGTTTCTGCCATCTCGCGGTACATTCAGCAGGCAATTATGAAGGGTGAGCGTTTCAGTTATTGCAACGTACTGTTTCGAATATATCAGTTCAGGCAATAAGTGTCCCGCGCTATAGTGGTTCAGACAACGCCGCCATCCGGCATGGAATCAATCGAACGGAGCAATCACCATGGCTAACTATTTCAACACCTTGAACCTGCGTCAGCAGTTGGCCCAGCTGGGCAAGTGTCGTTTCATGCAGCGCGAAGAGTTCGCGGACGGCTGCAACGTGCTGAAGGGCAAGAAGGTGGTGATTGTGGGCTGTGGTGCCCAGGGTCTGAACCAGGGTCTGAACATGCGCGACTCCGGGCTGGATATCTCCTACGCCCTGCGCAAGGCTGCCATCACCGAGAAGCGCGCCTCCTGGCAGAAGGCTACCGACAACGGCTTCGCGGTCGGCACCTATGAAGAGCTGATCCCGACCGCCGATCTGGTGCTGAACCTGACTCCGGACAAACAGCACTCCGACGTCGTGAAGACCGTGATGCCGCTGATGAAACAGGGCGCCGCGCTGGGCTACTCCCACGGCTTCAACGTGGTGGAAGAGGGTCAGCAGATCCGCTCCGACATCACAGTTGTGATGGTGGCGCCCAAGTGCCCGGGCACCGAGGTGCGTGAAGAGTACAAGCGCGGTTTCGGCGTACCGACTCTGATCGCCGTTCACCCTGAAAATGACCCGAAAGGCGAAGGCATGGCCATCGCCAAGGCGTGGGCCTCTGCCACCGGCGGCGACCGTGCCGGGGTGCTGGAGTCCTCTTTCGTGGCGGAAGTGAAATCCGACCTGATGGGCGAGCAGACCATCCTCTGCGGCATGCTGCAGGCCGGTTCCCTACTCTGCTACGACAAGCTGGTTGCCGAAGGGACCGACCCGGCCTACGCCGGCAAGCTGATCCAGTTCGGCTGGGAGACCATCACCGAAGCCCTGAAACAGGGCGGCATCAGCCTGATGATGGACCGCCTCGCCAACCCGGCCAAGCTGCGCGCCTTCGAGCTCTCCGAGCAGCTCAAGACCCTGATGCGCCCACTGTTCGAGAAGCACATGGACGACATCATTGCCGGTGAGTTCTCCCGCGGCATGATGGCCGACTGGGCCGAAGATGACGTCAAACTGTTCACCTGGCGCGAAGAGACCGGTAAATCTGCCTTCGAAAACGCCCCGGCGTTCGCTGGCAAGATTGCCGAGCAGGAGTACTTCGACAATGGCGTGGTGATGGTGGCCATGGTCAAGGCGGGTGTCGAGCTGGCGTTCGAGACCATGGTGGCTTCCGGTATCTACGAGGAGTCCGCCTACTACGAATCCCTGCACGAGCTGCCGCTGATCGCCAACACCGTTGCTCGCAAGCGTCTGTACGAGATGAACGTGGTTATTTCCGACACCGCCGAGTACGGCAACTACCTGTTCGCCAACGCTGCAGTGCCGTTGCTGCGCGAGCACTTCATGCCGACCCTGAAAGCGGGCGATCTGGGTGCCAGCAAGGCGGAAGGGCAGAGCGTCGACAACCTGGCGCTGCTGGCTGCAAATGAGGCGACCCGCAACCACCCGATCGAAAAAATCGGCCAGGTACTGCGTGGTTATATGAAAGACATGAAACGCATCGCCGTTGGCGGTTAAGCCGGCATCGGGCTGGATGATGAAGGGGCGGGGATGACGATCCCCGTCGCCGGTCGGACTGGACACCCGACCGGCCAGCCAGAAAAATCAGCCTGACAGTCATAAAAAAGCCCCGCTCATCGAGCGGGGCTTTTGCATTCAGAAAGGCCGGATAAATCAGGCTTTCCACGCTTTCCAGGTGTTGATCAGACCGTTGGTGGAGCAGTCGTGGCTGGTGACAGCTTCGTTGTTGCCCAGCTCCGGCAGGATCTTGTTGGCCAGCTGTTTGCCCAGCTCCACGCCCCACTGGTCGAAGGAGAAAATGTTCCAGATTGCGCCCTGTACGAAGATCTTGTGCTCGTACATGGCGATCAGGGCACCCAGGGTTTTCGGGGTCAGGCTCTTGAACAGGATGGAGTTGGTCGGGCGGTTGCCTTCGAACACCTTGAACGGCACCAGATCCTTGACCTGCTCCAGGGTTTTTCCAGCCGCCAGGAACTCGGCTTCAACCTCTTCCTTGCTCTTGCCGAAGGCCAGTGCCTCGGTCTGGGCGAAGAAGTTGGCCAGCAGTTTCGGGTGGTGGTCACCGATCGGGTTGTGGCTGATGGCTGGTGCCAGGAAGTCACAGGGGATCAGCTTGGTGCCCTGATGGATCAGCTGGTAGAAGGCGTGCTGGCCGTTGGTACCCGGCTCACCCCAGATGATGGGGCCGGTCTGGTAGTCAACCGGCTTGCCGTTGCGATCCACGTACTTGCCGTTGGATTCCATGTTGCCTTGCTGGAAGTAGGCAGGGAAGCGGTGCATGTACTGGTCGTACGGCAGAATGGCTTCGGACTCGGCACCGTAGAAGTTGTTGTACCACAGGCCAATCAGCGCCAGCAGCACCGGCACGTTCTGCTCATAGGAGGCAGTGGCGAAGTGCATGTCCATTTCGAAGGCGCCTTGCAGCAGGGCTTCGAAGTTCTCGAAACCGACAGACAGGGCGATGGGCATGCCGATGGCAGACCAGGAGGAGTAGCGGCCGCCAACCCAGTCCCAGAACTCGAACATGTTGTTGGTGTCGATGCCGAACTCGGCCACGGCCTTGCCGTTGGTGGAGAGGGCGGCGAAGTGCTTGGCAACGTGGGCCTTGTCACCGGCGATCTTGATGAACCAGTCGCGGGCGGTCAGGGCGTTGGTCATGGTCTCCTGGGTGGTGAAGGTCTTGGAGGCCACCAGGAACAGGGTGGTTTCCGGATCGATCTTCTTCAGGGTCTCGGCGATGTGAGTGCCATCGACGTTGGAGACGAAGTGCATCTGCAGGTGGTTTTTGTAGGGACGCAGTGCCTCGGTGATCATCACCGGGCCGAGATCGGAGCCACCGATACCGATGTTGACCACGTGCTGGATCGCCTTGCCGGAGTAGCCTTTCCACTCGCCGGAGATGATCTTCTCGCAGAAGCCCTTCATCTTGGCCAGTACGGCGTTCACTTCCGGCATCACATCCTTGCCGTCGCTCTCGATGGGGCGGTCGGAGCGGTTGCGCAGGGCCACGTGCAGTACGGAGCGGCCTTCGGTCATGTTGATCTTGTCGCCATTGAACATGGCATCGATCGCGCTGCGAAGATCGGTCTCTTTGGCCAGATCAACCAGCAACTTGAGGGTTTCTTCGGTGATCAGGTTCTTCGAGTAATCAACCAGGATGTCGCCGCCGAAGGTGAGGGAAAACTTGTCAAAGCGCTTCGGGTCCTGCGCAAACAGATCCTTGAGTCGGGTCTCTTTGTTTGCTGCAAAGTGGGCTTCCAGTGCCTGCCAGGCCTGGGTTTGGGTTGGATTGATATTTTTCATAGGATTCCTGAAATGCCAAGTTGTGTTTGAACCTTGCAGGCAAGGTCCCGCCAAACCTTATTATCCGAGCATTATAGCGAGCCGATCGGGCGGCCCGTGTAACAGATTTTTACCGATTGTCTTTTACCGCAATGGGTCACTGTCGGGAGCATACAACCAGAACATTGGGATTATGTGTCACGAAAGCAAGGCGGATCTTGCGCTTGCTCATGATTGGGGCCACCCCGATAGCCTGAAATTGTTTTCATCCGGTTGGCGTGGTTATGCACCGACATGGCCATGGGCTGGTGCCAGAAACGACAATGCCAGCCCGAAGGCTGGCATTGTCTGTTGCAGCAGAACCGCGATCACGCCTGCGTTTTTTGCATGTGCATCACCATCTGCGGGAAGGGGATCTCGATGCCTTCGGCATCAAAGGTCAGTTTCACCTTCTCGTGGAAGTCGAACCAGACACCCCAGTAGTCAGCGGTTTTCACCCAGGGACGCACCACGATATTGACCGAGGAGTCGGCCAGCGCGGCAACGGCGATGGTGGCTGCCGGATCTTTCAGGATGCGCGGCTCTTCGCTTACCAGACGCTCGAGGATCTGTTTGGCCTTGCGCAGGTCAGAGCCGTAGCCGATACCGAAGGTCATATCGACGCGGCGGGTATCCATACGCGAGTAGTTGACGATGGTGCCGTTGAGGATGGCGGAGTTCGGTACTACCACCATCTTGTTGTCACCTGAGGTGAGGGTAGTGGTAAAGAGCTGAACGGACTGCACCACACCCGCAGTGCCTGCCACTTCGATAAACTCGCCCGCCTTGATGGGGCGGAAGATGATCAGCAGGAAGCCGGCAGCGAAGTTGGAGAGCGAGCCTTGCAGCGCCAGACCGATGGCCAGACCGGCGGCACCGATAATGGCGACGAAGGAGGCGGTCTGCACGCCGACACGGCCCAGCGCGGCGATCACCACGAACACCAGAATGGCGTATTTGAGGATGCTGCCGACGAAGTGGGTGACTGTGGTGTCCAGCTTGCGGGCCTGCATCACCTTGACCACGCCACCGCTGATGAGGTTGGCGGCGATGTAGCCGACCAGCAGGGTCAGCAGGGCGGCGGCGATATTGACGCCGTATTCGATCAGCAGTCCCTGATTATTGACCAGCCAGGTCTGCGCTTCGGTAATGATTTCGGGTTCCATAGGATGTCCTGTCAGGTTCTAAAAGGTTTATGGTGGATAAATCTAACACCGCAGCGCGACAGTACGGGTCGCATCTGGTACTTCTTTTCTGCCATAAAAACCTGACACAAAAAAGAAGGGAGGCCAAGGCCTCCCTTCTTCATGCTCGGTGAAAAGCGCTGCCGCTCAGCTCTGCAGCAGCTGGCTGCGGATAAACTGCCACTGATCCTCGAAGCCGGCGGTGGGCTTGAGCTTGAACTCGGAACGGACAAACTGGCTGATCCGGCCCTCGGTATAGGCCAGTAGCAGATTGGCCAGCATGGTTTCGTCGAGCTGGAAGCCCTGCCCCTCGCGCAGCCGTTTCTCGCGCAGTACCTGCTTGATCTGGGTCTCCAGCTTGTCAAACAGGATGCTGATGCGATCCCGCAGCCGGTCGTGCTCGCCCAGCAGGGCATCGCCGTTGAGGATGCGGGTGATGCCGGGATTGCGCTCGGCGAACACCAGCAGCAGCTGCAGGATGTGGTGGCAGCGCGCCATGGTGTCTTTCTCTTCCGCCATGATCAGATTGACCCGTGACAGCAGGGAATCCTCGATAAAGTCGATCAGCCCTTCGAACATCCGCGCCTTGCTTGGAAAGTGTCGATAGAGGGCTGCTTCAGAGACGCCGACCTCGGCTGCCAGACGGGCCGTGGTGATGCGCTGGCCGGGACTGGTTTCCAGCATATGGGCGAGCGCCTGCAGGATCTGATCGCGCCGACTCTGTTTCTGATTACTGCTTGCCATGGATTCCCCTAAAAAAACAATGGCTTGATTCTGTTATTAGGCACCGCCCATCAGGCTGGTGTGGTCGGTTATTGGCGACCAGAAGAACCAAAACCGCCTTCACCCCGTTCGCTCTGGTTGAACTCATCGACCAGTTGGAAGCTGGCCTGAACTACCGGCATGATCACCAGCTGGGCGATGCGCTCGCCGGGTTGCATGGTGAACTCATCCTTGCCGCGGTTCCAGACCGAGACCATCAGCTGACCCTGATAGTCGGAATCGATGAGACCGACCAGGTTGCCCAGCACGATGCCGTGCTTATGGCCGAGACCGGAGCGGGGCAGAATGGTGGCACACAGACCCGGATCCTGGATGTGGATAGCCAGACCGGTCGGTACCAGAGTGGTATCGCCCGGAGCCAGAGTCAGCGGTGCATCCAGCAGAGCGCGCAGGTCCATGCCGGCAGAGCCGGGAGTAGCGTAGGCGGGCAGCGGGTACTCGGTACCAATACGGGCATCCAGAATCTTCAGTTCAATTTGTGTTGTCATGAATCGCTTTTTCAGTTGGATCTTGTGTTGGCGCCCCTCTTGGCAAGGCGGGGCGCCGTGAGTCTTGTTCTTTCGGGACGCTCAGTGCCGGTAGTGGCGCGCAATCAGGGCAACCAGATGACGGGCCAGCGTCAGCTTGTCGGCCAGCGGCAGAGGCGCCTGGCCCCCTTGCCAGAACACGGTCAGGGCGTTGTCATCGGCGTTGAAGCCTTGCCCCTCGCGGGATACATCGTTGGCGGCGATCATGTCCAACCGCTTTCGCTGCAATTTATCGAGGGCGTATTGTTCCACATCCACGGTTTCGGCGGCAAATCCGACAGTGAAGGGTTTGTCTGAAAGGGCACCGACGGCCGCGATGATGTCGGGGTTTTTCACCAGCTTCACCACCATCTGGTCGTTGTCGCCGGTTTTCTTGATCTTCTGGCTGGCCACCTGCTCGGGACGGTAGTCGGCCACCGCGGCGCAGCCGATGAAGAGGTCGCACTCGCCGACCCGGCTCATCACCGCCTGATGCATCTGCTCGGCGCTCTCCACATCGACACGGGTCACGCCAGCAGGTGTAGCTAGCGTCACCGGGCCGCTCACCAGCGTCACTTCGGCGCCTGCTTCACGGGCAGCGCGAGCGATGGCGTAGCCCATCTTGCCGGAGCTGTGGTTGCTGATGTAGCGCACCGGATCCAGCGCCTCGCGGGTTGGCCCTGCGGTGAGCAGCAGTTTGACGCCTGCCAGCAAGGGCTCGGCGGCCAGCTGCTGACAGCAGCGATCCACCAGTTCGAGGGGATCCAGCATCCGGCCCGGGCCCACATCGCCACAGGCCTGGCTGCCGGCATCCGGCCCCCACAGCAGAATGCCGCGGCTGGCCAGGGTCTTGAGGTTGGCCTGGGTGGCGGCGTTGAGATACATCTGCTGGTTCATTGCTGGTGCCAGCGCGATGGGCGCCGGAGTGGCCAGACAGAGGGTGGTCAGCAGTTCGTCGGCCATGCCTGCAGCCATCCGCGCCATCAGGTTGGCGCTGGCGGGGGCGATCAGTACCAGATCGGCCCACTTGGCCAGCTCGATATGGCCCATGCCCGCTTCGGCGGAGGGGTCCAGCAGGCTGTCCGCCACCGGATGGCCGGAGACCGCCTGCAGGGTCAGCGGGGTGATGAACTCCTTGGCGGAGCGGGTCATTACCACCCGTACTTCGGCGCCCTGATCTTTCAGGCGGCGTACCAGCTCGGCACTCTTGTAGGCGGCGATCCCGCCACTGACACCCAACAGGATGCGTTTATCGGCCAATCTCATCTGCTGTTTCTCTATCCGGCTCATTCTGACTGGTCGGCTAAGATACCACAGGCAATGGATGACGACAGGGGTTGGCATCAAGGGGTGTGGTCGGGCGCGCGCAATTTTTTGCTATGTTTTTTCTCAACAGGGATGAGGGAGAGACAAATGAGCATCAAAGAGTGGCCGGAAGATGAACGCCCCAGAGAGAAGTTGCTGCGTCAGGGGCCCGCGGCGCTCTCCGATGCCGAGCTGCTCGCCATCTTTCTGCGCACCGGCATCAATGGCCTGAGTGCAGTGGATCTTTCACGCAACCTATTGAATCAATTCGGCTCTTTGCGCAGCTTGCTGGGGGCGGATCAACAGGCATTCTGCGAGGCGCACGGCCTTGGCCCGGCCAAATATGCCCAGTTGCAGGCGGTGCTGGAGATGGCCAGACGCCATCTGGCCGAGCAGTTGCAACGGGGTGATGCGCTCACCTCTCCCCAGCTGACCCGGGACTATTTGCAAGCCCAGCTGCGGGATCGGCCGCGCGAGGTGTTTGCCCTGCTGTTGCTCGACAATCAGCACAGAGTCATTCAATTTGTTGAGCTTTTTTTCGGCACTATCGACTCGGCGAGCGTCTGGCCAAGAGAAATCGTGCAGATCGCGCTCAAACATAATGCAGCCGCAGTGATTCTGGCGCATAATCACCCGTCCGGCGTCGCCGAGCCCAGTAGGGCCGACCGCCAGATCACGGATCGGATCACGGCCGCTTTGGCCCTGATCGATATCAGAGTGCTGGATCACTTGGTGATCGGTGACGGCATCACGGTTTCTTTTGCCGAGCGCGGTTGGCTATAACTGTGCTCTGGCACCGTATTAGTTGATCTTTGATCACGGATGCTGTATAAAATGCCGCCTTCTGTTTGCCCCGCAATCGAAGGCCAGCGGGGCAGATATTTGCTCGAGCAATGAAGTAAGATTTGGAGAGACTGACATGTCTAGAGTATGCCAAGTAACCGGCAAGCGCCCGGCAGTTGGTAACAACCGTTCGCACGCTAACAACGCCACCAAGCGTCGTTTCCTGCCGAACCTGCACACTCACCGTTTCTGGGTTGAGAGTGAAAAACGCTTCGTAAGCCTGCGCGTATCCGCAAAAGGCATGCGTATCATCGACAAGCGTGGCGTTGAAGTGGTTCTGGCTGAACTGCGCGCCAGCGGTGTTAAGGTATAAGGAATTAGATCATGGCTAAAGGTATTCGCGAGAAAATTCGCCTGAACTCCAGCGCCGGTACTGGTCACTTCTATACCACTACCAAAAACAAGCGCACCATGCCCGAAAAAATGGAGATCAAAAAGTTTGATCCCGTTGTTCGTCAGCATGTGATCTACAAGGAAGGCAAAATCAAGTAATTACTTGATGCTGCATTCCCAAAAACCCGGCTTCGTGCCGGGTTTTTTTATGCGCCGAATTCAGTACACTGCCGGTTCAAAGGGAGGCTTGCCATGTTCAAATTGAGCCGCAAAGGCTGGAATAACGTGATCATCGTGGTGGTGCTGATCGTGATCACCCTGTTGCATCGTATGGAGTTGGCCCAGCAGGAGAATAGCGCCAAGCGGGCTCGCCCCTTGCTGCCTGATGCGGCTGTGGTGCTCACCTGGCAGGGGCCGAGCTGGCAGATTGAGCGGATCGGTCAGGGCTGGCGCAGCGGGCCGGATCTGGGGCTCGACAGCGCGCAGCTGGATGCCCGTCTGGCACGTTGGCAGGGCTGGTTGTTACCCCCCGGTGAAGCGGTACGCGGTGCGCCGGTGACCATCAAGGTGTGGATTGCCGGCCAGAACGATCCGGTCGAGATCGGCCTCTATCAGAATAGCGGTCAGTATGGTGCCCAGCTGCCGTCCGGTCTCTGGCTCGCCCTCACAGCCGAGCAGTATCGCGATCTGCTGCGCCCTGCCCCCTGAGTTCCTTTTCCTTGTGAGGTACCCATGCCTGAATTGCCAGAAGTTGAAGTCAGCCGTCAGGGGATCTCCCCCTGGCTCACCGGTATCAAGGTGACGCGCGTGGTGGTGCGGGATGGCCGCCTGCGCTGGCCGATCCCCGGTGAGATTCAGGAGCTGGTGGACCTCACCATCCATCGGGTGCGCCGCCGTGCCAAATACCTGCTGCTGGAGACCGATTTCGGCACCGCCATCCTTCATCTGGGGATGTCCGGCAGCCTGCGGGTACTGGATATCGGCACCCCGGCCGAGAAGCACGACCACGTGGATATCGAGCTGGAGAATGGCAAGCTGCTGCGGCTAAACGATCCGCGCCGCTTCGGCGCCCTGCTCTGGACCAGGGAACCGGCCGAAGCCCACGCGCTGCTCGCCAAGCTGGGGCCCGAGCCGCTCACCGATGCCTTCAGTGCTGATTACCTGCAGGGGCGTGCCAAGGGGCGCAGCACTGCCATCAAGCAGTTCCTGATGGACAATCAGGTGGTGGTCGGGGTAGGCAACATCTACGCCAACGAGGCGCTCTATGCCGCCGGCATTCACCCCAAACGGGCGGCGGGCAATATCAGCGCCGAGCGGCTGGGAACCCTGGTGGCCGAGACCAAGCGGGTGTTGGCCGAAGCCATCCGGCAGGGCGGCACCACCCTCAAGGATTTCACCAGTGCCGATGGCAAGCCAGGCTATTTCGTGCAGCAGTTGCAGGTCTACGGCCGTGGCGGTCAGCCCTGTTTCCACTGTCACACCCTGCTGACCGAGACAAGAATGGGGCAGCGTACCACGGTTTTTTGCAGTCATTGCCAGCGCTGAGCGTACTTTTTTCCCCGATCCGGGGGAAGTTGTAACAGCATATTTCCAGGCTGTTGAATATTTGCGCAGTCATTACTAGTATCAGCGGCCGTTCAGGCGGTTTGAGAACTAGAAATGACTTTAAAATCAATAGACTGGGAGTATCTATCCCGGCAGGAGCGCTATTGCGCAAAATCCATGGCCCGCTTCCTCTATCCCGAGGGGTGCGAGCGCCAAACCTTCAATCGCGGCAAGTTTGTGCTGCGCAGCCTGCTCTATCGCAAGTCGTTGAGCCGGGTCTTCAGCCTGTTTCAGTGCGACTCGCTCAAGGCGCTTCCAGCTGTTTATCCCGAGCTGCTCGACAAGCCGATGCGTCCCTATCGCTTCGCCTGTGCCAGCGCCCGTCAACGGGCCGAGATGCTGGAAAATCACTATCGGTTGCTGCTGGAGTGCTACCCCCAGCTGATTGATCCCCTCTATCTGGGCGAGGGGATCGAGTTGGGGCACTATCCCCAGAGTGGCTGCCGCCTTCTGCTGCGCCACGATGGCACCTTCCGCCGCGAGGCCGAGCTGGCGCTCTCCATCGTCAACGGCGAGGGGCAGCGCCTCTACAGTTGCGCCTTTTCGCTGGCAGGTAGCGTGGATCGTTTGATTCTGATGATCGGCTCCATGCAGGGGCCGGAGCCTGCGGTCGACAATGCTCAGGATCGGGTGCGCGAGCTGACCAAAGAGGGACACGGCCTGCGGCCCAAATCCCTGCTGGTGCAACTGGTGCTGCAACTGGCGCAGAGCATGGGGGCGGCGGAGGTGCTGGCGGTGCGCAAGCGGGCCCACGTGTTTCAGGCCAAGCGCTACAGCAGCAAGCAGAAAGCCAATTTGCAGGCCGATTATGACGAGCTGTGGCAGGAGTTCGACGCCCGGGATGTGGATGCCAACTTCGTCGCCCTGCAAGCCCAGCCACGCAAGCCGCTGGAGGAGATCGCCTCCAAGAAGCGGGCCATGTATCGGCGCCGCTACGAGTGGCTCGATCTGCTGGTGCAGGAGATGAATGAGCGGTTTGCCCGTCAGTAACCGGCAAGCAGGCTGACCTCTCCATGCGAGAGAGATACAACAAGGGCTACCCGCGGGTAGCCCTTGTTCGTTTCTGCCCATCAGGGGAGGGATTAGCGCTGCTGCTGTTTGGCGGCGATGGCCTGCGCCACCACGGGGTCGACAAACTGGCGGATGTCGCCACCGTGCAGCGCCACCTCTTTCACCAGAGTGGAGGAGATAAAGGAGTTCTCCTCGGCCGGGGTGAGGAATACGCTCTCCAGCTCCGGCATCAGGCGGCGATTCATGTTGGCCAGCTGGAACTCGTACTCGAAGTCGGAGACGGCGCGCAGGCCGCGGATCAGCACGTTGGCCTGATGCTCTTTGGCAAAATCGACCAGCAGCCCGGAGAAGCCGACCACCTTGACGTTGGGAAGTTGGCTGGTCACTTGCTGGACAAGCTGGACACGTTCCGCCAGATCGAACAGCGGGCGCTTGCTCGGGCTGTTGGCGACACCAACGATCACCTCGTCAAACAGCTTGGCGGCGCGGCCGATCAGGTCGGCGTGGCCATTGGTAACGGGATCAAATGTCCCGGGATAGATCACCCTGGTAGTCATCTTTGTGGTCCTGCAACCTGGAAATTTGGTCGCATTATAAGGTCGTCGCTTGAGAATAGCAGTGCATCAGGCAAGAATACGCCATCGCGCATCAAGCCTCCCTGCATTGGTGACAGGGAGCAAAGGGATTTTTTATGAAACGTATTCTGGTCGTTCGCAATGACAAGATTGGTGACTTCATGCTGGCGTGGCCTAGCTTCGCCATGCTCAAAGGCTCCATGGAGTGTCATGTGACTGCCCTGGTTCCGGCCTACACGGCCCCGCTGGCCCGGCTCTGCCCCTGGATTGACGAGGTGATCATCGATCCGGGCGTGCGTGCCGACAAGGAGCAACAGCGGGCACTGCTGGCCCGGATCAAGGCGGCGGCGTTCGACGCGTCCATCTGCCTCTTCTCCAACTCCCGCAACGCCATGCTGGTGTGGAAGGCACACATCCCTTACCGGCTGGCGCCGGCGACCAAGCTGGCGCAGGTGCTCTACAACCAGCGTCTGGTGCAGCGCCGCTCCCGCTCCCAGAAGCCGGAGTCCGAGTACAATCTGGAGCTGATCCGCCGCTTCCTGACCGATCATCAGGTCGCCGTGGTGGAGCCCAAGACTCCCTTCCTCAGTTTCGATGAGGCGAGCCTGCAGCAGGTGCGCGAGCAGCTGGCGGCCAAGCTCAAGCTCGATGCCAGCCGCCCCTGGCTGATGGTACACGCCGGCAGCGGTGGTTCGGCCAACAACCTCTCCATCGAGCAGTACGCCCGCATCATCATCAAGCTGAACCAGGCCTGCCCCGAGCTGCAGTGCGTGCTGACCGCCGGCCCGGGCGAGGAGAAGATGGCCGAACAGCTGGCGGCCGAGCTGCTGGCCCACGGCGGCAACGGCTGGATCTACCGCTCCAGCGACGGTCTGCCAATGTTCTGTCAGGTGCTGGCCAACGCCGCCCTGTTTATCGCCGGCAGTACCGGCCCGCTCCATATCGCCGGGGCGCTCGACGTGCCGACCATCGGCTTCTTCCCGATGCGCCGCTCCGCCACCCCGCTGCGCTGGAAGCCCCTCAACAGCGAAGGGCGCCACCTCGCCTTCAGTCCGCCCGAGGACAGCGACCACCCGGAGGATATGAGCCAGCTCGATCCCAAGGCCATGGTGCCGGAGATGGCCCGCTGGGCGGCGCCCTTCTGGCGCAAGTAACCTATGCAGCAATGCAGACAGGGCCCCGCGGGGCCCTGTTCTGTATGGTGATGGGTGCAGCTGACAGGGTTGTAGATCGGACATTGCCCCCGACAGCCCTTTTGCGGCTCGGTCAGCACCCCACTGGCGCGGACCCTGCCGGTATAAGCTGGAGTTGGGTCATTTAAGCAAAACCCATAAATTCAGCTTATAGCGATCGAGTTAACCCCTGTCGCCCTCCGTCATGGCCATTGCGCGTTCTGCAAGGGCTACGCCCGATCTGCCGCCATGCCATTCGCCTCTTGTTCCGCTGGAACAAGGGGCGAATTGACGAACTTGCGGTGGGGGACGGCGCTATTCCGGCTGCTGCGGTTGCTGGCGCACCCAGAGGTCGGCGTATTTGACGAAGGTGGAGTGGGCGGAGAGGATGGCTAGGAGCAACCCCTGCTTGCCATCGAGGAAGCCCGCCTTGAGCAGGTACATCTTGATGAAGCAGCCGATGGCGTGCATCAGCCCCTGACTGAGGGAGCCCTTCTTGCCGCGAGCGGTGCGCTGATCGGCCCAGGCGCGGGCATAACCGGCCGATTTGACCAGATAGTGCTCCAGATCCCGATAGGTGAAGTGGTGCAGGTCGCCGTAGAGGTTGACGATCTTCATGTTGGCGCGCACCTCCACCTTCTCGTGCACCAGCGCCTCGTTGTAGCTGGTGAGTGCCTTGGGATAGAGGCGCAGCACCCGATCCGGATACCAGCCGCTGTGGCGGATAAAGCGGCCAAAGACCCAGGAGAGGCGCGGCAGCGAGTAGATGGTGTCGCTGGCCGGATTGGCCATCACGTTGGCGATGGCGGTTTTCAGCTCGGGGGTGAGCCGCTCGTCGGCATCCAGCCACAGCACCCAGTCGGACTGCACATGAGACTGGGCCAGTCGGCGCTGTTTGCCAAAGCCGGGCCACTTGGCGTTGACGAAGAAACGGGCCCCAAATTCGGCGGCGATGGCCGGGGTCTCGTCCTGACTGCCCGAGTCCAGAATGACGATCTCGTCCACCAGTCCGTCGAGGGAGGCGAGGCACTTGCGCAGGTTGTCGGCTTCATTCTTGACGATCAGAACGGCAGCCAGAGTCGGTTTTTTCACGAAATGGGGCTCTCGGTTGTTGCCCGTCTGGCGGGACATGCTCGAATTGGCGCCCATTCTAGCCTAAAAGCGTGGCCGGGGCATGACCCGGGTGGCGGCTGGTCTCCCATGTCAGGGCGGGTAGGTAAGGATCTTCTGTTATTTATCCGACCATTCTTGGGGCATAATCTCGCCCAGTGATGATTAACCGCCGGGCCAGACCCGAGAGAAGACGCGTAATGAAAATATTGGTGATCGGCCCCTCCTGGGTCGGCGACATGGTGATGTCCCAGAGTCTCTACAAGGCGATCAAGGCCAACCATCCCGAGAGCGAGCTGCACGTGATGGCCCCCGCCTGGTGCTGCGCCCTGCTGGAGCGGATGCCGGAGGTGGACAAGGCGATCACCATGCCCCTTGGCCACGGTGACTTCAAGCTGGTGGCGCGCCGCCGCCTCGGCAAGCAGCTGGCGGCCGAGAAGTACGATCAGGCTATCGTCCAGCCCAACTCCATGAAATCGGCGCTGATCCCCTGGTTTGCCCGCATTCCGGTGCGTACCGGCTGGAAAGGGGAGCACCGCTTCGGCCTGCTCAACGATATGCGCAGCAACAAGTCCGCCTTCCCGCTGATGGTGGAGGGCTATCTGGCGCTCGCCTATCCCAAGGAGCAGATGAAGAGCCGGGCCGATATTCCGACCATTCCCCACCCCTCTCTGCACGTCGATCTGGTCAACCAGAGCAAGACGCTGGAGCGACTGGGGCTGGATCGCGCCCGCCCGGTGCTGGTGCTCTGCCCCGGTGCCGAGTTTGGCCCGGCCAAGCGCTGGCCGGAGGGGCACTACGCCGTGGTGGCCCAGCAGCATCTGGACGAAGGATGGCAGGTGTGGATCTTTGGCTCCAACAAGGATGTACCGGTAGCCAATACCATCCGGGATCGGGTCAACCTGCTGACCCGCCCCAACTGCCACGTGCTGGCGGGCAAGACCAGCCTGCACGAGGCGATCGATCTGATGGCGCTGGCCAGCCGGGTCATCTCCAACGACTCCGGCCTGATGCACATCGCCGCCGCCCTCAACCGGCCGCTGGTGGGCGTCTATGGCTCCACTTCGCCGCTCTACACCCCGCCGCTGGCGGATCGGGTCGAGATCGTTCACACCGACATCGAGTGTCGCCCCTGCTTCAAGCGCACCTGCAAGTTCGGCCATCTCAAGTGCCTGATCGACCTGGCGCCGGAGCAGGTGGTCGATGCCTGCAAGAAGCTGGAGCAGAGTCAGTAAGATGCCCTACCGTCTGCTCTACAACCTGCTGATCCATCTCGGATTGCCGCTGGCGTTGCTGGCCCTCTACAAGCCGAAGAAAGGCAAGCCCGGCTTTGGCAAGCGCTGGGCCGAGCATCTCGGACGGCTGCCCGCCACCGGACAGGAGGCGCCGCTCTGGATCCATGCGGTGAGCGTGGGGGAGACGCTGGCCATCACGCCGCTCATTCGCGCCCTCAAGGCGGAGCGGCCCGATCTGCCGATCCTGCTCACCACCACCACCCGCACCGGCGCCGATCAGGCTGCCAAGCTGGGGGATCTGGTGATCCATCGTTACGCGCCGCTCGACTACCCCTGGGCCATTGCCGCCTTTCTCGACACCTTCAAGCCGCGCGCGCTCTGGGTGATGGAGACCGAGCTGTGGCCCAACTGGCTGGCCGCCTGCGAGGCGCGCCACCTGCCGGTGACCATCATCAATGCCCGCCTCTCCGAGCGTTCCTGCCAGCGTTATGCCCGCTTCCACGGCGCCTTCGACACCCTGAGCCGGCCGTTGACCCATCTGCTCTGCCAGCATCAGGATGACGCCGACCGCTTCGCCCGCCTCGGCATCGATCGTTCGCGGCTGGCGGTGACCGGCTCCATCAAGTTCGATATCCAGTTTGGCGACGAGGTGCAGGCCAAGGGGCGCGCCCTGCGCCAGCAGCTGGGCGCCGAGCGGCCGGTCTGGATCGCCGCCAGCACCCATCAGGGTGAGGACGAGCAGGTGCTGGCCGCCTTCGATCTGCTGCTCAAACGCCATCCCGCTGCGCTGCTCATTCTGGTGCCGCGCCACCCCGAGCGGTTCGATCGGGTGGCCGAGCTGTGCGCCCATTATGGCTGCGTGCGGCGCACTGATGGTGCTGCGGTGAGTGCGGAGGATAAGGTCTATCTCGGCGATACCATGGGCGAGCTGCCGCTGATGCTGGCTGCGGCCGATGTGGCCTTCGTTGGCGGCAGTCTGGTGAAGATTGGCGGTCACAACCTGCTGGAGCCGGCGGCCCTCGGCAAGCCCTGCCTGACCGGTCCCGCCTACTTCAACTTCAGCGACATCACCCGCCAGCTGGTGGCTCAGGGGGGCGCCGCCGTTGTGGCCGACGCCGCCGAGCTGGGCGAGCGGGTGAGCCAGCTGTTTGCCGACGGCAACGCCCGCCGCGAGATGGGCGAGCAGGCTCGCGCCGTGGTGCTGCGCAATCAGGGAGCGCTGGCGCGCACCCTCTCTCATTGTCTCACCGCGCTGGAGAACGACTGAACCCATGATGGGCACTGCTCTGGCTCTCGATTTTCAACTGCAAAAGCGTCAAAGCAGCTGATCCCCGTTTCACACGTCATCAAAGAGGCAACCATGTTCAAGGCTCTGTTACTGGAAAACCAAGACGGCAAGACTGTTCCGACTCTGACTCGGCTGACCGAGAGCCAGTTGCCGGAAGGTGAAGTGCGGGTGGCGGTCGCTTACAGCTCGATCAACTACAAGGATGGGTTGGCCATAACCGGCAAGGGCAAGATTGTGCGTCAGTGGCCGCTGGTGCCCGGTATCGACTTCGCCGGTACCGTGCTCGAGTCTGCCGACAGCCGCTATCAGCCCGGCGACAAGGTGGTGCTGACCGGTTGGGGCGTGGGCGAAGGGCACTGGGGCGGCATGGCCGAACAGGCGCGGGTCAAGGGGGACTGGCTGGTGCCATTGCCCGCCGGGCTGGATGAGCGCCAGGCCATGTGCATCGGTACCGCCGGTCTCACCGCCATGCTCTGCGTGCTGGCGCTGGAAGAGGCGGGTATTACTCCCGCAAGTGGCGAGGTGCTGGTCACCGGCGCGGCAGGCGGTGTGGGGGCCACCTCGGTCGCCCTGCTGGCGGCCCTTGGCTATCAGGTGGCGGCGCTGACCGGTCGTCCCGAAGAGCAGGGCGCCATGCTGACCGCACTGGGTGCCAGCCGCATCGTGCCGCGCAGCGAGCTGCAGGTGCCTGCCAAACCGCTGGAGAAGCAGCTTTGGGCCGCTGCCATCGATACCGTCGGCAGTCAGGTGCTGGCCAAGCTGCTGGCCCAGATGAACTATGGCGGCGCTGTGGCAGCTTGTGGGCTGGCGGGCGGTTTCGATCTGCCGACCAGTGTGATGCCCTTTATCCTGCGCAACGTGCGGTTGCAGGGGGTCGATTCGGTGATGTGCCCGTTTGAACGTCGTCAACTGGCGTGGCAGCGACTGGCACGGGATCTGCCTGCCAGCTTCTTTGAACAGGCGGTCACCGAGATTGGGCTGGAGCAGGTAGTGGAGGCCGCCGAGGCCATCACGCAAGGCCAGATCGCCGGCCGCACCTTGGTCAAACTTTGAACTTCCTCTGACTGGCGAGCCCGACAATTCCGGATAAAATTGGAGTGCGGGTGAACTATCCAAGGAGAGTGAAGATGGGTGGACACAAGCCGGATTACGACTCCTCTGATGATGATTGGGAGCCGGATTCCTGGGAAGAAGAGCTGGATCAGTGGGAAGAAGAAGGCTGGCAGGACGATGATCCCTTCGATGACCCCTTCAACAACCCGTGATCCATAGCATTGAATGAACAGGCGGGCATTGTGCCCGCCTGATTTTTTTGGTGCGCTCACAGGGGGGATGCAAGTTGCTTGTGGTCATCCCCTGGCTGGTCAAGAATGAACAGCTCAAACGACACTCAAGGATGACTATGCGACTTTCCATCATATTGCTGGCGGCCCTGCTGGGGGGCTGTGTCTCCAACGATGACCCTTGCGAGAAGGTGTGGAGCGAAGTGGGGGAGGCTGACGGCAAGCTGGGCTTCACCACCGAACGGGTTGAGTTCCATCAGGGCCAGTGTGGCAAGAAGGTGGATACCGAACTGTGGAAGCAGGGACATCAGAAGGGATTGGCATGGTATTGCCGCCCCGAGCATCTCTATTTGGCTGGCCGCTCAGGCGAGGAGTATCGCGGTGTCTGCCCGAACGATACCCAGGCGCGCAGATTGTTCGAGCAGGGACGACAGGGTTGGACCGATCAATAGTGCACTGACCGTGAGGGGTTACTCCTCTTTCAAGCGGAGTGGCTGGCAGAGGTAACCCTTGTCATTGGCGCTGCGGGCGCACTTGCCGCAGACGAATTTCGGCTTGCGAACAATTTTGCGCAACGCTTTGAGATCAGTGGGGATCTCGTGGCGACGCCACTCACACAGGGTCTTGCTGCCCATAACGACTACCTCTAAGACTCGACGGCCGTATTGTAATCGATTTTCATTTCGAGTGAATCGGTAAAGCTCGCTTATTGGCCGTTATGCCAATAAGCGATTGTTTCGGGAGGGATTACTGGTAAAGGAACTTGGTGAAGATGAGCTCGCGCACCGCTTTCTTGCCAGTCTCTTTGACTAGCAGTTCGTTGACCTTGGTTTCGCACTCCTTGCGCAACTCTTCACGGCTGACCAGGGATTTGATCTGCTCGGCGCTCTTGCTGCCCATCAAACGAATGATGGTATCTCGGATCAGCGGGTCATGCTGCTCCAGCAGCTTGAGGTCGGCTTCGTTTTCCGCCATTAGCTCCACCGTGACTCGGACATAACCGAGGGTTTTGCCGTTGCTCAGGTAGTTGGTGATGATGTCGGGGTCGAGCGCGTGGTAGGAAAAGCCCGGCTTGGCGGCTGCGGCTGCTTCTTCTCCCTCTGCGGGCGGCTCTTCTTCGGATGAGGCTTGTACATGCAGCGCACCACAGCTCAGTAACAACACCAGCAGAATTTTGAAGATCTTCATATAGATGGCTCATCAGCAAGAGATAACCCATTTTTGATGTTGCCATCGGGGCCGTCAAGCACGGATGTTCTTACATTTCGCTATTGATTTACGGATAATAAACCGGATTTTAACCTGAACACGGAAATCTCTGGATGGTGAAGCTGTGAAGTCCGAGTTGACTGTTCCCCTCACGCCGTTAAGCGGGTGGCTGGCCCCCGAATGTTGCGAATTGCCCGCCAGCCTGCGCCCTTGGCTGCTGGAGCCCGGCTCCATGACCCGGCGGCTGCGTCAGCACAATCGCCACTTTTCGGTGGAGTGGCTGGGCAATCACCCGGTCGCCCTTACTGCCGATGAGCAGTGGCTGGTGGATTCGGCCTCGCCGGCCGGTACCTGCCGCGAGGTGATCCTGCACGGGGATCGTGGGCCCGCCGTGCTGGGCTGGACCCTGTTTGCCGATGACGCATTGCAAGGGAGCGGCATTGCCGAGCTTGGCGAGCAGCCGCTGGGTGAGCGGGTATTTGGCCATGAGCCTGCCCGCCGTGATCACCTGCAGCTGGCCCGTTTCGATATTGCCGCCAATCCTCGTTGCCCGGCCGCCACTGTCTGGGGGCGTCGTTCCCGTCTGTTTCTGGGGCAGTGGCCACTGCTGGTGCACGAGCTGTTTCTGCCCTCTCTCGTCTGTGACAAGGAGCTGGAGTGAACCTGTTAACCAAGGAGCGGGGACTTGCCTACATGCAGTTGGCCCGCGTCGACAAACCCATAGGTACTCTGCTGCTGCTGTGGCCAACCCTGTGGGCGCTCTGGCTGGCCGCTGGTGGCCTGCCCAATCTCTGGGTGCTGACCGTGTTTGTGGTCGGGGTCTTTCTGATGCGCTCGGCAGGGTGCGTCATCAACGACTATGCGGATCGCAACTTCGATGGCCACGTCAAACGCACCGCTGGTCGCCCCTTGCCTACGGGTAGAGTCAAGCCGTGGGAGGTGCTGGCGCTCTTCTTCGTGCTGGCGCTTATCTCCTTTGGTCTGGTGCTGACCATGAATCCGCTCACCATCGGTCTGTCGTTTGTCGCCCTGCTGCTGGCGGTGAGCTACCCCTTTATGAAGCGCTTTATCTCGAACCCTCAGCTGGTGCTCGGGATGGCCTTCTCCTGGTCGATCCCGATGGCCTATGCGGCGCAGGCGGATGCTCTGCCGCTGGTGGCCTGGCTGCTCTTTTTCGCCAACCTGCTCTGGACGGTGGCTTACGACACCCAGTACGCCATGGTGGATCGGGATGACGACCTCAAGATCGGCCTCAAATCCAGCGCCATCCTGTTTGGTCGTTACGACAAGCGGATCATCGGCGCACTGCAACTCTCGACGCTGCTGCTGTTGCTGGCGGTCGGGCAGCTGATGACGCTGGGGGGCTGGTATTACTGGGGATTGCTGGGGGCGGCGGTGCTGTTTGTCTATCAGCAGCGGCTCATTCGCGAGCGGCAGCGGGAAGCCTGCTTCCAGGCGTTTCTCAACAACAACTATGTGGGGGCGCTGGTGTTTGCCGGTCTGGTGCTTGACTACCTGCTGGCGTGATTGCGCCCCGAGTAAAACTGGATAAAAAGAAGGCCGCATGATGCGGCCTTCTTTGTTTGTGTTGCAGATCAGAGCTGATTGCCTGCCTGAATGGTACGGCGGATCTTGTTGCTCAGCAGCGGCACTATATTGTCGGCCAGCGCCTGGAAGCGGCCGAGATCCGGCTTGCACTCTGGGGAGAGGTAACCCTCTTTGCGCAAGGTGTGGATCAGGGTGCTGAACAGCTTCTGGTCGAAGAACTCGGGGGCGTTGATGCCGTGCAGGGTGCCGAGGCGCTCTGCCATCATCAGGCCGTCCGCTTCCAGCTGCTCCGCCTCGATATGGGGCTGGGCCAGCACCCGGGTCAGCACGATGGCGTAGCGCTGCAGGGTCTCCTGAATGCTCTCCGCCAGCAGCAGCAGGCGCATCTGGTTGGCCGGGTTGACCCAGTAGCCGCCATCGCGCGCCTCGATCAGCTGCTGACGCTGCAGCTCTGCCAGCAGGGCATCGACCAGCTCCGGCAGCTCATCCTCTTCGTAGCGCAGGAACAGCTCGGTCTTGAGCAGCGGATAGATGTCGATGCAGCGGGCCAGCAGCTCGCTGTGGGAGATCCCTTCGCAACGCTCGATCAGGGCCGCTACCAGCGAAGGCATGGCGAACAGGTGGAGGATGTTGTTGCGGTAGTAGGTCAGCAGGATCGCCTGATAGCGGTCGAGACTGATGATCTGGCCCAGCTTGTCCTCGCTCACCTCGAACTTGTTGAGCTCCATGGCCTGATCCAGCAGGGTGGCGGCATCTTCGGCCGGCATGGTGCTGTGCGGGCTGTAGGGCACCGCTTTGAGCAGATCCAGATAGGTGTTGAGCTGGGCCTGCAGTTCGTCGCGGGTCAGGGCGTGACGCTCGGCGGCCAGCAGTGCCAGTGCGCTCAGGGTCAGGCCATTGACCGCGGCAGCCCCGTTGATGCGGGTCATCAGCAGCTCGGCCAGCTCGTTGACGGTACCCGCCATCCACTCCGGACGCTCCTCTTCTCCGATGTGCTGTTTCCAGTCGGGAATATGCTCGCTCAGGTAGCTGTTGAGGGTCAGCGGTTCGCCGAAGTTGACGAAGCCACGGCCATAGTTGCGCAGCTTGCGCAGGATGCCGAGCACCTGCAGGAAGCTCTCTTTCTCCTTGCGGCTGCCCTTGAGCTCGTTGTGGTAGGTGTTCACCTCCATCACGTGCTCGTAACCCAGATAGACGGGCACCAGAGTGACCGGTCTGTCCAGCCCGCGCATCATCGCCTGCAGTGTCATCGCCAGCATGCCGGTCTTGGGTGGCAGCAGGCGACCGGTACGGGAGCGGCCACCCTCGGTGAAGAACTCCACCGAGTACCCCTTGGCAAACAGCAGGTTGAGGTATTCACGAAATACCGTGCTGTAGAGCGGGTTGCCCTTGAAGGTGCGGCGGATGAAGAAGGCGCCGCCGTGGCGGAAAATCGGGCCCGCCGGCCAGAAGTTGAGGTTGATGCCCGCCGCGATATGGGGCGGCACCATCCCCTGGTGATAGATGACGTAGGAGAGCAGCAGGTAGTCCATGTGGCTGCGGTGGCAGGGGACGTAGACGATCTCGTGCCCCTCCTGTGCCAGCTGGCGTACCTTCTCGGCGCCGTTGACGGAGAGCCCGCGGTAGAGCTTGTTCCACAGCCAGCCGAGGAAACTCTCGCCGAGACGGATCAGCCGATAGGAGAAGTCGGAGGCGATCTCGTCCATATAGCCGTGAGCCCGCTTCTTGGCTTTCTCGAGGCTGATCCCTTCGCGCTGGGCCTCCTCTTCAATCGCCTGCTGGATCACTTCGGAATCGAGCAGCTGTTTGAACAGCAGGTGGCGGTTCGGTAGTTTCGGGCCGGTGGCAGCGAGTTGCTGGCGACTGAAGTGGGTGCGAGCCACCCGCGCCAGTTTGTGGGCGATCCCTTCGTCTGTGCCGTGCTTGTCCGCCATGTAGCGCAGAGAGAGCGGCGGCGAGAAGCGCACCAGATTCTCGCGACCCTTGAGGATCACGATGAGCGCTTTCTTCAGCCGGTTCGGCGCCAGACTGCTGATGATGTTCCAGCCGGAAGCCTCTTCGCCTTCCCGACCCGGCGCACGACCCCAGAACAGAGTGACGGGCACCACCTGGATATCCAGCTCGGGATCCTGCTTGTGCAGATCCAGCAGCTGGTGGAACTCCTGCAGGAAGGGGAGCGGTTTGCTGCGTTTGCCAAACAGCGGAGGCGGACGATCCAGACAGACATAGCGCGGCAGCAGCTGGCCGTTGAGCTCCAGCGGCGTGAAGGGACCGGGCAGACCGAGATCCTCGCAGCACTGCTGCAGGGTCATCAGGTCGGTGATCGAACTGGTTTTCAGGGCATAGACGATGGGTCTGGCCGGATCCAGATTGAGTTCTGTGATGGGATTTTCCGGCAGGCTCTTGTGATTGACCAAGCCGCTGACCGGCCATTGCAAGATGGCTCTGGAAATCTTCTGTCCTAGGGACATGTGCGTCTGCTCTCCAAAAAAATGCGGCGTGAGCATAGCAAATCGACAGCCCCTTGTCGCCGAGAGGTACGATGAGTCGGCTGCGCAGGATCAAAACAGTAGTAAATGAGGGGTTGGTCGCGACAAATGTCAGCTGCGCCTTGCCTTGGCCACTGCACTGTATATACTGCCAGTGTGCTGTATAAAAAGACAGGTGCCAATTCTATGAAACCCCTTACCCCCCGCCAGGCCGAAGTGCTGGAGCTGATCAAGGTGAATATGAGCGAAACCGGTATGCCGCCGACTCGTGCCGAGATTGCCCAGAAGCTTGGTTTCAAGTCGGCCAATGCGGCCGAAGAACATCTGAAGGCCCTGGCCAAAAAAGGGGTCATCGAGATCATGCCGGGCACGTCCCGCGGCATTCGCCTGTTGCTCGAAGAGGAAGAGGTGCTGGAGGAGAGCGGCCTGCCGCTTATCGGCAAGGTCGCTGCCGGTGAACCCATCCTGGCTCAGGAGCATATCGAGAGCCACTATCAGGTTGATCCTACCCTGTTCCATCCGCGGGCAGATTTTCTGCTGCGGGTGCAGGGGATGAGCATGAAGAACATCGGTATTCTGGATGGCGATCTGCTGGCGGTGCACAAGACCCAGGAGGTGCGCAACGGTCAGGTGGTAGTGGCCCGTCTCGATGAGGATGTCACCGTCAAGCGCTTCCAGCGCAAGGGCAGTCAGGTATGGCTGCTACCGGAAAATGAAGAGCTCTCCCCCATCGAGGTGGACCTCTCCTGCCAGCAGCTCACCATCGAAGGGCTGGCGGTCGGGGTGATCCGCAACGCCGACTGGATGTAATCCTCCCCGCCAACTGCGTTTGCCACACGGCCTCCTTCGGGAGGCCGTGCTGTTTCTGGCGCACTTTCCCTGTCATATCAAACAGATCATCGGCGGCGGCATTTTTGTCCTGCGCGACCGGCTACCAATCATCCATTTCAGATATATGCTCAGATCAGTGCCCTGTCGCCGAGACAGGGCTTGGCACCTCCCTCTGACCATCACAATGCATCGGTACGGAAGGGCCGGTAACAACGAGAATAGGGCAGTACACCTTCACGGGATATGAAGGGGGAGTGGGGAGATCCCGAGCCTTGTCGGGCAAAGGGAACCACTCGTAATGGTTGCAGATAGTCGTGACGGGCCTGTTCCCAGTTCAGGCCGACGAAGCAACATGACCTGTCGGTCAAGGAGGACTGGTATGGCATCAAGATCGCCATGGGATTCAGAGGCTGGGGCTGCGCCAGCGGAATCGTCAATCACCCGTTTCGTCAAAGGTAGCCGGATGACCTGGTTTTACGGTCTCTGGCTGCACCATCGTGGTTCGCACTGGACGCTCTGGCTGGGATGTCCGAAAGAGAAGGTGGTACGTCTGGTGTTGCTGTTCAAGCGTGGTCACGGTGATCGCCAGGGGGAAGAGGGCTGGCTGGCCCCCGTGATTCCCATCGGCGTGCGGGCCATCGGCAAGATGTTGCAGCAGGGGCGTAACGCTCGCCCCTGAGCAGAAGAGACAAACAAATCCATCCATAACCGGCACCTGAGGGGGCCGGTTTTTTTATGGCCGCAACTGGCGATTAATTATGCCAAATGGTCGACTCCTGACAGGGCATTGCACAAGGTTGAACCACCTTGGCGGCTCGCTGGGGTACAATGCCCCTCTCTTGTCCGGTCACTGCTGGCCATCTGCCTCGAACTGAAAGGGTCTCTTGTTATGATGAAGCTCCGCTATCCCCTGCTCTTTCTGCTGCTGACAGCCTGCCTGATCCTGGTGTTCTACGCCACGCAGCCAGAGCAGCCGGAACAGGCCGACTACTATCCGGCGGGGCGGGACATCAACGATTTTGTCTTTACCGATGCGGACAACCAGCCGTTCACCCCTGCCAACTTGAAGGGGCACTGGACTTTCCTGTTCGTCGGCTACACCTTCTGCCCCGATATCTGCCCCACCACCCTGGCAGATATGCGCTCCGTCTATGACCAGCTGAAGAAGATGGCGCCCGACAGTCAGGTGGTGTTTATCTCGGCGGATCCCCAGCGTGACGACATTCCCCGTCTCAAGACCTATACCGCCTTCTTTAATCCCGAATTCAAGGCGGCCACTGCCCCCCACGACAAGCTGTTCCCGTTCGTGCGCAATCTGGGGCTGATCTACTCCATCGCCAATCAGGGGGAGAAGGATTACCTGATCGATCACTCCGCCTCCATCGTGCTCATCAATCCCAAGGGCAAGCTGCAGGCGGTATTCCGCCCGCAGGTGGCGCCGGGTCAGGTGCCCCGGGTGCAGATGGCCACCATGCTCTCTGACTTCGCCCGCATTCTGAAGCTGGCAGGCCACTGAGCGTGACCCCAGCTGTTGCCCCCTGGTGGCGAGATCCCTCTCGCCACCGCGCCGTCTTTGCGCTCGCACTGCCCATGGTTTTCTCCAATATCACCACCCCCTTGCTGGGGCTGGTGGACACCTGGGTGATCGGTCATCTCGGTCAGGCCTGGTTTCTGGGGGGCGTTTCGGTCGGTGCAACCCTGATCAACCTCATTTTCTGGCTGCTCGGCTTTTTGCGGATGTCGACCACCGGCCTGACGGCGCAGGCGCACGGCGCCGCCGATGGTCGTGCCCAGCTCGATACCCTGCTGCGGGCGCTGGGGCTGGCCATTGCTCTCGGTCTGGCGCTGCTGTTGTTGCTCTTCCCCCTGTTGCCACGACTGATCGCCCTGAGTGGCGGCTCGCCCGAGGTGCAGCTTTATGCGGGCCAATATGTGGCGGTGCGGATCTGGAGCGCCCCGGCGGCGCTCTGCAATCTGGTGGTCATGGGCTGGCTGTTGGGGATGCAGGATGCCCGCAGCCCCATGGTAATGTTGATCCTCACCAATCTGGTCAATATGGCGCTCGATGCTCTGTTTGTGCTGGGGCTCGGCTGGCAGGTGCGGGGTGTGGCGGCGGCCTCGGTCATGGCGGACTACTGCGCGCTGGCGGTCGGGATCTGGCTGGTACGCCGTCAGCTGCGGCAACTGGCGCCGACGGTGTGGCAGGATGGCTGGCAGCGCTGGCGGCAGCTTGCGCCCATGGTGCGGTTGCTCGGCCTCAACCGCGATATCTTTCTGCGCTCCCTCTGTTTGCAGCTCTGTTTCGCCTTCATGACTCTGCAAGGGGCACGACTGGGGGATGTGGCGGTGGCCGCCAATGCGGTGCTGCTCAACTTCCTGATGCTTATCTCCTACGGACTCGATGGTTTTGCCTATGCGGTGGAGGCCATGGTAGGACGAGCCATCGGTCAGCGGGATCGGCAGAAACTGCGGGAGGCCATCGTGCTCAATCTGGGCTGGGCCGCCCTCATTGCCAGTGGTTTTACCCTGGTGTTTGCCCTCTTTGGTGCCCACCTTATCGGCTATATCACCGACATTCCGGCCGTGATGGCGGAGGCACATCGTCAGCTTCCCTGGCTGATCGCCATGCCCTTGCTGGCGGTCTGGTGCTTCCTGCTGGATGGCGTATTTATCGGAGCGACCCGGGCGCGGGAGATGCGCAACAGCATGTTGCTGGCCGCGTTTGGCGGCTTCTTCCCGATCTGGTGGCTCTGTCAGTCGTGGGGCGTGGCCGCGTTATGGGCGGCGATGGCGGCGCTGATGGTGGGGCGCGGTCTGTCGCTGGGGGTCACTTGCTGGCGGCTGGAGCGCAGCGGGCATCTGCTCGACGCCCGCCACTGATCATCGGTGGCGCTTACATGGCACCGTCGTAGCCGAGCTGGCGCCAGCTCTCGTAGACAAAGACAGACACCGCGTTGGAGAGGTTCATGCTGCGGCTCTGGGGCACCATAGGGATGCGCAGCCGCTGCTCGAATGGCAGACTCTCGATGATCTCGATGGGCAGGCCGCGACTCTCCGGGCCAAACAGCAGGGCGTCGCCAAGGGCATATTGTGCTGCCGAGTGCGCGGTGCGCCCCTTGGTGGTGCAGGCAAATACCCGCTTGGGCGCCACGGCGGCCAGAAAGGCCTCATAGCTCGGCCAGCGCTTCACCTCGGCAAACTCGTGATAGTCGAGTCCCGCCCGCTTTACCCGCTTGTCATCCCACTCAAATCCCAGCGGCTCGATCAGATGGAGCCGGTAACCGGTATTGGCGCAGAGCCGGATGATATTGCCGGTGTTGGGCGGAATTTCCGGCTGGTAGAGGACGATATCGAGCATGACGAGCTCCTGCAAAGAGATGTAAAGCCAAGAAGGGGCGCCAGCATACCCAGCGCCCGTCCGGATGAAAAGGATCAGGCGATGGGCAAGCGGATGGTGATGGTTAGCCCAGTCGGGTGATTGTTGCTGGCCGCAATGGTGCCGCCGTGGCGCTGGATCGCCTCCGAGGCGATGGCCAGCCCCAGCCCGGTGCCGCCAGTCTTGGCGTTGCGGGCGTCATCGACCCGGAAGAAGGGCTGGAACAGCAGCGCCTGCTGCTCGTCTGGCACCCCTGGGCCGTCATCCCGAATGGTCATCACCCACTCCAGTCCCTCCCGATACCAGTCCACCTTGATGAACTCGCGGGCATATTTGAGGGCGTTGCGCAGGGGGTTCTCCACGGCCCGGGCCAGCAGCTCGGGCCACATCTGGATCGACTCTGCGGGCAGCGGCGGCAGTCTGAGCTGTTTGCCACTCTGATTCGCTTCGAACATGGCATCTTCGAGGATGGGTTCCAGCAGGTCGGCCAGCGGATGTACCACCGGCGCCTCCACATGCTGCTGCACTCGCGACAGATCCAGCAGATCGCCGATCAGCTTGTCCAGCCGTCCGATCTCCGATTCGATCCGCGCCAGCTCGGCGCTGTCACCCTGCTTGCGGCGGATCAGCGCCTGCGCCAGTTGCATCCGGGTGAGGGGGCTGCGCAGCTCGTGGGAGATATCGGAAAGCAGCTGTTTCTGCTTCTGGATCATGCTCTTGAGTGTCTCCACCATGCGGCTGACGTTATCCGCCAGCTGACCGATCTCGTCGCCCCGTCCCAGGTTGGGGATCTGTACCTCCAGATTGCCAGCCGCCAGTTGGGAGACCGACTTCTGCAACTGCAGGATGGGGCGGGTCAGCCGCCAGGCGAGCAGCAGGCAGAGCGGGGTGCTGACCAGCATTGATATGCCCAGAATGCGGATCGGGTGATCCAGCACCTGTATGAACAGGAACAGGTAGGGGTTCTCGGCATTGAGGCCGAAATAGACGTGATAGCGATGGCCGCGGTGCTCCATCAGGAAGGGACCAGCGATCGCCTTGCGATCCTCGTTGCCCAGCATGGGGTTGGCCGGGTCATCGGCGTCCACCATAAAGCGCACCACAAACTTGCGCGGATGGGTGGTGGACTGGATCTGCCCCCTCTCGTCGCGCAGGTAGACATTGTCCACCGGGAGCATGGCGATCTTGTCCATCGTTTTGGCCAGATCGAAATCCTGATTCGGATCGGCAGCGTTGAGCAGGGCCTGCACATTTTTCTGCATTCGCACCGCCTCATGGGTCGGCAGCGGGATCTGGTTGCGAGGATCCAGAGTGGGCAGGCTGATCACGGCGGCCAGCATCACCAGCAGCATGAACCAGAACCAGAGGAAGATGTGGGTCGATATGCCGTTGAGGGAGCTGGTACTCTTTATTCTTGCTCTAGCCACAGGTAACCGCGCCCCCGTACGGTTTTGAAGCGGGGCTGGCCATCACTGCGGTCCGGCAGCTTCTTGCGCAGGTTGCTCAGGTGCATGTCGATGGCCCGATCGAAGGGCTCCAGCTTCTTGCCAAGCACCTGTTCGGAGAGGTGGCTCTTGCTGACAATCTGGCCGGGATTGCGCAGCAGGCACTCCAGCAGCCCGAATTCGGTGGCGGTCAGCTCCAGCAGTTGTACGCCGCAGCGGGCCTGCTGCAGGCCGGGTTGCAGCACGATATCCATGAAGTGCACTTCGTCGGAGGAGCTGCCACGCTGGGGCGGGGCACTCTGGGTACGACGCAGGATGGCGCGAACCCGGGCCAGCAGCTCCCGATCGTCGAACGGCTTGGCCAGATAGTCGTCGGCACCCGCTTCCAGACCGTTAACCCGATCCTGGCTGTCGCCACGAGCGGTCAACATCAGCACCGGGGTTTCATGGGTCTTGCGCAGCTTGGTCAGCATGGCAAAGCCGTTGAGCTTGGGCATCATCACATCCAGCAACACCAGATCGAAGCTCTGCTCCGCCAGCCGTTGCAGCCCCTCTTCACCATCCTCGGCGACCGTGACCTGAAATCCCTCCAGGGTCAGAATTTCGGTGAGCAGCTGGGTCAATTCAAGATCGTCGTCGACCAGGAGTATTCTGTTCATCGGGTGTTATTCCGCAGATTTTCGCGCCAAACTGACGCCGGGGTCAGGGTATAATAAGTTTTTCATCGCCAGAGGAAAGCCGGTTTTGAGCCATCAACAATATTCCCGTTGGGTTACCTTTGCCAGCATGGCGGCGGTTACCACTGCAACCTTGCTGATCACCGGCAAGCTGATCGCCTGGCTGATGACAGACTCGTCGACCCTGCTGGCGTCGCTCACCGACTCCTTCATGGATGTGAGTGCCTCCATCATCAACCTGCTGGCCATTCGCTATGCGCTGGCCCCCGCCGATGATGAACACCGCTTCGGTCACGGCAAGGCGGAGTCTCTGGCGGGGCTGATCCAGTCGGCCTTTATCTCCGGTTCCGCATTGCTGCTGGTGATGCACGGCATCTCCTCCCTGCTCAAACAGGCACCTATTGAACGGTTAGAGGCGGGTCTCTGGGTTAGTGGCGGTTCCATTGTGCTGACCCTGCTGCTGGTCAGTTTCCAGAGTTTCGTTATTCGCAAGACCAACAGCGTGGCCATCAAGGCGGACATGTTGCACTACCGCTCCGATCTGCTGCTCAACGCCGGTGTCTTGCTGGCGCTGGTGCTGGCGGGGCAGGGGTGGTACTGGGCTGACGGCCTGTTTGCCATCCTGATCGGGTTGTTCCTGTTGTGGGGGGCGGGACATATCGGCTACGAGTCGGTGCAGGCCCTGCTCGATCGTCAGTTGCCAGCGGAAGAACAAGCGAGAATAATGGCCCTCTGCTGCGCCGTCGAAGGGGTACACGGCGTACATGACCTGCGCACCCGTCAATCCGGGCCGACCCGATTCGTACAGTTGCATCTGGAACTGGATGATCAGATCCCCCTGGTCAAGGCCCATCAGATCGCCGATGAAGCCGAGCTGGCGGTTCGCCAGGCATTCGAGCGGATGGATGTCATCATCCACATGGACCCCATCTCGGTGCTGACAAAAGAACAACAGAGCCCTCACCCAGAACAACAGTAGGCTGCAACATGGATGAACTGGTTGCCAAAACTTGGCACAAAATTCAGCAAGAAGCGGAGTGCATGGCGGCCCAGGAGCCGATGCTGGCCAGCTTCTTCCACTCCACCATTCTCAATCACAAGAATCTGCGTTCGGCGCTGAGCTTCCAGCTGGCCAACAAACTCGACAGCGCCACCATGCCCGCCATCGCCCTGCGCGAGGTGATCGAGCTGGCCCTGCGCAGCGAGCCCGAGCTGCTGACGGTAGTGGCGGCCGACATCTGCGCCGTGCAGGAGCGCGATCCTGCGGTCGACCTCTTCTCCACCCCGCTGCTCTACCTCAAGGGGTTCCATGCCCTGCAGGGGTATCGGGTCGCCAACTGGCTGTGGCGTCAGGGGCGCCGCTCGCTGGCTCTTTATCTGCAGAACCAGATCTCGGTGGTGTTCGGGGTGGATGTGCACCCGGCCGCCCGCATCGGCAAGGGCATCATGTTTGACCATGCCACCGGCATAGTGGTCGGCGAGACGGCGGTGATTGAAGATGATGTCTCCATCCTGCAGAGCGTTACCCTCGGTGGTACCGGCAAGGAGAGCGGCGATCGCCACCCCAAGATCCGCGAAGGGGTGATGATAGGGGCGGGCGCCAAGGTGCTCGGCAATATCGAAGTGGGCGTGGGTGCCAAAATCGGCGCCGGCAGCGTGGTGATCAACCCGGTGCCACCTCATACCACGGTTGCTGGCGTACCCGCCAAGATCGTCGGCCGTCCGGAGTGCGACAAGCCTTCACTGGATATGGATCAGTGTCTCTGATCTCCTGACCGGAGGCGTCGATGGCCAAACGCTGGTCGGGTTATCTGATTTTGGGGATGTGGCTGCTCAACCTGCTTCATCTCTATCTGGGTCTCTCCCCCTGGCCCGCGGCCATTGCAGCCTGGGGGGCGTCACTGCTCACCTGGCCCTGGCTGGTAGGGGCCGCCAGGCGGCAGGCGCTGGCCCTGTATAGTGCCGCCCTGCTGCTGTTGATCTTCTCCTGGTGGCAGGGCGCGACCCTCATTGCCGGTGACTGGCTGCTGCCCAATATCAATATGCTCACCATGTTTGCCGCGGTGAGCACCCTCAACCTTGCCACTTCCGGCTTGCTGACCGGCACCACCTCCTGGACCGGGCGCAAGGGGCTGTGGAGCACCATGGCCAGCCTCAATCTGCTGGGGGCGGTCATCAATCTCTCGGTGCTCTTTATCATCGGCGATCGGCTGGAGCGTAATGGCACCCTGGAGCGGCGTCAGGTGATGGTGCTGAGCCGGATCTTCTGTGCCGCCGCCTTCTGGTCACCCTTCTTTGTCGCCATGGCGGTGGCGCTCACCTATGCGCCGGGCTTGCAGCTCTCCCATATTCTGCCGTTCGGGATCCTCGCCGCCTTGCTGGCGATGGGGCTGACTGCCTGGCAGGTGGAGAGGATCGGAGTGGCCGACTTTGCCGGTTATCCGCTGCGGTTGCAGACACTGGGGTTGCCAGTCACGCTGGCGTTGCTGGTACTGCTCATCAAGCAGATCTGGCCCCAGCTCGGCATTCTGGCGGTGATCGCACTGGTGGCCCCGCTGCTGGCGCTGCTCTTTATGCCGAGGACAGGGCGCAAGGCGGCCCTCAAGCGGCAGGTGGTGGAGCGTTTCCCCGCCATCGGCGGTCAGCTGGTGCTGTTTCTGGGGGCCGGTTTGTTGGCGGCAGGCATCAACAGTGCGCTGTCGGTCATCGATTTCGGTGCCGGTCACGGCCTGCCGCTGTTCAATCACTTTGGCTGGCTGGAGGCATCCCTCACTCTGCTGCTGATCCTGCTGGTGGCCATCGTCGGGGTGCATCCGCTCATCAGTATCTCCGGGCTGGCGCCACTGCTCTGGCCGCTGGCGCCGGATCCCAGCCTGCTAGGTATGTGTTTCCTGCTGGGATGGGGGCTTGCCACCGGCACCAGTCCGCTCTCCGGCTCCAATCTGGCGCTGGCCTCCCGCTACAACCTCAGTGCCGGGCTGATCCTGCGCTGGAACCTGCTTTATGGCCTGCTGATGTATGTCGTCGCCTGTCTGTTGCTGGGGGCTTATATCGCCTTGCATGGATAACGGCGGCGCCGTCAGGAGGGGGCAAATGATGCGCGGGCGGCGGGGTCTTTTACGCACGGTTCAGTGTGTTGTCGCGGCTCGGGCGCAGGATGCGAGAAAAATAGACGCATATTTAGACAATACATCTATGGAAGGCGCATTTTACAGCGCACTGGCTTGTTTGTGCCGATGCGCTCGGGGTATGCTGGCTTCACGCGCTTGAATCGCCCTCTGTGGGGCATCGCAATTGAACAAACAGGTATGCATATGTCACTAGAAGTCCTTGAGCAACTCGAATCCAAAGTACAATCCGCTGTCGACAACATCTCCCTGCTGAAGATGGAGCTGGACGAGCTGAAAGAGCAGAACAGCAAGCTGCAAGACGAGAACCATCAGCTGCGCAACGAGCACACTGCATGGCAGGAGCGTCTGCGTGCCCTGCTGGGTAAAATGGATCAAATGGGCGAAACCATCTAACTCATCGCCTTCAGGCAGAATTGAAAACGGGCCGCTCCATGAGCGGCCCGTCTGTTTTTGGCTGGGTGAGGATTATAGCGCCAGCAGCTGCTTGACTGTCTTCTCGATGCCGTCTGCCGCTTCGACTATGTTGTTGGCCAGCATGTAGGCCGGAGTGGAGATCACCTTGCGCTCCTGATCCACCACGAATTCGTTGACCGGGCAGTTGAGATGGCTGCCACCCATCGCCTCGATGGCGTTGGCGGTGCCTTCGTCATGGCCGATGGTCGCCAGCGTCCCGGCGCCATAGATCTGCGGGATCATGGCGGGGGCGATGCAGATATAGGCGGCCGGTTTGTTGGCGTTGGCAAAGCTCTGACACGCTTTCAGCACATCGGGCTGGATCTGGCACTCGGCTCCTTTGATAGCGAAGTCACACAGGTTCTTGGCCGCGCCAAAGCCGCCGGGCACCAGCAGGGCGTCATAATCTACCGCATCCAGCTCGGCCACATCCTTGATCTGGCCACGGCAGATACGGGCCGCTTCGACCAGCACATTGCGGCTCTCCCCTTCGCTCACTTCACCGGTCAGGTGGTTGATGACATGGAGCTGCGCCACGTTCGGGGCGAAGCACTGGACGGCGGCTCCCTGACGGGCCAACGCCAGCAGGCTGATGACGGCCTCGTGGATTTCGGCCCCGTCAAAGACACCGCAGCCACTCAAAATCACGGCCACTTTTTTCATGGCAAACTCCTCGTTGTTGAAAATGTGAGCCAGGATGGATTGTTGTACTTTTGTATGGTTATCGCTCGCCCTCCGCTGGTCAAGTCATCTTGCTGTGCTAGGATTGTTTCGTTTTGGATCCTGCCGTACCTACTCCCTTAAATCTTTTTCCACATTGATCGAGATCATTCTAACTGTCTCACGATCGGTTTTTGCGATCTCAAAGCATTGTTTTTAATGGCTTTTTATATTCTTATGCACAGTTTTATCACTGTGCGCTCTGATGCGCCCCATTTTTGAACACAGAGTTATCCACAGATTGAGTCCCTTTATCAGGCGCTGTGTGCTGTTGCTGCGCCCCTTGGTGTGAGGGGGGCCCTGTGGCATCCTAGCGGCTGTTTATCTCTGGCAGGACGATTTCATGGCCCCTAGCAACCCCCTTATTCTGGTCGACGGCTCCTCTTATCTTTACCGCGCCTTCTTCGCCTCCCAGCAGGCCGATCTGCGCACATCGACCGGTTTGCCGAGCGGCGCCGTCCGTGTCATGGCCAACATGATGCGCAGCCTGCGCAAGCAATATCCTGACTGTCATGTGGCCGTGGTGTTTGATGCCAAGGGCAAGACCTTCCGCGATGACATCTATCCCGAGTACAAGGCGACCCGCGCCAGCATGCCGGACGATCTGCGCAGCCAGGTTGCCCCGATCCACCAGATGATCAAGGCGATGGGTTTCCCCTTCCTGATGGTGGAGGGGGTGGAGGCCGACGACGTGATCGGCACCCTGGCCCGCCAGGCGACCGAGAAGCAGCTACCGGTGCTGATCAGTACAGGTGACAAGGATATGGCGCAGCTGGTCTCCGATCATGTCACCCTGATCGACACCATGAAAGATGTGAAGACCGATCGGGAAGGGGTGATCGAGAAGTTTGGCGTACCGCCCGAGCTCATCATCGACTATCTGGCCCTGATGGGTGACAAGGTCGACAACATTCCCGGTATGACCGGTGTCGGCGAGAAGACTGCACTGGCTCTGCTGCAGGGGATTGGCAGTATCGACGAGATTGCCGCCAACCTGGACAAGGTGGCCGCCCTCGGCTTCCGAGGCTCCAAGGCGTTCGCCGACAAGTTCCGCGAGCAGGAAGAGCAGGTTCGTCTCTCCTATCGACTGGCGACCATCAAGACCGATGTCGAGCTGGAACAGAGTCTGGAAGAGCTGTTGCTCAAGCCGGTCGACAAGGAGTCCCTGCTGGCGGTCTATCGCGAATACGAGCTGCGCAACCTGATCAAGGAGCTGGAATCCGGTGGTGAAGAGGGCAGCGAGAGCGCCGGACAGAACGAGGCTGGCGATGAGAGCGCCGCTCCGGTTGCCGCCATCGAAACCGACTACCGCTGCATTCTGGACGAAGCCGAGTTTGACGGCTGGCTGGAACAGCTGAAAGCGGCACCGCTGTTTGCCTTCGATACCGAAACCACCAGTCTCGACTATATGGAGGCGCGGATCGTCGGGGTCTCCTTCGCGGTTGAGCCGGGCAAGGCTGCTTATGTGCCGTTTGGCCATGACTATCTGGGGGCACCGGTACAGCTGAGCGAGGCCGTGGTGTTGGGCAAGCTCAAACCGCTGCTGGAAGATCCGACCCGTCTCAAGGTGGGGCAGAATCTCAAATACGATCGCAACGTGCTGCTCAACCACGACATCGACCTGCAAGGTATCGCCTACGACACCATGCTCGAATCCTATGTGCTCAACTCCACCGCCAGTCGCCACGACATGGATTCGCTGGCCAAGCGTTACCTCGGGGTTGAGACCACCTCCTTTGAAGATATTGCGGGCAAAGGGGTGAAACAGCTCACCTTCAACCAGATCGAGCTGGAGCAGGCCGCCCCCTATGCGGCGGAAGATGCCGATATCACCCTGCGTCTTCATCAGGCGCTGTGGGGTCAGCTGGAGGCCGTGCCGGGTCTCGCCAAGGTATTCAGCGAGATCGAACTGCCTCTGCTGCCAGTGCTGGCGCGGATGGAGTTGCTCGGCACCACTATCGATCCCAAGTTGCTGCACCAGCAGAGCCAGGAGATCGAGCTGCGCTTGGCGGAGCTGGAGAAGCAGGCCCATGAGCTGGCTGGACAGGAGTTCAACCTCTCCTCACCCAAGCAGCTTGGGGAGATCCTCTTCACCAAGCTGGGCCTACCGATCATCAAAAAGACGCCGAAGGGGGCACCGTCCACCGCAGAAGAGGTGCTGGCCGAGCTGGCGGAGACCTATGAGCTGCCGCAACTGCTGATGGAGCATCGTGGGCTGGCCAAGCTCAAGTCCACCTACACCGACAAGTTGCCGCTGATGATCAAGCCGCAGACCGGGCGGGTACATACCTCCTATCATCAGGCGGTAGCGGCTACGGGCCGTTTGTCATCATCTGATCCCAACCTGCAGAACATCCCGGTGCGCAACGAGCAGGGGCGCCGGATCCGTCAGGCCTTTATTCCGAGCGCCGGTTACAAGCTGGTGGCGGCGGACTACTCCCAGATCGAGCTGCGCATCATGGCGCACCTCTCCGGTGACAAGGGGTTGCTGACCGCCTTTGCCGAGGGCAAGGACATCCACAAGGCGACTGCCGCCGAGGTATTCAGTGTAGCGCTCGATGCGGTCACCACCGACATGCGCCGCAGCGCCAAGGCGATCAACTTCGGTCTTATCTACGGCATGAGTGCCTTCGGTTTGGCCAAGCAGCTGGGGATCGGTCGTGCCGAAGCGCAGAAGTACATGGATCTCTACTTCGAACGCTACCCGGGCGTGCTGGAGTATATGGAGCGTACCCGCCAGCAGGCGGAAGCCCAGGGTTATGTCGAGACCCTGTTTGGTCGTCGCCTCTATCTGCCGGATATCAAGTCCCGCAACGCCGGTCTGCGCAAGGCAGCCGAGCGGGCCGCCATCAACGCGCCTATGCAGGGCACGGCCGCCGATATCATCAAGCGCGCCATGATCAACGTGGACAGCTGGATCCGCGGTATCGGGGATGAGTCGATCCGCATGCTGATGCAGGTACACGATGAACTGGTGTTCGAGATCCGCGAAGAGAAGCTGGAGGAGTATACCGCCATCATCAAGGAGAAGATGTCGGCCGCTGCCGAACTGCATGTGCCGCTGCTGGTTGAAGCGGGTACCGGCGACAACTGGGATCAGGCCCACTGATTTCCGGTCAGCCGTTCTGCACGGCTATATAGATAGCTATATAAGAAGCGAAGCCCGGCATCATGCCGGGCTTCCTGTTTCTGCCAGCCCTATCAGGTCTCTTGCAGATACTCATCCTTGAGCAGCACATAATTGTCGGCCGAGGTCTTGAGGAAGGCGATCTCGGCGGGTTTGAGCGGACGAGCCTGTTTGACGGGATTCCCTATATATAGAAAGCCCGATTCGAGTCGCTTGCCCGGTGGCACCAGTGAACCTGCGCCGATCATCACATCATCTTCGACCACGACGCCATCAAGCAGAATGGCACCCATGCCGACCAGCACCCGGTTGCCTATGGTGCAGCCGTGCAGCATCGCCTTGTGACCCACAGTGACATCTTCACCGATCAGCAGCGGATAGCCGGTCGGATTGCTGACGCTCTTGCGGGTCAGATGCAATACGGTGCCATCCTGAATGTTGCTGCGGGCGCCGATGCGGATATGGTTCACATCCCCCCGTGCCGCCACCATGGGCCAGATGCTGGCGTCGTCGGCCAGTTCGATATCGCCCACCAGTGTCGCGCAGGGATCTACATACACCCGTTTGCCCAGTTGCGGGCGTTTTCCCTTATAGGGTCTCAGTCGCAAGTCCATCTTGGCCTCCTTGTTTTCGGCCATTCTAGCAATCTGGAACCAGTTTCTGTGGAT
>NZ_JAAKVR010000027.1:0-47413 GCF_049175755.1 Aeromonas sp. 600282 | reverse complement strand
GGGTGGAGCAGCTCGGTAGCTCGTCGGGCTCATAACCCGAAGGTCGTCGGTTCAAATCCGGCCCCCGCAACCAACTTCCTGATAGTTTTCTTCTTTTCCCCCTCATTACATTGAATATATCTCCATCGGGTATTCAACCGATGGCGATTAATGCTGTTTCCTGCGCTTTTTCAAGACCATAACTGGTCGTCTCGACCATTTGTTAGGTATCATCAGATATCTCTTCATGGATGAGGCACGCGCCTGTGATCACTCCTTTTACCTATCTTCCTCCTGCTATTGAAAGCCGGGATGCCACGCTGACCGAGACCCTTTCACAGGGCTTGCCATTGCAACTGCTGCTGATCGCCGAAGAGCAAAAGGAGGCATTGCTGTCGCTACCGGCCCTGTCGGGGATCAACACCCAGTTGGCGCTTGGGCAAAAAGCACCTTTCACCCTGATGCATGGTTCCACCCTGTTGCTGGTCATATTGGTGACCGGCAATGTGACGCGGGATCACCGTCTTTATAAGCAGGTCAGAGGTTGGATAGCCCCGCTCTCCGGGCTCAAGGTAGAGCGGCTCGGGCTGCATCTGGAGGGGTTCTCCCCCTCAGAGCGGGTGATGCTGGCTGAATTGATGTTGTCGGCTCTGTTGGCCGCCAATCTACCGTTGCCGACCAGCAAAAGCCGTAGCGAAAGTGGCTGGAACTATCAGCATGTGTCGGTCTCTCCTGCTGTAGTGCTGGATCTCGCTCGTATCTACAGCGAAGCAGGGGGCAATGGGCTGGCTCGTCATTTGGCGGTGTTACCCGCCTCGGAGCTGACTGCGGCCAGCTATCGCGAGTTCGTCAGCCAGCTGGCTCAGGATGAAGGTTGGCAGTGCCATCACTACGATCAGGCGCAGCTGGCCGAGCTGGGAGCGGGGGCTTTTTTGGCGGTAGCCCGCGGTTCGGAAGATAATCAGGGGGCCATGGTCAAGCTCAGCTACTACCCGTCCAAGCCGGTACGCCGCATTGCGTTGGTGGGCAAGGGGATCTGCCATGACTCAGGTGGCTATAACCTCAAGGTTTCCGGCAGCATGTATGGCATGCATCTCGATATGGGGGGCAGTGCGGTGGCGTTGGGTACCCTTTATGCCATCAGTCGGGCTCAGCTGCCCTATGAGGTTCACTGCTGGTTGGCGATTGCCGAGAATCATATCGGTCCCCAGGCTTATCGTCCGGGTGAAGTGGTGACAGCGATGAATGGTCTCACCATCGAAGTGGTGGATACCGATGCGGAGGGACGAATGGTGCTGGCCGATACTCTGACGATGGCGGCGCAGGATACCCCGGATCTGCTGATCGATTATGCGACTCTGACCGGCGCTTGCAAGCGGGCACTGGGCAGTCGCTATAGCGGCGTCTTTACCAATCGCCACGAATGGCTGGCATCGCTGGTCAAGCTGGGTCAGCACAGCGGTGAACGAGTTTGGCCCTTTCCGCTCGATGAGGATTACGATGAAAATATCGAGAGCGAGTGGGCCGATCTGTTGCAGTGTGCACCAGGCAGTTCGCCGGATCACATTGATGCGGCCCGCTTTCTTGCCCATTTTATCCCCGAGCAGACGCCCTGGCTGCACTTCGACCTGAGCGGTTTTCGCAACAAGGGGGGCAATGGGGTGGTCTCCAGCGAAGTGACCGGCTTTGGTGTGCGGCTCACGCTGGATCTGCTGGCTGGCCCACTCGGTCGAGTGGGGCACTCAGCTTCCGAATAATCTGACTGATAAAAGGATTTCTGTGAAACAACCAAGCTATGACTGGGTGCTGTTCGATCTGGATGAAACCCTGCTCGATTTCCCGGTCGCCGAGGCACTGGTGCAAACTCTGCAGATCTATGGTGTGGAGGCCGATGACGCCAGCATGGCGCAGTATCATGCTATCAACCATGAGCTCTGGCAGCAGTACAACGATGGCGAGATCGATGCGACAGTGCTACAGCAGACCCGCTTCTCCCTCTTTGCCCAGCAAGTTGCCGCCGACCCCATGGCGATGAACAATACCTTTCTGGAGCAAATCATTGCCCTTAGCATGCCCCTCGAAGGGGTGGTCGAGACCCTGCAGCAATTGCGCAGCAAGGTGCGGATGGGGATCATCACCAATGGTTTCAGCGTCCCCCAACGTGGCAGACTTGGAAAACTGGGCTGGAGCGAGTGGTTCGAGCCCCTGGTGATCTCTGACGAGATCCGGGTGACCAAGCCGGCGCCGGCTATTTTCCAGCACACCCTCTCCCTGATGGGGAAGCCGGATCCGGCCAGAGTGCTAATGGTGGGGGACAATCCGAAAACTGATATTGCCGGGGCTGCGTCACAGGGATTGGCCACCTGCTGGTATAACCCGAGGCGGCACTCGGGGGAATGCGATGCGACCCACGAGATCCACCACTTCGCCCATCTTGCCGACATTGTGCTGGGATGCTGACGGGCAGAGGTAACCCATCATGTCATCGGTGGCCAAATCGTCTTGGCAAGTCGCAACAAGGGTAGTTTGAGACAAGATAGGGTTTGCTTGAGACGGCAAGGGGAGCGGATGCTCCCCTTGCTCATTGGGTGTTTTGTTATGGTTGCAGTGATCTGAACTGGTAGCGGTCGAGGATCTGCTGATAGTCGGGGCTCTGTTTCAACTGATGGATGGCCTGATTGATCCGGTGCAGTTGCGCCTCTGTGGTGCTCTCTTTGCTCAGCATCAGGTGTACTGGTGTCTGCTCGAGCGGCAGCTGGATCTTGAATTCGGAAAGTATATCTCCATCATGACTCAACCCCTGCATCCCGTGGGGGTCTAGCACGAGCCCCTGAACTCGCCCAGCCCGTAGCATCTTCAACAGCTGATCCAGCCTCAGGCGTATCTGCAGGCGTGGTTGCATTTCGGGTTCGGTCATCAGCTGGCGAAAGGCATTGCCGTAATCAAAATTCTTGAGGACACCAATATTGAAGTCAGCTCGTTCGCGCAGCGATGCCAGCGAGGTAATGTCGCGCCAGCGTTGCTCATCCTGCCGGCGGATAATAATAACGGCCTGCTCTTCCCGGTAGGGATGGGTGAATCGCGCATATTGTTGTCGTTCGGTGGTGATATTGGCAGACATGGCAAGTTGTACCGTGCCAAAACGCAGTTCATGAAGCACCCTAGACCAAGGCATTTCGCTGAATCTGGCCTGATAACCGGCTCGCTGGAAGATGGCGTTGACCAGCTCAACGTCCAGCCCCCGCAACTGTTGCTGCTTATCGCGAAAACTGAAGGGTTGCCACTCTGTCCAGCCTACAACCAGGGGCTCTTGTGCTATTGCTTGGCAGCATAAACACCATATCAGCAAGACTCTGTACACACCTTATCCCCCCGGATCGGCTGATAGGGTTGAGTATTGGACAGGAATGACGGACTAACCAGTAGAGAAGAGGGGTGAGTGGATGCACTGATGTGCATCCCTCACAGTTCGTGGGCGTGGAATCCCTTGCGATAACGGGTTTCACAGCGCGGGCAGCGTTGCAGGGTCGGATCCTGTTCCAGCTGTTCGATGGAAAGCGGCTCTTCACAATCGGAGCAGAGGCCATAGAGGCCGAGATCCATCTGGCAGAGTGCCGCATCGATCCGCTTGAGGCGAGCCACGCTCTGCTCAACCTTCGGCAGATCCAGCTGGCTGGTCAGTTCCACCAGTTGATCCTGCTCGCAGTGACCGACCTGTTCGGCCCACTCGTCACGGCGGCAAGCTTTAAGCTGACCGATCAGCGTTTCTCTTACTTGGGCCCAGTCTGACAGCAGGCGATTACGCCAGACAGTCAACTGTGCTTGCGTCATTTCACACACATTATCCCCCACAGGACAGACGACAGATTCGGGGCAGTATAGGGATCCGATAACTTTATCAAGATGATATGCGTCAAGTTAAACGTGGTTAGCTGTGGCTTTTGGCTGCTTGCAGCAGGGCATCGCGGATCGGATCCGTCTCTTTGAGCACCCGGATCTCCTGAAACAGCAGGTCCGCTTCGGGATATTCCCGCTTGAGATAGCTGAACCACTGTTTGATGCGGCTGGGGTAGTAGTCGGCTTTTTCGCTGTCCAGATCCTGCTCGGTATAGCTCACCATCAACTGCAGCACCTCGGCCCAGCTCATGTGCGGGCAGCCGGTTTTCATCACGTTGGCCAGATTGGGCAGGGAGATGGCGCCGCGCCCGACCATCAGGGCATCGCAACCCGAGACCCTGGCGCAGGCGAGGGCATCTTTGTGATCCCAAATCTCGCCGTTGGCGGTGACGGGGATGGGCAGGGCGCGGCGAATGGCATCCACATACTCCCAGTGGGCGGGGGCCTTGTAGCCTTCGCGCTTGGTGCGGGCATGAACGGCCAGCTCGTTGGCGCCCCCCTGGAAGACCGCCTGAGCGTTCTCCAGATAGAGATCCTTGTCGTCGTAACCGAGGCGAATTTTGGCGCTCACCGGCAGATGGGCAGGCACCGCCTCGCGCACCGCCTTGACGATGCGGTAGATGGTCTCGGGCTCTTTGAGCAGCACCGCACCGCCCTTGCTCTTGTTGACCGTAGGGGCGGGACAGCCGAAGTTGAGATCGACGCCGGGGGAGCCCAGCTCGATGGCGCGCACGGCGTTCTCGGCCAGCCACTCGGGGTGTTGCCCCAGCAGTTGCACCCGCACCGGGGTGCCTGCGCGGGTTTTGCCATCTTGCAGCAGTTCAGGGCAGAGGCGGTAGAACACCTTGGCGGGGAGCAGCTGATCGACGACCCGGATAAACTCGCTCACGCAGAGATCGTAATCATTGACGGAGGTGAGTACCTCCCGCATCAGGTGATCCAGTACCCCCTGCATGGGGGCCAAAATAACGCGCATAACGGCTTTCCGACGAGAGTGGGGAGAAAAAAGAGGGCAGATTGTAGTGGGGTTGCGGCCCGCTGTCAGCACCCGCTCAAACTCTGTTAGGCTAGAGGGAGATAAATCACGCAAGGAGAAGGAATGAAGCGTTGGTGTCTGATGGCGCTCGGGTGGCTGGCATTTGCCACCGGTATTGTGGGCATTGTGCTGCCGCTCTTGCCGACTACCCCCTTCATGTTGCTGGCAGCCGCCCTGTTTGCCCGCTCATCGCCCCGTTTTCATCGCTGGTTGCTGACCCATCCCTGGTTTGGCCCGCCCATCGTGGATTGGCAGCAGTATCGCGGCATTCGTCGTCAGGCCAGACGGCGCGCCATTATCTTCATTTTGCTCACCTTTTCGGTGTCACTGGCGGTGGTGCCACTGCTGTGGGTCAAGGGGTTGCTGGTTGTCATAATGGTGATCCTGCTCACCTGGTTAATGCGTCTGCCAGTGCTGGAGCCAGTTGCAATGGTGAAGTGAAGTCCCTAAGCTATTGCAGCAATAATGCTATGGAGTCGGCCTGTCATTTTTGCGTGACAGGCTTTTTTATTTCCCGCAGAAGGGAATTGAGAAAAAATGGCCACCCCTGGGTCAAAAAAATAAGCGGTCAACACATGAATCCGGAAACCCTGAAATTTATCGAAGCAAGCATCAAGACCATTCCCGACTATCCGAAGCCGGGCATTCTGTTTCGTGACATCACCAGCCTGATCGAGAACGCCGAGGCCTTCAAGGCCACCATCGATCTGCTCGCCAATCATTATCGTGATCAAGGGATCACCAAGATTGTTGGCACCGAAGCCCGCGGCTTCATCTTTGGTGCACCGGTCGCTTTCGCCATGGGACTGGGCTTCGTGCCGGTCCGCAAGCCGGGCAAGCTGCCGCGCGAAGTGATCGAGGAGTCCTATGCCCTCGAGTACGGCACCGACACCCTGCAACTGCACACCGATGCCATCGTGCCCGGTGACAAGGTGCTGGTCGTGGACGATCTGCTGGCGACCGGCGGTACCGTCGATGCGACCGTCAAGCTGATCCGCCGTGCCGGTGGTGAAGTGGCCGATGCGGCCTTCATCATCTCCCTGCCGTCTCTGGGCGGCGATGCCCGCCTGACTGCCGCTGGCATCAAGGTGGTCTCACTGGTCGAGCTGGCCGGCGAGTAAAGCCTCTTCGGCCCGATCCTCTGCATCGGGCCTGCATTGAACCGGTGCCCTGCGGGCATCGGTTTGAAAATCAAGCGATCCCTCCCGCTCTCACCGATAGCCGATACAGCCAGCCCGCCATTTGTGTTAGCATCCGGCCTCAATGCCCTGTCTTCCCTGCATGATGGATTTATGAGCTATCAGGTTCTGGCGCGTAAATGGCGCCCCCATACGTTTGAACAAGTGGTAGGCCAGCAACATGTGCTGACCGCCTTGACCAACGCCCTGGATCAGGGACGGCTGCATCACGCCTATCTGCTGAGCGGTACCCGCGGGGTCGGCAAGACCACCATCGCCCGTATTCTGGCCAAGAGCCTCAACTGCGAACAGGGGATCAGCAGCCACCCATGCGGCGTCTGTGATACCTGCCGCGAGATCGATCAGGGCAACTTTGTCGACCTGCTGGAGATTGACGCGGCGTCCCGCACCAAGGTGGAAGATACCCGCGAGCTGCTCGACAACGTGCAGTACCGTCCGGCCCGCGGCCGCTTCAAGGTCTACCTCATCGATGAAGTGCACATGTTGTCGCGCCACAGCTTCAACGCGTTGCTGAAAACCCTGGAAGAGCCGCCCCCCTATGTGAAGTTTCTGCTGGCCACCACGGATCCGCAGAAGTTGCCCATTACCATTCTCTCGCGCTGCCTGCAGTTTCATCTGAAGAGTCTGGATCAGACCCAGATCGCCAAGCAGCTCGAATGGGTGCTGGATCAGGAGGGGCAGCCCTTTGAACCGCGTGCGCTGCTGGCCCTGGCCAAAGCCGCTGACGGCAGTATGCGCGATGCCCTGAGCTTGACCGATCAGGCGCTGGCCCACGGCAATGGTAGCGTGCGCCTCGACAGCGTGCTGGCGATGCTGGGCACGCTCGATCACCGCCATCTGCACCAGCTGCTGGAAGCCATTTTGCGGCAAGATGCGCCAGCGACCATGGCCAAGATCACCGAGATCGCCACCCTGGGCCCCGATTTTGATCAGCTCCACGCCGAGCTGGAAGGCTTGCTCCATCGCATCGCCATGGCGCAGCTGCTGCCTGCCAGTGTGCAGGAGCAGGGGGCGGATGCCGATTCCCTGCTGCAACTGGCCAAGGCGATGAGCCCGGAAGAGGTGCAGCTCTGCTACCAGATCGTGCTGGGTGGCCGTAAAGATCTGCCCTGGGCCCCCGATGGCCGCACTGCGCTGGAGATGACCTGCCTGCGGATGCTCGCCTTCTCCCCAAGGTGTGATGCCCTGCATCCGGCCAGCCTCACCGCGTTGCCCCCGTCAATGACGAGCGGTGCGGCGAGCAGCGCTACTTCGGTTGCCTCTTTGCCGGGAAAGCGCCCGGCCGCTGAATCGGCCGCACTGGCACCGATCAGCGGCGCCGTGCCTGCACCGCTAGCCAGCCCTGTTGCTACCAGTGCCGTGCCCGCGGTTGATGTCTTCCTGCCTTCGATGGTGGATGACATCGGCAACCCCGCCGATAGCGAGGAGGAGGCACAAGCCGCCGAGCTGTTCAGCCAGCAGGATGAACTGCTGCGTGAAGCCGCAGGCATGGGGTATCAACCCGAGCCCGCGTTACCCCATGTGCAGCCCGATGTGTCTGCGCACTCGGTTGCACAGCCCGCAGATGCGGATGATCGAGCGTCTGCCGCAGCCGATACCGACTATTCCCGTGGCGAGCCGCTGACCGCCCCCTTCGAGCCCGCGCTCGCAGCGACAGCAACGCCTGTTGCCGCTGCTGAACCGGTATCAGCGGTATCGAGCATGCAGAGTCTGCTTGGCAAGCGAAATATGCTGCGCAGCCGCCAGCGAGGTCAGGATGCCCCGGCGGCGCCTGCGCCGCGCGCAGTACCAGTTGCGCCAGCTCGCCCTGTCGCGCCCGCTGCTGCACCGGTCGTCTCGCAACAGCCAGCTCCGGTCGGCCAACCGGCCGGGCAGGGGATGGCGGCGATGGGTCACTATGATGATCTGCCGCCGGTGGATTTCTATGGCGATGGCTACGAGCCACAGGGTGACAACGGGGAATACGAAGAGTACCTCAATCAGGGCTTTGCCGAGCAGGCTCCAGCAATGAGTCACGCCCCCGTCACGGCACCGGCCCAGCCAACCGATCTGCCACCCTGGGATCTCGACGGGCAGCCGAGCTATCGACCCGGTGAGCGCAGCGCTGCGGCGCCAGCGGTGACGTCCACCCCAGCGACCCAGCCGCCCGTTGCAAGCACGGCGGTGGCTGCTGCCCCTGTGACGCAGGATGAACCCCCTCAACCAGTGATGGAGACCATCGACTGGGATGAGCTCGAAAGCGACAGCGAGCCGCAAGAGGGGGAGGCGACCCGTCTGATTCCCTCCTCGCTGCTCAATGGTTGCGGCGACCCTTGGGCCGAGTTGATCGCTCACACTCAGGTGGGAGGGCGGCTGCGCCAGCTGGCCATCAACTCGGTGATGACGCGGGAAGGGGACAAGGTACTGCTAACCCTCAAGCCCGAGCAGCGCCATCTGGTGAGCGACAAGGCGCGCGCCGATCTGGCCGAGATCATCGGGCCAGCGCTGGGTCAACCGGTGCAGGTCGAGGTAACGCTCGGTGTGGTGCCTGACAAGGAGACCCCCCTCGAGATCGAGCATCGCCTCTATCTCGGGGTGCGCGAGCAGGTGACCCGGGATCTGGAGCAGGATCCCAACGTGCAGTTTTTAGTTCAGCGGTTTGGTGCCGTGCTCCATCACGAGAGCATCGAGCCCCTCAACCGCTAAATTCCGTGGCCGGGAGCTTGCTTCCGGTTGAAAAGCAGTTTGGCTGTCCCCATCTAGGACAGACAAGCCCACAGCCCGGCGCTGGATGCCGGATTTCAAGACGAGAGACGACATATGTTTGGTAAAGGTGGAATGGGGAACCTGATGAAACAGGCCCAACAGATGCAAGAGCGTATGCAGAAGGCGCAGGAGCAGCTGGCTCAGATGGAAGTGACCGGTGAAGCCGGTGCAGGCATGGTCAAGGTCACCATGACCGGTAGTCACAGCGTCCGTCGCATCGAGATCGACCCCTCCCTGATGGAAGATGACAAGGAGCTGCTGGAAGATCTGGTTGCCGCCGCTTGCAACGATGCCGTGCGCCGTGTGGAAGAGCAGAACAAGGCCAAGATGGGCGAGCTGACCGGTGGCATGCAACTGCCGCCAGGCTTCAAGATGCCCTTCTAAGGCGACTCTCCCCGCGCATTCTTGCTCCCTTGTCGCTGGCCATTCGGGTCACGGCAAGGGGGACGGCCGAGAGACCCAAAGACGCAGCGTTATTGCTCAGGCGATACGCTGCGTTTTTTTATGGGCGCCATGCTGGCGCGGGCGGGCTCTAACTGAGAGGTTGCCACAGCGAAGGCCGATTACGCCATGAAACGCAGCGCCTTGTATAGGCGGCACTATTTGTCGATACCCGCTATCGGATATCCCGGTTTGGCGTGGCCGGGCGGGAGCGGCATAATGGCGGCTTGCCGTATTGAGGAGATTGTATGAAATATATCGGAGCCCACGTCAGTGCGGCCGGCGGGGTGGAGAATACCATCGCCCGCGCCCAGGCCATCGGGGCCAACGCGTTTGCCCTCTTTACCAAGAATCAACGTCAGTGGCAGGCGGCCCCCTTGTCGGATGCCACCATTCGTGCCTTCAAGGCGGCCTGTGACAAGGCCGGTTTTCTGCCGGAGCAGATCTTGCCCCACGACAGTTACCTCATCAATCTGGGCCACCCGGATCCCGATGGTCTGGCCAAATCCCGCGATGCGTTTCTCGACGAGATGAAACGCTGCGAGCAACTGGGGCTCTGTTATCTGAACTTCCACCCCGGTAGCCATCTCAAGCAGATCCCAGAGGCGGCCAGCCTCAAGCTGGTGAGCGAGTCCATCAACTGGGCGTTGGAGCGCAGTGAAGGGGTGACGGCGGTGATTGAGAATACCGCAGGGCAAGGGACCAACCTCGGCTGGTCGTTCGAGCACCTAGCCACCATCATCGAGGGAGTGGAGGACAAGAGCCGGGTCGGGATCTGTTTCGATACCTGCCACGCCTTTGCCGCCGGCTACGATCTGCGCACTGCAGAGAGCTGCGCTGCTGTCTTTGCCGAGTTCGATCGCACGGTGGGTTTTCATTATCTCAAGGGGATGCATATCAACGGCGCCAAGTGCACCTTCGGCAGCCGGGTCGATCGCCACCACAGCTTGCGGGAGGGCAATCTGGGAGAGGCGGTATTCCACCACATCATGAATGATGAGCGCTTCGATCGCATTCCGCTGATCCTCGAGACCATAGACGAGTCTATTTGGGGCGAGGAGATCAGCTGGTTGCGCAGTCTGGCGAAGTGATACTCAGAAGCGGATCAAAGAGAGGGAGCCGTGGCTCCCTCTCTGCTTTTTCCGTTATTGGTGGGCGGACCAGCCAGCGGCGCTCCGATCGGGCGTTACTCTGCGCGGCTCACTTCGGCATTGTTCACCTGAGCCCGGCAGAAGTGGATAAAGTGGCGCAGGGAGGTGGAGTGGTACTTCTGCTTGTGCCAGATAAGGGAGAGCTGGCGCGGGAAGCGACGGGAGAGGGGCAGGGCGATCAGCCGCCCATCTGCCAGGCGATCCGAGGCTGCCAGCCGGGAGATAAAGGAGATGCCAAGCCCCTTCTCCACCGCCAGCATCACCGCCTCCAGGGTGTTGAGTTCAAGCCCTGGTTGCCAGCGGGGCAACTCGGGCTGGATCTGCTGGATAAATTGCTCGCGGCTGCCCGATTGTGCTTCACGCAATACCCAGGTTTCGCCCCCCAGACGGGAGAGGGAGAGCTCCTTCTTGTTGGCAAGCGGGTGACCGGGTGGGGCCACCACCAGCATCTCGTCCTGCAGCCAGGGTTCGGCGAGCAGGTCGGGGTGGTGGTTCTCCCCCTCGATCAGTGCCATATCCAGCTCGAAGTTGGCCAACGCATGGCAGAGCAGGTGAGTGTTGTTGATGGTCACCTTGGGGGGGAGCCCCAGCTCCTGTTTGCTGCTGGCGAGCAGGGTGGGGAGCAGGTAGTTGCCGATGGTCTGGCTGGCACCAAGGCGCAGTTGGCCGCTCGGCTCGGCATCGGGGCTGAACAGGTTCTCGATATCTTGCATCCGTGTCAGCAGCTCTTCGGCGGCCGGTTGCAGCAGGCGCCCCTCGTTGTTGAGCTGCAATCTGGGGTGAATGCGGTCAAACAACGGGGTGGAGAGCTGGCGCTCCAGCTCCTGTAGCGACTGGGAGACGGCCCCCTTGCTCAGGCAGAGCTCGTTGGCGGCAAGGCCAAGGTTTCCATAACGGGCAATGGTGGCGAACACTTTCAGCTGCTGCAGGGTCAGTTTCATCGTGTTTGGTTTTCCTGAATGATTGATTTAATTCATTTAGATATCGTAAACGATAAGGGACCATTATCCTATCGCCATCGTCATCAATAGAAAGGTGTCATCATGATCGCAAGAACCCGTAAATCACTGGCTGCCGCCCCAACCCCCATGGCGGGTCTGGCGCTGGGCATCGCCAGCCTTGGTTGGTGTTGGGAAAATGCCGGTCACTTCGATGGCCGGATGCAACTGCTGGGTGCTGCCATTGCGGCCGTGCTGCTAGTGATCCTGACCTTCAAGTTTCTGCTTCACCCCCGCCTGCTGTTGCTGGATCTCGCTCACCCCGTGGTGGGCAGTGTGGTACCGACCTATGCCATGGGCACCATGGTGGTCTCCAAAGCGCTCGGTATGATTGCGCCGCAAGCGGGCGAGGCCCTCTGGCTGTTTGCCGTGGCGGTTCATCTGCTGTTCCTGGCCACCTTTATCTGGCATCGCGCCAAAGAGTTTGAAATCCACCACATGGTGCCGAGCTGGTTCGTGCCGCCGGTGGGGATCATCGTGGCTGACGTCGCCTTCCCGGGTGGTCAGTTTGCCCCGCTGGCCAACGGTCTGCTCTGGTTCGGGATCATCTGCTACGGCTTGATGCTGCCGCTGATGCTCTACCGCCTGATCTTCAGCCATGAAGTGCCGGATGCCGCCAAACCGACCATTGCCATTCTGGCTGCCCCTGCCAGCCTCTCTCTGGCCGGTTACCTGACTGTCAGTCAGGAGCCGTCACTGCTGCTGGTGGCCGTGCTGTTGGGGATCGCCATCCTGATGACCGGCATCATCTATCTGGCCTTCATCAAACTGCTGCGTCTGCCCTTCTCGCCGGGTTATGCCGCCTTCACCTTCCCGCTGGTGATCGGTGCCACCGCTCTGTTCAAAGTGGCTCATCTGGTTGAAGGGTTTGCGCAAGGGAGTCACTACGTCGAGCAGATCAGACTGCTGGCTCACTTCGAGCTGGGGGTGGCTACCGTGATCGTCGGGTATGTGGCACTGCGTTACCTGATGTTTTTTCTGCCGCAGCGTAATACCGAAATGAATAACGGCATGGCTCGCCAAGGGGCTCACCGATAAACCTTGATGATGTGACAACGGGAAATGGATAAGCAGTGCGCTCCGAGAGCGACGGGATAAACGACCAGTCATACGATGGATGGACAAAGAGCCTCCACCCTGGTTGTGTAACGAGCAAAATGCCCCGCAGTGCGGGGCATTTTTTTATGGTTTTTTGATGTGGCGCCAGTGGCGGGCTATTTGACATGGATTTAACTGGTATTACCTGTCAGGACGACTACAATGCAGCACCACTTTTTCGCTCGACCCCGATACATGTCGTCCCAAGATCCCGTATTTGACTCCTCTTTTGAAGCCCGTTTTCTGCATCCCCGCTACTGGTTCAGCTGGCTGGCGCTCGGTGTGCTGATGCTGCTGGCCTTTGTGCCGGTGCGATTGCGCGACCGTTTGGCCGAAGCCTTGGCACCGCTGGTGTTTCGTATCTCGAAAAAACAGATCTATATCGCCAGAACCAATCTGGAGATCTGCTTCCCGGACAAGAGCCCGGAAGAGCGGGATGCCATTGCACTGACCTCGATCCGGGTCGGCCTCAAGAGTCTGTTGGGATTTGGCGAGTTCACCATGCGCAGTCAGCGTTATCTGATGAGCCGGATGCAGGTGATCGGTTGGGAGCATATCGAGGCGGAGCGGGCTGCCGGTCGTCCGGTGATCCTGGTGGTGCCCCATACCTGGCCGGTGGATGCCGCCGGTTACTGCTTCACCCAGCGCGGGGTGCCCATGTGCACCATGATGAAACGGGCACGCAATCCGGTGTTTGACTGGCACCTCAACCGTGCACGGGCCAAAAACGGTTGCCGCGTTTACGAGCGCAGCGCCGGGATCAAGGCGGTGATCAGAACCATCAAGAGTGGTCGCAGCTTCTTCTACCTGCCGGATCAGGATCACGGTCGCGAGAAGAGCATCTTTGCTCCCTTCTTCGGCCACCCCAAGGCGACCCTGCCAGCCTTGCCCCGTCTGGTTCAGGTCAGCGGCGCCAAGGCGGTGCCGCTGCTCGCCTGCTATGACGAAGCGAACCACTGTTACCGGCTTGAGATAGATGCCCCGTTTGACAACTATCCCACCGAGGATGTGATGGCCGATACCTGTCGGATGAACGATATGGTGCAACAGCAGCTGACGCGCCATCCGGGCCAGTACATGTGGTTCCTCAAGATCTTCGATACCCGTGAAGATCAGGAGGGGCCGGATGGCCTCTACGAGGCGGGGATCCAGCGGATCCGCAAGGGATTGTCGCCCCACGGCTGACCCTGAATTAAGATTGATTGAAATGGCCCCAGGTGGGCCATTTTTTATGATAACTAGTCTGATCTGTGCCTTGCAGGTCGATAGCAAGCCTCCTCAGGGTAGAAAAAAATGTCAGGATAATTACAATAACCGCTTGTTTTTGATGACTTGATGGTCGCCATGTCTGCGTTAGATCCGGTATTTGATACCTCATTTCATAGCCGCCTGCTGCATCCCAAATGGTGGGGCAGCTGGTTCGCACTGGGCCTGCTCTCCCTGCTGGCATTTACTCCTGCGAGGTTGCGGGATCGCTTTGCCGATCTGGTCTCACCGACCCTGCTGCGTTTTTCGAAAAAGCAGGCCTATATTGCCGATACCAACCTCAAGATCTGCTTTCCAACGCTGGATGCCGCCGCACGTCAGGCGCTGCTGCTCAAATCGATCCGGGTCGGGCTCAAGACCTTTATGGGCTTTGGCGAGCTCAGTTGGCGCAGCAAGGCGCGCCTGACCCGCCGCGTCAAGGTGAGCGGCTGGGAGCATGTGCAAGCGGAGCAAGCTGCGGGCCGTCCGGTGATCCTGGTGGTGCCTCATACCTGGGCGGTCGACATGATTGGCCGCTACTTCTCCATGATGGGCATCGAGATGTGCACCATGATGAAGAGCCCGAAAGATCAGGTTTTTGACTGGTACATCAACCGCGAGCGGGCCAAAGGGGGCAAGGTCTATGAGCGCAGTGTCGGTATCAAGCCGGCGATCAAGTCGATCCGCGCTGGCGCCAGTTTTTTTTATCTGCCGGATCAGGATCACGGCCGTGAGGCGAGCGTGTTTGTTCCCTTCTTCGGTCGTCCCAAAGCAACCCTGCCAGCGTTGCCCAAGCTGGTGAAACTGACTGGTGCCAGAGCCGTGCCCATCTTCGCCAGCTATGACGAGGATGAGGGATGCTATCTGCTGGAGATCGAGCCGCCGTTTGACCCTTATCCCACCGCCGATCTGCTGGCAGACGTCAACGCCATGAACCGGGTGGTGGAGATGCAGGTTGCCCGCCATCCCGAGCAGTACATGTGGTTTCTCAAGATCTTTGAAACCCTGGAGCATCAGGAGGGGGATGACGGACTCTATGAAGCGGGGATCCAGCGTATTCGTCAGGGCTTGCCGCCCGAACCTTGAAAATTGGCCCGCATGCGGGCCAATTTTGTTGGCAGAGGAGCCTTTCGTATTTGGTCTGTTGCGGGTGGTTTTTAAGGCGAACGGGTGGACAAAAACAGCGCAAACAGAGGATAACAGGGTGTCTTATGACAGGGAGAGGCAAGTGAGCGTGCGCGGAGCTATCTTCGAGAGCGGAAATAGGGTAAAAGGGCGGCCATGAAAATTCCAAATCGAATCCAACCCCTGGTGGATGACGGCCTGGTCGATGACGTCATCAGCCGGCTGATGAGCGGCAAAGAGGCCGACGTCTATGTGGTGCGCTGCGGCGACGAGATCCGCTGCGCCAAAGTCTATAAAGAAGCGTCCAAGCGCAGCTTCAAGCAGGCCGTGGTCTATCAGGAAGGCCGCAAGGTGCGCGGCAGTCGCGATGCTCGCGCCATGGAGAAGGGCTCCAAGTACGGCCGCAAACAGCATGAAGAGGTGTGGCAGAACACCGAGGTCGACGCCCTGTTCAAGCTGGCGGCGGCCGGTGTGCGGGTGCCGCAGCCCTATGTCTGCCTCGATGGCGTCCTCTTGATGGAACTTATCACCGATGAGGATGGCAATGTCGCGCCGCGCCTCAACGATGTGGCGCTTACCCCCGAGCAGGCGGTCATCGACCATGCCAAGGTGATCCGTTACGTGGTGAGGATGCTCTGCGCCGGTCTTATCCACGGCGATCTCTCCGAGTTCAATGTGCTGGTGGATGAACAGGGCCCCGTCATTATCGACCTGCCCCAGGTGGTGGATGCCGCCGCCAACAACCAGGCCAAGGCGATGCTGGAGCGGGACGTCAACAACATGCGCAACTACTACGGCATGTATGCCCCCGAGCTGCTCAAGACCCGCTACGCCCGGGAGATGTGGGCCCTGTATGAAGATGGCAAACTGACCCCCGACAGCGAGTTGACCGGCTTGTTCGAGGAGAGCCGCGAGCAGGTGGATCTCGATTCTGTATTGCACGAGATCGAGAGCGCCCAGGAGGAGGCACTGGCTCGTCAGGCCAGGATGAAGGCCGAAGAGGAAGACAGCTACTGATCTTGTTGGTGGCCGTGGTCAATGGAAAAAGAGCGCCTAGTGGTGCTCTTTTTTATTGTCTGCCGCACAGCCCTGGCCTCTTGGCCGGGGCCAGCCGGTAAAACCGGACCCAGCAGAGATCGCCGGTATGATAGCGGCGATCCAGCCATTGTCCATCTGCAGCTTCAATGACCTTGAGCGAGGCGGGATTTGTCTTGTCACAGCTGATGAGCACAGGTTCGCTGAGCACATGGCGCTGCACTCAACCGAGCAGGATGCGGGCGGCACCTTCACCCCGGCGGGTGGGATGGTCTCGTAATCGATATAGCCAAGCCACTGGTGGGTGGCTTGGCTTGTCGCCGTGGCGCAGGCGCAAGGTGGCGAGGAGCGCTTCCCCTTCGAGGGCAAAATAGGTGGTGGTCGGTAGGTAGCCCGGCGGCAGATGCAGGCCATTGGCATGGGCGAGCAACTCCTGCAGCCACTGAGTCGAGCCGAATTGCGCCACCTGACAGAGCGGCAACCCGGCGGCGCCACATTCGGCCTCGTAGCGGCGGTAGGCGGGGGCGTCGGTCAGCCGAGCGGCCCGGCACTCGATGAGGGGTTGCATCAGGTCTGGGTGGCCAGAGGCCACAGCGGCCAGGGTTCGCTGTGGTGTGGCTCCTGGATGCAAGCGCGCTGGCGGCCAGCCTGTTTGGCGGCATAGAGTGCCCGATCCGCGCGCGAATAGGCCTGCTCAAAGCTCTCGCCCTGCTGCAGCGAAGTGAGCCCTATGCTGAGGCTGATGGGGCCACCGGCCAGCGACCGAGTGGCGTCTGCGACCCGCTGCTGCAGGGTCTGGCAGCAGGCCGGCAGCGTTTGCGAAGTCTCCATCACCAGCAGCGCCAGCTCGTCGCCGCCAAGGCGCCCGGCTAGCCCCGCCGTCGGCAGGCTCTCCCGGATCACCCGTCCCACCGCCCGCAGCATGGCGTCGCCAGCGGGATGACCGTGGCGGTCATTGATCTGCTTGAAGTTGTCCAGATCGATCAGCAGCAGCTGGCCGGGGCTAGCCATCTCGCGGGCACGCAGGGCCACCTGGTGTTCGAAATAGTGTCTGCTGTCCAGTCCGGTCAGGGCATCCAGGTTGGCGCGCCGCTCCAGCTCGCGCTGGGTGGCGAGCAGCGCCTGCTGCTGACGGGTGTGCACTAGGCTCAGCAAAATGAAGCTGCGGGCAATGGTAAAGAGCAGGCTGAGCAGGAGCACCGGGCCGAGCAGGGGATCGGTCAGGCTGGAGGCAGCCGACTCAGGCCACCACTGATGCTTGGCCATCCTGATCAGTTGCAGGGCCAGTTGCAGCGCAAGCAGCAAGATGGCAAAGCGCAGCACCCGGTAGGCGGGGGCCAACCGCTGATAGCGCCAGAGCTGCCACAGCAGCAGGCACATTTGCAGCGAGATGGCCCCGGATAGCACCACGATCCGGCTGTGTATGTCATCCTGCGGTAGCTGTGTGGCGGTGACAGCGAATAGCAGGAAGCCGGCGAGGGCAAGGAGCGGGCAGAGCCAGCCGAAACGGTCGGCCTCGCGCCGGAAGAAGTGGCGCAGCCCCCGCTCATAGAGTAGCGGGGTGGCGATGATCAGCAGATTGGTAAGCAGGATATTGGCAAGGGAGATCTCTCCCGTAAGGGGTCGCAGCAGCAGGCAGCCAAAGGCGGCGGCGATGGCCAGTTCGCTGGCCGACCAGTAGAGCAGGGAGCGCAGCTGTCGCTGGGTATGCCACAGGTAGGCGAAAATGGCCGCGACCCCGATGTGCGACAGGCTGACGAACAGCACCAGACTCAGCAACTGGGCCGAGGAAAACAGACTCTGCATCAAGGGTTTGGGCTCTTCCTGCCGGGAACGGCGCAGCGACCTCAGGGCCGGGTGACTGGGCCGGATCACAGCATGAATTGCGCCGTTGAGCAATGGTTCAAGTGATCCGGGCACGATCGCGGCAACAACCGCCACAAGAGGGCTGCTGACTCGATTAATCAGGGGCGGGGCATGACGCCGGAGCGTTTATGCTTCCCACACTCTTGGGTCAGTCAATAATGACCGGCAGCCGCATGACGTTGGCCTCCCGACCGAGGTGGGCCAGCAGGCGGCGCACGTCGTCGAGGCGGATGATCAGAGTCGCGGTGTTGACCAACGGATGGCACTGCACCTGTTCGGCCTGCCAGATGGCCTCGTCTACCACCAGCTCTACCGCTTTTTCCCTGTCGCGCACCATGGCGAGCAGGGTTACCGAGCCCGGGGTAAGGCCGAGCACCGCATTGAGTCGCTCGGGGGCGCCAAAGCTCAGCCGCTTGACGCCGAGCATGGCAGCCAGCGCCTTGAGGTCGACCCGGCGCTCCTCCGGACTCACCACCAGAAACAGCCGCTCGCTTTTCGGATCGCGCAAAAAGAGGTTCTTGGTCTTGGCTGCGGGCAGGTCGGGCAGCAATTTGCTCGCCTCCTCACAGGTAAACACCGGGTGATGATCGACACGCTGGTAGGGGATAGCCAGCTGATCCAGCAGAGAATAGATTGCCACAGAGACTCCTTTTGTCGGCGAAGAGTGGTCAGAACGGGATGGGTGGGAATCACGACCGGATCGAGCTTACCAGTTTGACTCCCGCCTCGCAGCCAGCGTGACGATTGCGAGCAGGCACTGTATGAACGTACAATAGTCCCATTCTCGGACAGCCCCTTTACGCTTCATGACTGCAACCCAGCCCACCGTACCCGCCACTCCGCCCCTCGACGGTTTTATCCTGACCCGCCATGGTCGGGACGTGCGCGGTCGCAACGGGCAGCCTGCAACCACCGAAATCGTGATGTGGCTCTGGAGCGCGCAGGGGCCGGTGCGGGTGGTGGTGCCGGGGCAGGAGCCGGTGTTTTTTTTGCCGCAGAGCCATATGGCTGAAGCTGCCGAGCTGTTCAAAGGCGCCGGGGTGAGCGGGCGGTTTCGCCGCCTGCCGATGCACACTTTCGATGGCCGCCCTGTGGTGGGCTGCTATTTCGCTACCCTGAGCGCCTTTCACCGCGCTATCGAGCTGCTGCTTATTCGCGGACTGGAGCACTTCGAGGCGGATATCCGGCTGCCGGAGCGCTTCCTGATGGAGCGTTTCATCACAGCTGGCGTGCGCTTCGATGGCCGGGCTGTAAAAAAGGGGGGCAAGCAGGGCTACTGGGAGGTCAACGAGGCGCGCTGCGCGCCGCAGGCGGTGACACCGACCCTCTCCTGGGTGTCGCTCGACGTGGAGTGCGCCATGGACGGGGCCCTCTTCTCGGTCGGTCTTTACAGCGAACAGGATGCGCGGGTCATCATGATCGGCACCCCGGAAGCGGATGCCGACAGCTGGGGCACCCAGGTCCAGTGGGTAGAGGACGAGAGCGCCCTGCTGAGTGCGCTGGAGAGCTGGTTCAGCCTGCATGACCCCGATCTGGTCATCGGCTGGAACGTGGTCAATTTTGACTTTCGTCTGCTGCTGCGCCGCGCCGAGCTTAACAAGCGGAGACTGCGGCTCGGGCGGGGGCGCGAGCTCTGCTTCTGGCGCTCGTCACGGGGCGATCCCCAGACTGGCAACGTCATCATTCCCGGGCGCATGGTGCTCGATGGCATCGATACCCTCAAAAGCGCCACCTGGCAGTTTGCCAGCTACAGCCTGGATGCGGTGGCGAGCGAACTGCTTGGCCGTGGCAAGGATATCGAGGATGTGGCCAATCGGGGGGAGAAGATCACCGAGCTGTTCCACTCCGACAAGGAGGCGCTGGCTCGCTACAACCTGGAAGATTGCAAGCTGGTGTGGGAGATCTTCGACTACTGCCACCTCATCCCTTTTGCCATCGAGCGCGCCTCCCTCACTGGTCTTGAGCTGGACAGAGTAGGGGGCTCGGTGGCGGCCTTTACCAACCTCTATCTGCCGCGGCTCCATCGTGGCGGCTACGTGGCCCCCAATTTGCCGGCCGACGGTGGGCTGGCGAGCCCCGGCGGCTATGTGATGGACTCCAAACCCGGTCTCTATCGCCATGTGCTGGTGCTCGATTTCAAGAGCCTCTATCCCAGCATCATCCGCACCTTCTGCATCGATCCCATGGGACTCATCGAGGGGTTGCAACACCCCGACCACGCCATTCTAGGTTTTCGCGGCGCCATGTTCTCCCGCGAGCGGCACTTTTTGCCGGATCTCATCGCCACCCTGTGGGCGGCGAGGGACAGAGCCAAGGCTGCCAGCAACAAGGCACTCTCCCAGGCCATCAAGATCATCATGAACTCCTTCTACGGGGTGCTGGGGTCGGGGGGCTGCCGTTTCTATGATCCGCGACTTGCCTCGTCAATTACCTTGCGTGGTCACAGCATCATGCAGCAGACCCGCGAGTGGATTGAGGCGAAGGGGTTCGAGGTGATCTATGGTGACACCGACTCCACTTTTGTCCATCTGGGGCGCGAGACCAGCCCGGATGAGGCGGACGAGATTGGCCAGCGACTGGCGCAAATGATCAACGATAACTGGGCTGCACTGATCAGGCGAGAGTTCGACCTGCCGAGTTATCTCGAGATCCAGTACGAGACCCACTATCGCCGCTTTCTGATGCCCACCATCCGCGGGCTGGAGAAGGGCAGCAAGAAGCGCTATGCGGGGCTGGTTGGCAAGGCCAGTGAGGAGAGTGAACAGCTGGTGTTCAAGGGGCTCGAATCGGTGCGCACCGACTGGACCATGCTGGCCAAGCAGTTTCAGACCCGCCTCTACGAGCTGGTGTTTCACGATGAAGATCCCAGCGGCTATGTGCGCACCATGGTGGATGAGACCCGCGCCGGTCGTCACGACGATCTGCTTATCTACCGCAAACGGCTGCGCCAGAAGCTCGAAGAGTATCAGAAGAATGTGCCGCCCCATGTGCGTGCGGCGCGGCTGGCCGATGAGGAGAACCTGCGCCGCGGGCTGCCCCAGCGCTATCAGCATCGGGGCGCCATCGCCTATCTGATGACCCTCAATGGCCCCGAGCCGCTGGAGTACCGGCGCAGCGCCATCGATTACGAGCACTATATCGACAAGCAGTTGCGGCCCATTGCCGATGCCATCCTGCCCTTTATCGGCGAGTCGTTCGACCGGATCTGTGGTCAGCAGCTGGATCTTTTCTGATTGGTGCAAGTTGGCACTTTACTTCCCATGAATACTGGATAAAAATACAGTTATAAATCATGGAGAAGTTTCCTATGCGTCTTGAAATCATCATCGACAGAAAACATCAGATCCCGACCTCGACCATGGAGGCGCTGCGTCAGGAGCTGCTCAAGCAGCTTGGCGAAAAATTTCCCGACATCCATGTGCGGGTCGCGCCGGGCAGTACCATGGCTCTGACCGTCAGCCGTGCCAGCAAGGAAGACAAAGAGCTGGCCGAAGCTATGGTGCAGGAGGTGTGGGAGAACGCCGACAGCTGGATGCCGGAAGAGAACGTCGCATCCTGATCCCCATGGTCAGTGGATAATTCTGGGCGGTGGATAAATGGGCTGCGGATAAACGGGCATGCCTGCTAATGCACTGCTGATACCCATACAACAAAAAACGCAGCCAGGTGGCTGCGTTTTTTGTTGGTGGTGAGTCGCAGTGGCTTGTCTGGCTCTGGGTTGAGCCATGCCGTTACAGTCCCGCCCAGCTTTTCAGGCTCTGCTGCTGCACCCGGCGGTTGGCTTCGCGGATCTCCCCTTTGGCGCGCAGGTCGGCCAGCGCAATGGGCAGTGCGGCGCGGATCTCGGCACTGCTCATTCCGGCTTTGAGGGCCGGGTGATAGGCCATCTTGAGCAGCACATAGTCCAGCCCGGTCAAAAAGCTGTCGATGCTGTTGTCATTGAAGATGGAGGGAAACACCTTGTCCGAGTCGTTGGGCAGACCCATCACCTGGGTGAACTCCTCCACCACGCAGTCGAGAAAACGCCCCTTGGCTCTGCTGTAGTCTACCGGAATGATGATGGTGGCACGGCTGATCTCGTGTTTCGCATTGGTTGCGAAGTTGGCAAGGCAGAGCCCCCCCTTGAGCGCCATCTTGACCGATGGATCCCCCCCCATGGTGCGGTTGGCCCAGCTCTTCATCTTGCTGTAGTCGGTCATGATCAGGGTGAGGTTGGGCTTTGCGGTCACCATGCTGATGGGGTGGCCGGTGATGCGGGCCAGATGGGCCGCCTGTACCTTCACTACGTCGGCCTGCAGCGGCTTGTCACCCGATTCGTTGATAAGTTGCAGCCGGATCGGCTGCTGCCAGCGGGCAAAACGGGTCTGCCTGGCTTCGCCATACTCCCGCTCCATGGCGATGGCTATAAAGCTCTCGACCAGATAGCTGTCGCTCTGCCAGCGCTCATCGGCCAGGGCGCTGTGGCCCGCGAGCAGAAGCAGCAGGGCCAGCAGCCCGCGTGACGCGCGGCGGGGATAGGCAGCGCAGCCCAAGTTGGCCATTACCAAAGTGGCAATAAAGCGGGTGGCACCAAAGGGGATGGCGGCAAATGACATGTTTCCTCCCTGAAACGGTTGTCAGCCTAGCGGTTGGCCTTGTCGATATCACGCCAGGTGAGCCAGAGTCTGAGATCAAACTCCAGTTGATGATAGTCGGGCTCCATGTGCTGGCAGAGCTGGTAGAAGCTCTTGTTGTGATCCTTCTCTTTGATATGGGCCAGCTCGTGCACCACGATCATTTTCAGGAACGGGGGCGGCGCCTCCTTGAACAGGGCGGCGATGCGGATCTCGTTCTTGGCCTTGAGCTTGCTGCCCTGTACCCGGCTGACGTAGGTGTGCAGGCCGAGGGCATCCTTGATCACGTTGATCTTGCCATCGAACACCACCTTTGACAGGGGCGCCGAGCTCTTGAGGTAGCGGTTCTTCAGCTCCATGGTGTAGGCAAGCAGCGCCTTGTCGCTCTGGATCTGGTGGCTTTCCGGATAGCGTTTGGCCAGCATCTCCCCCAGCTTGCCCGCCGCAATCAGCTGCTGTACCTGTGCCTTGAGGGGGTCTGGATAGCCGCCCAGATAAGTCAGTTCCGCCATGGTGTCACTCGTTACATCAAAAAGAGCGTCATTGTAGTTATCTCGGGCGGGCTTGCCTACTGCGGGCCGCCGCTGCAAGGCGATCTGGCGCAATAAAAAGGGCGGCCATTGCAACAATGGCCGCCCTGCGGGGCGTATTGACGATCAGCGTCGGCGATAGAGACCCGGATCCACCTCTTCGTAGTGGCTGGTCAGGTATTGATAAAAGGCGAGATGGGAAGGGGAGCTCGGCTTTTTCAGCTCCTCGCTCACCCGATCCGGCTTGGCGATGATGAACTTCGGATTCTGGCGCTGGATATCGGCCAGCACCCGCTCGCGCACGTCATAGGGCGGATTGACGTTGGCAAAGAAGAGATAGGCGGACGCTGGCTGGCGATCGGTCCAGAGATAATATTGCGGCTGGATGCCATCGACCCAGATCTTGTCGCTCGGGACTGTCTCGGCCTTGATGCGATCGACCCGTACCTGCGCCGCCGGATTGAAGGGGCGACCCTTGAGGGTCCCTTCCCAGGCGTTGTTGATCATCAGCAGCAGCATGGCCAGAGTCGCCAGCCAGGGGGTGGCACTGCGCACATCCCAGGCTCGCCAGAGGGGGATGAGGATCAGCACCGGCAGCGCCCACAGCAGGCTGGTGCCGAGCACCTCGTTGACCCGCTCGAGGGACCACTCCTTGGTGCTCCAGCCAAAACCGAGCTGCTGGGCCAGCAGCCAGCTGGCGGTGAGCACCACCAGCGAGATGCAGAGCAGCCCGATGGCATCTGCCTGCTGTTCGCTGCGATCCAGCAATACCGCCAGCGGCAGCACTGCCAGTTGCAGATAGAGCACGTCGTAGTGATCGAACACATGGCCGGAGACCGAGTTGGCGATCAGGGTAAACAGCACCCCAAACAGGGTTGCCAGCAGGGCGGGCAGATACCACTCCTGACGGCGGCTCAGCATCAGAATGATGAAGGCGGGCAGCAGCATCACAAGGCCGGTGCGCAGCAGGCCGACGGCGCCCACCATGGGGGAGAAGCCATTGCCGTAGCTCCCTTCGAAGAAGATGTCGAAGGCGTAGTATTTGAAGGCCGCCAGCAGATCATGCTGCTGGAAGTAGGCGTAAAGCGGGCCGCCAATCAGCGCCAGCCCCAGCAGGCTGGAGATGAGCAGCAAGATGGCATCACGCCACTTCTCATGCAGACACCAGTGGCAGAACAGCACCAGATACCAGGCTCCCCAGAAGGCGCCGTTGTTGGTGCGCATCCAGGCGACGATGGCGAAGGTGAGGGCCGCCACCAGCGCCGGCCACCAGCGAAATCCCTTGTCCAGCAGCAGGGTGATGAAGGCCCACTGGGCGATGAGGGCGAGGTGGAAGGTCCAGTCCTCAGTCATGTTGCCGTAGTAGTAACGGGTGCCGTAGAGAGCCAGCACCGCCAGCATGGCGCCAAGGCGCGCCTTGAACGAGAGTCCGAGCTGGGCAAAGGCCTGCCAGCTGGCCAGCAATCCGAGCCAGCAGAGCACCCACTCCAGTGTCCAGATCCCGACAAATCCCCCCATTCGATAGCCCAGCGCGTCGAGAGCGAAGATCATCGGCCCCTTGATGTCGATCATGTCGCGATAGAGCACCCCCCCTTCGCTCCACATCTTGCCCATCACCGCGAACAGCGAGGCATCAAACCCCGGCGCCATGGCGTGGAAGAGCGGGTTGCGCAGACAGAAGAGCAGCGCCAGCAAGGCGGTCAGCAGCACAATGGCTGGCTTGATACTCGGGTTGACGCGAGGGGGAGTGAAACGGATGGAGTGATTCATGAAGTCGCCTGTTCCTGCAGCTGGTCTTGAAAGCGGGCCTATCTTGCCGAGCTAGTGAGTGCGATGCAATGGGGCAGGCCCGTGTGGGGCAAATATTCTCGAAAAAGCCCGGTTCTTGCAGGGAACCGGGCGCTGGCTGCGGCAATATTGGCCGTCAGGGGGATGTGGCGAAGCCAGCCATTCCCCCTCTGCATCAATGGATGTACTCAAGCAGGGGGGGCTGCGCTTCCAGTGTCGGCAGGTGACGGGCCCAGCGGATAAAAGCGTCGGCCAGGGTGATGCCGAGCTCCTGATTGTGCTGGGTCAGGGTGCGCGCCAGTGCGGTGTAACCCTCCTTGCCGGAGGCGGTATAGGCGCTCGACACCCCGCGATAGACCTGTGCGGCATTGACCGCTTGCCACTGGCCGGGGGCGGCTTCCCACTCCAGTCGGGTGATGCGCTGGCCCTTGGGCCGATCGGCCTGATAGGTGAATCGCACCCCTGCGGTGTAGGGGAAGCTGCCGTTGCCATTGCCGACCACGCCGTTGTTGGTGGCGTTGTCGATGGCATTCTCCAGCGCCTCCGCCAACTCGTGACCGTGCACCCGATAGAGGGTGAGGGGAATGGCAAACGGCAGCAGGCGACCGGCGATATCCGCTTCGCTCAGGGGGCCCGGCTCCAGCGAGCAGCGCACGCCGCCAGCATTGTGCAGGGCAAAGTCCACCTCGCCTACCTGTTCACGGGCAGCGGTCAGCATGGCGCGGGCCACCAGCGGGGCGAGCTGGCTGCCGTGCGGCAGGGTGGCATCCGGCAGCCGCTGATGGGGCAGTGGCGCCGCCAGTCGGGTGACGATGCGCTGGCTCATGGTTTCAATCTCAGGCCGATAGCGTTTGGCCAGATGTTTTTCAAGCTGTGCATCCGGCTCGCAGAAGGTGAGCCCGGCGGGTGGGGTGGAGGCAAATGGCCAGGGCTGCCAGGGGAGCCACTCCAGCTGCCCCTGACTCTGCACGACGCGGCCCGCCTCATCGAAGGTGAGCTCGCAGACACCGAGGCAGAGGGCGCTGTGGCCAGCGTGCAAAATAGCCACCCCGTTGTTCATCAGCGGATAACTGCCTTCGCTTGGCAGACCCAGCGGCGCGAGATCGCCGAGCAGGCTATGGGTATGGCCGCCGATGATGAGGCTGAGCTCGGGGAAGCGCTCGGCCAGCAGCTTGTCCTGATCCAGCCCGAGGTGGCTCAGCAGCACGATATGCTGGATCCCTTCGCGCTTGATCTCCTGCAACACCCTGGTGAGGGTGTCGGCGACCGCGTGGAAACGGGTGTGGGGATCCGGGTTGGCGATGGCAGCCATCTGGGCGAGGGTGATGCCGAGCAGCGCAAAGGGAACCCCGTCGATCATCTGACGATGCCAGGGCTGATGGGCGTCGTAGAGATGGGGAATATCCCACAGCCCAAGCGGCGTGTCGGCAGGCTCCTGACTGTTATCCAGATTGGCGGCCAGCACCGGAAAATCGAGCTGGCGCAAGAACTCCACCAGCGGGCCGTTGCCCAGATCGAACTCATGGTTGCCAAGTACCATGGCATCGGGGGCCAGCATGGCGAGCAGGTCGGCGTTGGCGCGCCCTTTGAAGCGGTTGAAATAGAGCGAGCCCTGAAAGGAGTCGCCACCGTGCAGAAACAGAAAACGCTGGCCGGCAGCTGCGGCTTTTGCACGCAGTTGGGTCAGTCGGGTCAGGATCCGGGCATAACCGCCGCACTGGGTGCGCCACTGGCCTTCACCGATAGGGGAGAAGCTCATGGGCGCGCCATCGAAGTGGGAGTGGCAATCACTGAAATGGGCAAGTTGAACCGTAATACTCATCTCGGTCCTCCTTAGGGGAAAATGAGCACCGAGTCTACTGCAAAGGAGGGGGAGGATACCAGCCCGGCAGGGTGCCGGGCTGGTCAGCGATCAGGCGGGTACCATGATCTGGGTGGCGACGATCACCACCAGCAGGCCGACGGCGACCGGCATACTGGTGCGCTTGACCACCTCGAACGGCGAGAGCTTGCCCATCCCGGCACAGGCGACCACCACCCCGGAGACCGGAGAAATGGTGCGACCCAGGTTGGAGGCTTGCAGCATCGGGATCACCAGATAGGCCGGGTTGATGCCAAGGCTGCTGGCCAGGTTGGGGATCAACTCCACGAAGGCGTAGAAGGGGGCATTACCCGAACCGGTGGTGAAGGCGGCCAGGGTGGTGATCACCACCAGTGACAGCATCATGATCAGGCCGCCGGAACCGAGATCCTGCGCGTGAGCAAGCAGGGTGTCGATAAAGCCGATGGTCATCAGACCCTGGGCGAAGACGCCAGCACCGACCAGCAGCATGACCACACCGGCAAAGGCATCAGCCATGTTGCGCCAGCAGACCTGCAGACCGTCCAGCAGCTCCTTGCCATTGCGGATCCGCACGAGCTCCAGCAGGCTGGCCAGCACCATGCACATGACGATGATGGTGACGATATCCAGCTGCGGACCCCATTTGCCGTCAAATACCAGCACCCCGATGATGGGGGTAAAGGGCAGGATGGCGTAGAAGGCAGGCGCAGTCGTCACCAGGTCACCCGGGGCGACCGGCTCGTTGTGCTCACCGGATTTTTGATCAAGGTAGCGCTGCCAGAAGAAGTGGGTCACCGCCATACAGGCGATCGCCACCAGCGAGATGGGCAGGGTCAGCTTGAAGGCAAAATCCAGCAGCGGCATGTTGGCGGCCTGAGCAGCCATCACCACGTCCCCTGAGGTCGGTGCCAGAATGATAGCGGCTGGCGAGGCGCACACGGCCGCAGCCGCGCCACGGGAGATCCCCATGTTGACCATCAGCGGGAACAGGGTGGCCATCAGCAGCACGCCGAGGCCGGTAGCGGAGCTCACCGCCAGCGACATGGCGCAGGCCACCAGATAGGCAGCCACCAGCAGGATATAGGGGGATTTGATGATGCCGAGCGGTTTGCTGGCCAGCTTGACCAGAATGGTGTTGGCGCCGATATGGCTCATGTAGCCGGCGAAGCCACAGAGCACCATGATCAGCATCCCCAGTCCACCGCCACGATCATTGAGCAGGAAGCGGACGTATTCGAAGATATCGGTTGCGAGATAACCGGTGCTGACCACCTTGCTCGGCAATACCGGCTTGCCCATCATGGCGGTGATGACCAGCAGCAGCAAGCCGCCGCTCAGCAGCACCCCGGTTGCGGAGTATCCTTTGAAAATGGCACGGCCCACCACCAGGGTGACCAGGGTGCCAACAATGAGTTCCAGCATATGTTGCCTTCTGATTGGATGAGAGTGGAAGGAGTCTATTCCGATAGGGGTAGAGTGGCGACTGGAAACAGGATGTTGTGTGAGCTAAATCAACGTTTAACCCCATGAACAGAATTAAAGAAAGGTAAAGGTACTTTACCCAGCGGGTTTGGCTACCTACCCTTGCCAGCCTTGGTTGTCTTTTGAGGCTTTTATATGGTGATTGGTGATTTTTCAGGCATTAAACGCTCTCTTTTCCTGCTCGCGATGCTATTTTCACCTACTTGCGTGTTTGCGGTAACCAATGACGGTTTTCATCAAACCGGTCCTCATCAGGCGGTCGCCATGCGGCGTCTCATGGCTCCTCACTCTTACGGCGTACTGGTGGTTGCCGAGGGGAACAAAGCCCGTTTTGCCGCGCTGGCATCCAAAACCACCGAAGCAAACTGTCTGGCCCGTCATGCCATCCGGGTAGATGGGGTCGCGTTGCTGGTCACCCCGAGATTTTATGCCAAAGAGGGAAAACGGGGACTTTGCGAGCTGTGGCTCAATGAGGGGGCAGATCAGGACTTTTTTGCCAACCGTCTTAAAAATGATCATTTCATTCAGATAGATGGTCATGACATCAATGTGAAAAACTATCACCTCGACTGGCAGCGCATCAGTCGTCCTGCTCAATAAAAATACAGTTTCATCCTTGTGCCATACTTTGCTCACGCAACCTGTGAGCTTGCTCTGATTTCTGGGCTCATCATTGTATTGCGCCGCCTCTTGGTCACACATAGGCTATACCCGTCATCTGTGTGGCGGTGGGTTTCACCAAGGTTGGTACTCCGCCCGTGCAATCAAGGAAGGTAGTCTGGCATGGTCAGCAAGGTTTATGGAGTAGTGGGGAGCGTGCTGTTGCTGTTGCCCCTGATGAGTCAGGCTCAGCCGAGCCGGCCGCAAGTGGTGCCAGAGTCCCGCATCAATGTCCGTTTTTATGAGGTAAGTGCTGCCCAGCCAGATCAACTGGCACGCGCCATTGCTCAGAGTGCCCCCAAGGTGAATGGCAAGCCTGTGCTCGGCAAGGCGAGTTATCAGGTGGACTGGCAGCTGGAAACCGACCAGTTGCCGGGGCGTTGCCAGCTCAAACGGGTAACGGTAACGACTCATGCCACTGTATTGTTGCCCCGCTGGCGTCAGAGTTCGGAGGGGAGTGACCCTGCTCGCCAGCGCTGGGGTCGGCTGCTCTCCAGCATGTTTGACTATGAATCCCGTTTCAAAGAGATGGTGCTGCAAGGCGGAAATCAGGTGGGCGGGGCGATTGCGGCACTACCAGGCCATGCAGATTGCCAGGCGTTGCGCTATGCCGCCTGGGCTGCGGGCAGTGGCGAATTGAACAAGGTTAAGGCACGGGTAGACGATTTCCAGCGTCAGACGGGTTACGGCGAACAGCTCGGGGTGCATTGGCCCAAGTGAACGCTGTCTGGAGGTGCGAAGCCCTGCCAAACCCGGTCAATATGGCACGATTCAACATCTGAAATGGCCGCCCATCGGGCGGCCATTTCATTGCAGACAGCGCCAAGTTTAGACCAGCGCCTTGCCTTTGAGCAGCTTGCGTACCCAGTAGCGGGCCGGGTGGAGCGCTTCCAGCAGATCGGCTGCCAGCGGCAGGGGCTCACCGCAGATCTCGCTGGCGAGCAGCTCGCCACAGAGCGGCGCCGAGCAGAGACCCCGCGAACCGAGCGCCCCCAGCACATAGAGGCCGGGGTGAAGGGGGAGCGGCTGGGCGTTGTGCTGTTCATGCTGCAGCTGCACATAATGATCCGCCAGACCTTGCAATCTGGCCACTGGCCCCACCACCGGCAGGTGATCCCGGCTGGCACAACGCACCCCCACGCGCGCCTCGTTGCCGCTCACATCCACCTCGGCGGGCCAGGTTTGCTCCGGCAGGCAGGCTTGCAAGCGCACCTGATTCTGGATTTGCTCCTCGGCACGAAACTCAAGGCTGCTCTGGTTACGGCCATAGCTGGCACCAATACAGTGTTGATCGTTGTGCATTGGCGTGAGGTAGCCATCGTAGCAGAGCACGGTATTAAGCCGGCTCAGGCTGGTTGAGGTCGGCACATGGCTTACCTGACCGCGTACCGGATAGAGCGGCAGCTCGGCAAAGGGGAGCAGTGATGGCAACTGGTGACCGGCGGCGACCACCAGATTGGGGGCCTGCCAGTGGCGGCCATCCTGGCTTTTTATTTGCCAGCCATCGGCCAGTTCAGTAATAGCGACCACCTCGGTATTGAACGCCACCTCAAGCAGCCCGCTGGCTTGCGCTTCTTTGATAGCTGCGTGGGTGAGATCGGCCGGACAGAGCCAGCCTCCCAGCGGGTAACTGACGCCGCTGTGGCCACAGGGCAGGCCAACCACCTGCTCTACCTCTGCTGTAGAGAGGGGATACATCAGCTCGGGGGGGAAGGGGCCCTGGCTCATTTTCGCCAGCTTGGCTGCCGATTTGTCGTCATAACCGAGCTGGGTTACCCCGCACAGTGCAAAAGCGATGGGATGTTGCGCGGCCAACGCCAGTAGCCGTTGGCGGGCATAGCCAAAAGCGAGCGAATAGAAGCGTGACAGGGCATCGTGCTCGCCGTTGAGCAGCGGATAGAGCGCGCCCTGGCGGTTGCCGGAGGCGCCGGTGGCCGGTTCGCCATCTGCACACAACAACGTCACCTTGCGGCCCCGCTCCACCAGAGAGAGCGCCGTCATGGCCGAGGCAATGCCGCCGCCGATGATCACTACCTCGCCAGCGCGTCCGGCAGGACGGGCATACCAAGGGGCTATGGTCTGCTGCGGCTGCTTGTCGGTGCGATCCCCCACCAGCATCTCCCGCTTGCTACCGTGGCCCTTCACCTTCTTCATGGCAAAACCGGCGGCAATCAGGCCGCGACGGACAAAACCGGCACAGGTAAAGGTGGCGATGGAGCAATCGGGACGGGCGAGGCGAGCGAGACTATCAAACAGCTCCTGTGTCCACATCTCCGGGTTCTTGGCTGGGGAGAAACCATCCAGATACCAGGCATCCACCAGCCCCTCTGCCCGGTGAGGCACTTGCGGCAGCATATCCTTGATGTCGCCAAACCAGAGATCGAGGCGAATGCGGCCACCCGTAAAATGCAGGCGGTGGCAACCGGAAACCGGCAGTGGCCACTGGGCGACAAGATCCTGGCTCAAGTGGCCAAGTTCAGGCCAGGCGGCCAGCGCCTTGCGCAGATCGTCTTGGGTCAGGGGGTATTTCTCGAAACTGATGAAGTGCAGACGGGAGCCGTTACCGGATTGGGGCGCCTGTTCCAGGAAGGCTTGCATTGTCGCCAGAAAGTTAAGACCTGTGCCGAAACCTGTTTCACCTATCACGAAACTGTCACTATCGTGGTGCGAAAATCGCGCAGGTAGCCGGTTTTGCTGCAAAAAGACGTAGCGGGTTTCACTTAGACCGTTATCATTGGAAAAGTACACATCCCCGAAGTCACTGGAGACAGGAGTTCCCGCTTCATTCCAGTCCAATCGGGCATGATGTAAGGATGTTTGACTCACGTTTTCCTCGGCTCGCGTCACAAAATCGCGGGCATTCTACGTGAAAGCAGACCAGTTTGGCAGCCGAAAGCGGGTAGACTTGGCGCCAGTTTTTCCAGACGAGATGAATTAATGAGAAGAGCAGTGATCACCGGTATCGGCGTCATCTCCAGTATCGGCAACAACAAGGAAGAAGTGCTGGCCTCCCTGAAAGCAGGTAAATCCGGCATCACCTATTCCGAGCAGTTCGAGCGGCACAATCTGCGCAGCCGTGTCTGGGGTAACATCAAACTCGATCCGTCTGAACTGATCGACCGTAAAGTCATGCGTTTCATGGGCGACGCTGCGGCCTACGCCTATCTCTCCATGCAGCAGGCCATTGAAGATGCCGGTCTGGCGGAAGATCAGGTCTCCAACGAGCGTACCGGCCTGGTGGTCGGTTCAGGTGGTGCCTCCGGCAAGAACACTTCGGAATCTGTGGACATCGCCCGCGAGAAAGGGGTCAAGCGTGTGGGCCCTTACATGGTGCCGCGCACTATGTCCTCCACAACCTCTGCTTGCCTGGCGACCCCGTTCCAGATCAAGGGTGTCAATTACTCCATCAGTTCAGCTTGCGCCACCTCTGCTCACTGCATCGGTCACGCGCTTGAGCTGATCCAGCTTGGCAAACAGGATGTGGTCTTCGCCGGTGGCGGTGAAGAGCTGGACTGGTCCTCTACCATCCAGTTTGACGCCATGGGGGCCCTCTCCACCAAGTACAACGACATGCCGGAAAAAGCCTCCCGTACCTATGATGCGAATCGCGATGGTTTCGTTATCTCCGGTGGCGGCGGCATCCTAGTGATCGAAGAGCTGGAACATGCGCTGGCCCGTGGTGCTCACATCTATGCCGAGCTGACCGGTTACGGTGCTACCTCCGATGGCTATGACATGGTCGCGCCGAGCGGCGAAGGCGCGGTGCGTTGCATGAAGATGGCAATGCAGGGGGTTGGCAAGGTTGATTACATCAACACCCACGGTACCTCCACCCCGGTTGGCGATACCAAGGAGCTGGAAGCCATCCAGACTCTGTTTGGTGCCAACGGTCCCAAGATCTCTGCCACCAAGGCGATGACCGGCCATGCGCTCGGCGCTGCCGGCGTGCACGAGGCTGTCTACTCACTGCTGATGATGGAGCACGGCTTTATCGCTCCCAGCATCAACATCGAGACTCTGGACGAGAAGGCCGAAGGTCTGCCCATCGTGCGCGAGTACGAAGAGGCCGAGCTCAACACCGTCATGTCCAACAGCTTCGGCTTTGGCGGTACCAACGCCTCCCTGGTGTTCAGCAAGTTCAAAGCATGATTATCCGGTTGATATGAAAAAAGCGCCTCAGGGCGCTTTTTTTGTTTCCGTGATCTGCCATCACTCATTGCAGAGCAGAGCAGAGCAGAGCAGAGCAGAGCAGAGCAGAGCAGAGCAGAGCAGAGCAGAGCAGAGCAGAGCGTCAACCATTGTAGGATAGGGGGCAGAGTTCAGCGCTGATGGTTGGTGTCAGGTGAGATCACACCAATAAGCCTGCTTCGCATCTTGGGAGAAAGGCAGATAGCAAGAAGGGAGCCTGAGGCTCCCTTCTTTGTTAGCGGTAATTTGATGGTTACTGGTTAGAACCAGAAGCCGATAATAAAGGAGCCTGCCAGCGTCAGCATCACGTTGGCCACCGCATAGGTACCTGCGTAGCCAAGCGCCGGAATGGAGCTGTTGGCGGCCTCGTTGACCACATCCATGGCGGGGGCGCAGGTACGGGCACCAGTGATGGCGCCGAGCAGCAGCGCCGGGTTCATTTTCAATACCCAGACCCCGAACAGATAACCGACAAGCACCGGCAGGGTAGTGACCAACATGCCGGAGAAGAGCACTACGGCACCCACTTCGCTCAGGTGATCCAGAATGCCGCCACCCGCCTTGAGGCCGGTGCTCACCATAAAGACCGCAAGACCGAGATCCTTGGCCAGTCGCAGGGCTCCGGGCGGTACGTAACCCACGGTGGGGTGGTTGGCCCGCAGATACCCCATCAGAATACCAGCCAACAGCAGACCGACGGCGTTGCCGAGGCCAAATTCAATCTGGCCGAACACAAGCGAGACGGAGCCGATCAGCAAGCCGAGCACGAAGAAGGTGGTGAAAGCCACTAGATCTGTGGTCTGGCTGTGGATACTGATAAAGCCGATCTTGTTGGCCAGCAGTTTGACCCGCTGTTTCTCGCCGCTGATCTGCAGCACATCGCCTTTTTGCAACATGATGTTGCGATCGAACGGCATCTCGATTTGGGAGCGTACCACCCGGTTGAGGAAGCACCCTTTCTCGGTGAGGTTGAGCTCCACCAGATGGCGGCCGACCACGGCGTCGTTTTTCACCACTATCTCTTCGGTGACGATCTGCAGGTCGAGCAGGTTGCGATCAAATACCTCTTTACCGTTGCGGTAGTTGACGTCCAGTTTCTCGTGGCTCTCGGGATAGCCCACCAGGGCGATCTCGTCCCCTTCCTGAATGACGGCATCCCCATCGGGACTGGCGAGAATACCGTTGCGGCGGATCCGCTCAACATAGCAGCCGGTATGGGGGTAGATGCCGGTCTCCCGCAGGGTACGGCCACCGATCCAGGCTGCCAGTTCGGGGCCAACCCGATAGGCGCGGATGATGGGTAGATAGGTCTTGCGACTGTCGCTGTCGGAGAGACCCCGCTCACGGGCGATCTTTTGCGCTTCGGTATTGAGATCGAGTCGTGCCAGTGACGGGAGATAGCGCACCACCAGCATCAGACCCACCAGACCCACCAGATAGGTCAGGGCGTAGCCGATGCCCATGTTGTCGAGTACCGCCTGCATATCGGTTTGATGGGGCAGGTTGAGCAGACCACTGCGCAGGGCATCCTGTGCACCCACCAGCGCCGGGGTCGATGTGAGGGAACCCGCCAGGATCCCCGCCGCCATGCCCGGCCCCAGATTGAAGAACTTGGCCAGCCCCACTGTCAGCAGCAGAGCTGTCAGCAAGATCACCAGAGTCAGGGTGATGTAGTGGATGCCATCGCGCAGGAAGACGCTGAAGAAGTGGGGGCCAGCCTCAATCCCCACACAGAAGATGAACAGCATAAAGCCGACGTTTTCTGTGGTGGCAGTAAACTCGAAGCCCATCTGGCCAAACAGCAGGGCGGTAAACAGCACACCTATGGTGTTGCCAATCTGGAAGTTGCCAATCCGCACTTTGCCAAGCAGCAGGCCGAAGGCCAATACCACGAAGAGCAGCAGGGAGTCGCTTTGATGCAGCAGTGTCACAAAATCTATAGTCATGCCCGGAAAAACCGAGGAAAAAAGTGGGGCCGATATTGTGCCGTATCTATCACTAATAAAGAAGCATAAGGGGGGATTAATCGGAAGTTATCGGACGCTATTTAATGAGCAGGCGGCGGGATAAGGGGAGCATCGGAAAAAAGCAGGTGATTTTTGCTCTCCTTCCCGTTGTCAATTAGTGAAACATGCTGGTTGCAGCCGGGCTTGCACTGTCATGGGTGAGATTTTAGATTCTGCTGTCTAGCGCTTCGCCACAGATCGGTTTCAGCAGATTCAACCTGGGGCTCTCTTGGTCGTAAAAGAGTCAAATGACGAGATACTAGCGTCATTCCCATATGGGGAAAGGGCTGGCAAAAAGATATCTCCGGAAAGTGCCAATAGAGCCTGTTAATCAACAGTTACAGAGGGTGGGACAAAACAGAATAAAATCAGGTTAGCCTGTAAAATGGTCTCCTGTTGCAGGGGATAACAGGCAATCCCGCGTCCTGACAGGGCTTGCTGCACTTACCCACAGAATCTGTGGATAACCCTGTTTATGAAACTTGTTCATCGCCCTGAAAGCCGCGCCAGTACTGGGATGCAAGGGCTGTTCAAAAAATACCGGAAGAAAAATGTTTGTATAAAAATCAAATAGTTAGATGCGACAGGAGAAAACTCTGTCGAGCCGGGACGGGTAACAAAAGGGAGCGTCAGCAGCAAGAAGGATCTTGTGCATTAAAATTGGCTGGAGAGGGCACTAAAGTGGATAACTTGCACCGAGATGGTGAGGAATTTGGCTCCCCCGACTGGACTTGAACCAGTGACATACGGATTAACAGTCCGCCGTTCTACCGACTGAACTACGGGGGAACATCAGGCAAGGAGGAGCATCATACAGAAGGTGTCCTGGGTGGTCAAGCCATTCGCGGGATGATGGCACGGGTGTACCGCTGCCAAACCCTCGGTTACACTGCTCCTCTGCTGTTTTGTGTCGGGAGTGTTCATGAGCAAATTGTTCAAGTTAGCCAGCCAGTTTCAACCCGCCGGGGATCAGCCCGCGGCGATTGCCCAACTGCTGGATGGCATCGAGTCGGGGCTGGCTCATCAGACCCTGCTAGGGGTGACTGGTTCGGGCAAGACCTTCACCATGGCCAACGTCATCGCCACCTTGAACCGCCCGACCATGATCCTGGCTCCCAACAAGACCCTGGCCGCCCAGCTCTATGGTGAAATGAAGGAGTTCTTCCCCGATAACGCGGTGGAGTATTTCGTCTCCTACTACGACTATTACCAGCCCGAAGCCTATGTGCCGACCACCGACACCTTTATAGAGAAGGATGCCTCCATCAACGATCACATCGAGCAGATGCGATTGTCCGCCACCAAGGCTCTGCTGGAGCGGCGCGACGTGGTGATCGTTGCTTCGGTGTCGGCCATCTATGGTCTGGGGGATCCCCAGGCTTATCTGAGCATGATGCTGCATCTCAAAGTGGGGGATGTGATCAACCAGCGGGATATCCTGCGCCGTCTCGCCGAGCTGCAGTACACCCGTAACGACATGGCGTTCCAGCGCGGCACCTTCCGGGTGCGCGGTGAAGTCATCGATATTTACCCTGCCGAATCTGACAAGCTGGCGCTGCGGGTAGAGCTGTTTGATGAAGAGGTGGAGCGCCTCTCCCAGTTCGATCCCCTGACCGGCGCTATCGAGCAGACGGTAGTGCGCTACACCATCTACCCCAAGACCCACTACGCCACCCCGCGCGAGACCATTCTGGGGGCCATAGAGCATATCAAGGAGGAGCTGCGCAGTCGCCGCGAGCAACTGTTGTCTCTCAACAAGTTGGTGGAGGAGCAGCGCATCAGCCAGCGCACCCAGTTCGACATGGAGATGATGCAGGAGCTGGGTTACTGCTCTGGCATAGAGAACTACAGCCGCTACCTCTCCGGCCGTGCGCCGGGGGAGCCGCCGCCCACCCTGTTTGACTACCTGCCAGGGGATGGCCTGCTCATCATCGATGAGTCCCACGTCACGGTGCCGCAGATTGGCGCCATGTTCAAAGGGGACCGCTCCCGCAAGGAGACCCTGGTGGAGTACGGCTTCCGGCTCCCCTCGGCGCTGGACAACCGGCCACTCAAGTTCGACGAATTTGAAGCGCTGATGCCGCAGACGGTGTTTGTCTCGGCGACTCCCGGCCCCTACGAGCTGGAGAAATCCGGCGGCGATGTGGTGCAGCAGGTGGTGCGCCCAACCGGCCTGCTCGATCCGGAGATCGAGGTGCGTCCGGTGACCACGCAGGTGGACGATCTCCTCTCCGAGATCCGCAAGCGGGTCGCCGTCGAGGAACGGGTGCTGGTCACGACCCTGACCAAGCGGATGGCGGAAGACTTGACCGAGTATCTGGCGGAGCACGACGTCAAGGTGCGCTATCTCCACTCTGATATCGACACGGTCGAACGGGTGGAGATCATCCGCGATCTGCGCCTTGGCAAGTTCGATGTGCTGGTGGGCATCAACCTGCTGCGGGAAGGTCTCGACATGCCGGAGGTGTCGCTGGTGGCGATTCTGGATGCGGATAAAGAGGGCTTCCTGCGCTCGACCCGCTCGCTGATCCAGACCATCGGCCGGGCGGCGCGTAACCTCAACGGCAAGGTCATTCTCTACGGCGATACCATCACCAACTCGATGAAGGTAGCCATTGAGGAGACCGAGCGGCGCCGCGCCTTGCAGCATGCCCATAACCTCAAGCATGGGATCACCCCCAAAGGGCTCAACAAATCCATTGGCGATGTGATGGACATGGGAGGCAGCCGCACGGCAGGCCAACCTGGCAAGGGGATGCGCAAGGCAGCCGAGCCGCAAGGGGAATACCATGTCCGCTCTGCCAGCGAGATTGCCAAAGAGATCAAGCGGATGGAGGAGCAGATGTTCCAACATGCCCGGGATCTGGAGTTCGAACAGGCGGCGGCACTGCGGGATCAGATCCAGCGGCTGCGCAGCGAGTTGATCGAATCATGAGCCGTAAACGCTGGCTGATTTGGCAACGACTTCGTCGTCTCTATCAGGGCTTTCGCCATCCCGGTACCCCCTGGTGGGCAAGGGGACTGGTGATCCTTATCCTGCTCTATGGCATCAGTCCGGTGGATCTTATCCCCGACGTGGTGCCCTTGCTGGGTTGGTTCGATGATGTGACCCTGCTGCTGGTGTTGCTATGGGGCTGGGAGCGTTGCCTGCCCCCTGCAGTGCGCAGCGATCTGGAACAGGCCTCCTAGTTCACCTTTTCAACACCATACTCGGCTTCTCTCTTTATGCTCCCACCCTCGAAGGAAGCGGAAAAACGGTTTCATTTGAAGGTGGGCACAGCAGGATGAAAAAGAGGCTGGCCCGGTGATTGTCGCCCGGATGGCATTGGCGTAGACTCCACGCCGTTCACTTTATGGGTATGGAAAAATGGATCTGATCCTCTTTGCAATCGACTTTATCCTGCACGTTGATGTGCATTTGAAAGAGCTGTTCGAGAACTATGGCGTCTGGGTTTACGCCATCCTGTTTCTGATCATCTTCTGTGAAACCGGGTTGGTAGTGACGCCGTTCCTGCCGGGTGACTCCCTGCTGTTTGCCGCCGGTGCGCTTACCGTGGGCAGCGTGCTGGACGTCCATACCCTGGCGGTCGTGCTGATCATTGCTGCCGTGCTGGGCAATGTGGTCAACTACACCATTGGTCACTTCTTTGGCGAGCAGCTGTTCCGCAACCCGGATTCAAAAATCTTCCGCCGCGACTATCTGGAGAAGACCCACGCTTTCTATGCCAAACATGGTGGCAAGACCATCATCATCACCCGTTTCCTGCCTATCGTGCGTACCTTTGCGCCGTTCGTGGCAGGGATGGGGGCCATGACCTATCCGCGCTTCCTGGCGTTCAACCTGGTTGGCGGCCTGCTGTGGGTGCTGTCGTTCGTCTATGCGGGCCACTTCTTTGGCAACCTGCCGGTGGTGCGTCACAACTTTACCCTGCTGATCTTCGGCATCATCGGTATTTCCCTGTTGCCCATGGTAATTGGCGCGGTCAAGGCCAAGATGAGCACTGCCAGGGCGTAACCAGAAATACGGTCAGCCAGAACGAGAAAGGGGGGAGCCATCATGGCTCCCCCCTTTTATCTCCACACGGCCATGATGATCAGTTGCAGCAACGCCCTTTCACCAGATTGCCGATGGCCACTACGGTGAAGACCAACAGGTAAGCGGCGAAGATGACGACCAGCCACTGGGGCATGGAGTAACCGAAGAACTGCCAGGTGATCTGGGCACAATCCCCTTCCGGCATAAAGAGCCAGGGGAGCCACTGATCGAGCGGAGCCCAGCTCGGGAAGTCGGCAAACGGGCTGCAGACGTTGAACGGGGAGGGGTTGACCTGATAGTCCACATGCTTGAGGGCCAGCTGGAAGCCGCGGAAGGCACTGTAGCCCCACAGCAACATGGCACTCCAGCGAACATACCACTTATCCGGCGCCACCATGCCGAGCAGTCCAGCGGCCAGCACACCCAGGGTCGCCAACCGTTCGTAAACACACATCACGCACGGGGAGAGGCCCAGCACATGCTGGAAGAAGAGGGCGCACAACTCGAGGAACAGGGCTGATGCTGCCAACAGACCCCAGGCCAGCCGATGGGCGGCGATACGGCGGAGAAACTCGATCATCTCATTGATCTCTCAGAAAAAACAGTGGCTGAATTAGAGCAGAGCGGAACCGAAAAGAAAAGGGCCCTGAAAGGGCCCTCGGAAACCGTCGCAACGGATTAATGCAGTGCCGGCTGTACCGCTGGCAACGCACTCTCCATCACCAGCCATCCGTGCTGATAGAACCACTCAGTGGCAGGACCAAGCAGCAATTCGACAGAGAAAAAGCCGATCAGCCCCAGCACCAATGTGTAGGGCAGCGCCATCCAGACCATGCGGCCATAGGAGAGGCGCAGCAGCGGCGCCAATGCCGAGGTGAGCATAAACAGGAAGGCGGCCTGACCATTGGGGGTGGCGACCGATGGCAGGTTGGTACCTGTGTTGATGGCTACCGCCAGCAGATCGAACTGGGCGCGGTCAATGGCGCCATTGAGCAGGGCAGTCTTGACTTCGTTGATGTAGACGGTTCCGACAAAGACGTTGTCACTGACCATGGAGAGCACCCCATTGGCCAGATAGAAGAGAGCCAGCTGGTTCTCCGGCTTGGCAGCCAGTACCAGCTGGATCACCGGCTTGAACAGCTGCTGATCGATGATGACGGCGACCACGCTGAAGAAGACCGCCAGCAGGGCGGTGAAGGGGAGTGCCTCCTGGAAGGCTTTACCCAGCGAGTGCTCCTCGGTGATCCCGGTCAGGGAGGTGGCCAGCACGATGACCGAGAGGCCAATCAGACCAACGGCTGCCAGGTGCATGGCCAGACCGACGATCAGCCAGACCGCAATCAATGCCTGAACGATCAGCTTGGCCTTGTCTTGCGGGCTGCGTTTTGCCTCTTCGTAGCGGTTGTACTCCTCCATGATGGCGCGCACTGTGTCCGGCAAGCGGGCGCCATAGCCAAACCAGCGAAACTGCTCCACCAACACGCAGGTCAGCAGACCGCAGATAAAGACGGGGACGGTCACGGGGGACATGCGAATGGCAAATTCGGCGAAGTTCCAGCTGGCTTGCTCGCCGATGATGAGGTTTTGCGGCTCGCCCACCAGGGTGCAGACACCGCCCAACGCGGTCCCGATAGCGGCATGCATCATCAGGCTGCGCAGGAAGGCACGAAAATCGTCGAGATCCTGGCGATTGAGCTCGGCGACTTCCTTATCATCGGTATGGTCATGGCTGTGACCAAACTCCTTGCCGGAAGAGACCTTGTGATAGATGGCATAGAAACCGGTGGCAACGCTGATCACCACGGCAATGACCGTCAGTGCATCGAGAAAAGCTGACAGGAAGGCGGAGACCAGACAGAAGGAGAGGGAGAGCAGGATCTTGGAGCGAACGCCGATCAGCAGCTTGGTGAAGACATAGAGTAGCAGCTGCTTCATGAAATAGATGCCTGCCACCATGAACACCAGCAACAGCAGCACTTCGATATTGGCGACCAGCTCGTGTTTGACCTGATCGGCGGAGGTCATGCCGATCAACACGGCTTCGATCGCGAGCAGACCACCCGGTTGCAGGGGGTAGCACTTGAGGGCCATGGCCAGGGTGAAGATAAACTCAACGACCAGTAACCAGCCCGCAATGAAAGGATCAAGGTGGAAGGCGATCGGATTGATCACCAGAAATAGCAAGATGGCGCTTTTATACCACTGTGGTGCATTGCCCAAGAAGTTCTTGGCGAATGCCTGCCCTAGGCTTATTGGCATGATAATGGGTCTCAACTTTGTTGTTAGGATCTGCTTCTATGCAGTCAAGGATGATTCGACCTGTGCCTCCCGATGTTGGCCTTTATCTGTCTGATTCCTCGTGATTTTAATCAAAAAGCGTGACGATTATAAATGATAGCCGATGGATCTCTGCCCATCTGTCTGTTTTATAACCACCTTGTCGGGGTTGGCTGGCTCCCTCGTGGCGATTAGATACATATTCCCAACACTATATTTGCCATATGTGAGCAGAGGACTGACCTTATGCTTGCCAGCCATCATCGCTTTGATATCATTCGTCAGCCTTTTTACGCATTACAACAGAGTCAATTCATGGTTATAAAAGCGCAGAGCCCAGCTGGGTTTGCCGAGGAATACATCATCGAGTCCATCTGGAACAATCGCTTTCCTCCCGGATCTATTCTGCCCGCCGAGCGTGAATTATCCGAGTTGATCGGGGTGACGCGGACTACCTTGCGCGAAGTGCTGCAGCGACTGGCCCGTGATGGCTGGTTGACCATACAGCATGGCAAGCCGACCAAGGTGAACAATTTCTGGGAAACCTCCGGCCTCAATATTCTGGAGACGTTGGCCCGTCTGGATCAGGACAAGGTACCTGATCTGATAGCTCAGCTGCTCTCAGCCCGTACTCACATCTGCACCATCTTTATTCGCGGGGCGATCCGTCACAATCCGGAACAGGCCGCCGAGATCCTGCGTGGCGCCGATGGGGTCGAGAACAACGCACAGGCTTATGCCGAGTTCGATTATCGCCTGCACCACCAGCTGGCGTTTGCTTCCGGCAATCCGATCTACGCCCTGATCCTGAACGGTTTCAAAGGGTTGTACAGCCGGGTCGGCAGCTACTACTTCTCCGACAAGCAGGCTCGCGAGACCGCAGATGCCTACTACAAGACTCTGCTCAATCTGGCCGAGACCAAGAACCACGAAGCCGTGTTCATGACGGTGCGTCAGTACGGTATCGAGTCCGGCAAGCTGTGGACCCGCCTGCGTCAGGACATGCCAAGCGATCTGTGCGACAACTGATCCCTTGTCTGTGCTTTCCAAGAAACGCGCCATCCGGCGCGTTTTTTTATTCTGCCGTGTTTGTGTCTATCCTAGATTGGTGATGGTAATTGCTTGAACTGCATGGATATTTGGCCAAAAATCTTGATCTAGCGCAAATGAACCCTGCATTTATCACTTTGGTGGCATAGGACCCAACCGCTGATTGAGGTCAAATGGAGGCATCAAGAGCGGAGCCAATATCCGCCAGAAGGAACACACCTTTCACCGGATGAAGGACACAACAATGAGTCTTCTTGAACACACCATCTGGACAGTACTGGGATACGGGGCCATGCCCTTTATCTTTCTGAGCGGATTCGTGGCGGTGGCAGTGACCTGTTGCATGCTGCTGAACGCGTTCGGGGTACAGTCCGCCGAGAAGTGAGTCGCTTCTCATGCCGCCAAATGCCAGTCTTCGGACTGGCATTTGTTTTTTGTGTTTTTTAAAGCACTTATCCCGGCAGGGAAGGGGAAATCTTTGGTCAGGATGGTCGAACCTGCCGCCGATTTTGATTACACTGGCGCCCGTATTTCCCACTCACCCTTCTCTAATCCAGGTGTTCAAGGTTTTCTATGGCTCTCAAGGCAACCGTATTCAAGGCCCAGATCAGTTTGTCTGATATGGATCGCAATCTGTATCAGGACTTCTCCCTCACGCTGGCGCGCCACCCCTCCGAAACCGATGAGCGGATGATGATCCGGCTGGCGGCCTTTGCCTGGCACGCTGCCGAGCGACTGGAGTTCACCAAGGGATTGAGCGCCGATGACGAACCCGAGCTCTGGTGCAAGAACTACTCGGACGAAATTGAGCTCTGGATCGAGCTGGGCCAACCCGATGAAAAACGGCTCAAAAAAGCCTGCAACCGCGCCCGTCAGGTGGTGCTCTATCTCTACGGCGGTCGTGGCACCAGCGTCTGGTGGAAGCAGAACCAGGGCAAGCTGAGCCAGCATGACAACCTCAGCATCATCGAACTCTCCGACAGCCAGACTCTGCCGCTGACCGCCATGGTCGAGCGAACCATGCAGCTCACCTGCACTATCTCCGATGGTCAGCTCTGGGTCAGTAACGGCGCACTGGAAGTGACGTTGGATCCGGTGGTGCTGATGGGCAAACCGGCCCGCGAACTGTAACGGACGCAGCCCATGTTCAGCGCCTTGCTCAATATCGTCATTCCGGTGTTCGGTGTGGTCGGGCTCGGTGCACTCTACGGGCGATTGCGACCGGGGGCTGCGCTCGGTTACGTCAATCGGGCCAATATCGAGCTGTTTACCCCGGCGCTGGTCTTCTCCGCGCTGGTCAAGTATCCGCTGGCGCTGGCGGAGCATCTGCCGCTGATTGCGGCGGGGGCGCTGGTTATCCTGTTACCCGGTCTGCTGCTCGCGCTGCTCAAACTCAAAGGGATTGAGCGGGCAGCGCTGATCTTGCCCGCTATGTTCCGAAATACCGGCAATCTCGGTATCCCCTTGATGGTGCTGGCGTTTGGCGAGCAGCAATTGGGGGCCATCGTGATCCTCTTTGTGCTCTCCAATCTGCTGCACTTTTCGGTCGGCATGTTTATCCTCTCGGCCAATACCTCCCGCTGGCTGTGGCTGTGCAGCCCTGTGTTGTGGGCCGCGCTGGCCGGTTTGCTGGTGGCCAACCTGCACATTGCGCTGCCGGAATATGTGGTGACCACGGCCTCGCTGCTCGGCCAGATCTCGGTGCCCCTGATGCTCTTTGCGCTGGGCATTCGCCTGATGGAGGGAGAGCTTGATCACCTTGGCCTCGCGCTCAAGTGCAACCTGCTCTATCTGTTGGCGGGGGGATTGTCGCTGCTGCTGGCGATCTGGCTGTTGCCGCTCAAGACGGAGTGGATCCCGCTGTTGATGTTGTCGGTTTCCTTGCCCCCTGCGGTCTTGAATTACATGCTCTGCGAGCAGTATCACTGTCAGCCGGACAAGGTGGCCAGTATCGTGCTCGGCGGCAATGCCCTCTCTGTGCTGGTGATCCCGCTAGCGGTTTGGTTGGCACTTCATCTGCCTGGCTAAGTCAGATTGCATCGCTGCGGCGGTGCGACTCACTGGTCAATTGCTTGATCGAACCGAGTCACAGTCGTTCGCATCTCATCCTTGCAGGGGAAAGTTAGCCTATCAGGATCAGCAAGCTCTTCCATGCCATCTCTGTCCATCATTGCCTCCGTAATATATCTGTCGTCCCCGTATCCGGCCCCAGAGCCCCGGGCCTAACGGCGACAGCTATAGTATGAAAAAGAGCTGACTGACACTGTTCAACCAATGCCAGTGAGGGAAACCGGATGAGTACAAGTGAGCAATCTGATCCTGTTGGGCAGGCAAAATCGCGCTATGACCCGGCATTGCCTACCGGTTATGACTGGCGCAGACACCGCCGTTTTATCCTCAGTGGTGGTGGTTACAAGGCAGAATGCAGCCGTCGCAACTGGTTTCTGGAGTTGCTCAATCCGGTACCCTATGTGGTAGTGCGCGACATAGCCATCGGCGGCATCGGTATTCTGGGGGCCATACGGCTGAAAGAGGGGGATGAGTTGGTGATTGCCATTCCCTCTGGCGAGAAGCTGCGCGGTCTGGTCGTGAGATCCCAGCCAGACCCGCTCTTTCCCAAACTCTATCGCACCGGTATTCGTCTGCATCGATATCCGACGGCCGAGCTGTTTGCCCGCTGGCAAAGTTACATTCAGCCGCAAGATAAAGCGGATTTCGACCATGAGTGTCAAGTCTTGAAACAGGTACGTGGCGCGTGAGCCAAATGCCATTTCAGTGGCTGTTTTCCCCACCTTCAGCATGATTTGTCGATGGATTCCGCAGATCAGCAGGCTTGGCTGAACCGAGTGGTTTATCTTGCTGCATGTGTTTTCATCTTTATGTTTTTATTGAATTTTATCTGTGCCTCTGAAGTCACGGAGGATACGGATCATTTTCCCTTTTCGTGATCCCCCCCGAAGTAGTTCCCCCTGATATCCCTTAGTATCTGGCCAGCATGACTCCCTTTAGGGGGAGGATAACAAGAACAAAAAGGAATGATGGATGAGATCCGTGAGCAACCAGTGTCTGTTGATGCAGATCCAGCCGACCATCTTGCGCTTTGCCAAGATGCTGGCGAGTGTGCTGCAGCTTGAGGTCGAGATTGTGGATGCCGATATGGTTCGGGTGGCTGGCACCGGGCCTTATGGCAAGTTCTTCGGACGTCAGCTGGAGGGGGATTCCCGCTTGCTGCGCTATGTGATTGATAACCAGCGGGAGAAGATCGTTACCCACACCAGCGATGATCCCGTGTGTGACGGCTGTACCTGCAAGGAGAGCTGCCGTGAGCGCGCCTTCCTCGGGGTGCCCATCATGGTGGACGAGCGCTGCATCGGCGTGATCAGTCTGGTGGCCTTCAGCGACGAGCAGCAGGCGCGCCTCAACAACAATCTGCAGGATGTATGTGACTATGTGCGCCACATCTCCACCATCTTTGTAGCCAAGTTGCTCGATTCACGCGGGCTGTCGGACGGGGTCAACAAGGTGTTCCTCAATCTGATGACCAACATGGATCAGGGTTGCCTGCTGCTCGATGAGAAGAGTCAACTGCTCTACGCCAACGAGGTGGCACTCCATCATCTGGGTTGCCAGCAGGAACAGCTGCAGGGGCGCGAAGTGGGGATCCGCCCGCTCACCTTCTCCCAACAGGGGCTCAGTGGTCATCTTCAGCACATCATCACCTTTGAAGGTCGTCAGGAGCTGATCATCGGCCAGCTACATCATGTGCAGGGCCAGCAGCTCTTTCTGATGGCGTTTCACCAGTCCCACTCCGGTCAGGTTCAGGAGCCGGATCCGGATGTGCGGATCGATCAGCTGATCGGCGAGAGCAAGCCGATGCGCACCCTCAAGCGACTGCTGCACCGCATCGCCCAGAGCCCCTCCAGCGTGCTGATTTGTGGCGAGAGCGGCACCGGTAAAGAGGTGGTGGCCCGCGCTGTCCATCGCCTGAGTCCGCGTCAGGACAAGCCGTTCATCGCCATCAACTGCGCCGCCATTCCCGAACAACTGCTGGAGAGCGAGCTGTTTGGCTATGTGAAGGGCTCCTTTACCGGCGCTTCCAGCGGTGGCAAACAGGGCCTGATCCAGGCGGCCCATCAGGGCACCCTGTTCCTCGACGAGATTGGCGACATGCCGCTGACCATGCAGGCCAAGCTGCTGCGGGTGCTGGAGCTGCGGGAGGTGACTCCCATCGGGGCCAGCCGGCCGGTGCCGGTGGATATTCGTATCATCGCCGCCACCCACCAGCATCTCGATCAATACATCGCCGAGGGGAAGTTTCGTGAAGATCTCTACTACCGCATCAACGTCATCCCCCTCAACCTGCCGCCACTGCGGGAGCGGGAAGGGGACGTGGAGCTGCTGACCCACTACTTCCTCAACCTGCACACCAGCCGCATTGGCATCGTCTATCCTGGTCTGGCACCCGAGGTGATGGCGCTGCTCAAGGGGTATCGCTGGCCGGGCAACGTCCGTGAGCTCAGCAACCTCATCGAATATCTGGTCAACGTCAGCCAGGCGGGCGAGGTGATTGACGCCAGCCTGCTGCCCCCCAACATTATCCGCAATCAGGAGCCCCATCGCGTGGCGGCCCAGTCGATCCCGGTGACCAATCTGGATGCGGCGTTCAATGTACCTGCCACTGTTCCGCTCGCTGCCACGCCGGAGAAACTGCCTGAACCCGTTCCGGGTGAGAGCGGCCTTGAGAGCATGGAGAAACAGATGATAGAAGAGACCCTGCAGCGGCTCGGCAACAAGAAACTGGCCGCACAGGCGCTGGGGATTGGGATTGCCACCCTCTATCGCAAGATAAAGAAGTACGAGATTGCCGTGCAGAGCTGAGGCGCTGGCGGCATCTATCCGGCCCGTGTCGTTTATCGGATGACACGGGTTTTTTATGGGAACAAGGCTCTGCGCCATTGCCGAATTGTGCTGAACGGATTGGCGGGGCAGGGGAGTGGCTGCATGGCAGAATGCAAAAAGCCCGCTCGATGAGCGGGCTTTTTATAATCTGGTGCGTCCTAGTGGATTCGAACCACCGACCCCCACCATGTCAAGGTGATGCTCTAACCAGCTGAGCTAAGGACGC
>NZ_JAAKVR010000026.1:0-53598 GCF_049175755.1 Aeromonas sp. 600282 | reverse complement strand
GGAGAAGGATTCGAACCTTCGAAGGCAGAGCCGTCAGATTTACAGTCTGATCCCTTTGGCCGCTCGGGAACCCCTCCCCAAGTGCGAGGCGCATACTATCAGATCCAGAGGCTTTGTGAACCCCTTGATGAGGCATCTGGCAGTAAAAAATGACTGTTCGTCGATTTTTTGATACATCAAGCTCAAAATTCAAGCTTATCAGCAAGTTGTGCGCTGCTTTTCTGCACAAAACAGCATCTGTGCAAGTTGGCGATCGCGCTGAAGACAAGGCAGATAGCAGAAGACCGCCAGCGTCGGCGGTCTTCTCGGGCATCACATCTAGCGCTGGAACGGGTAGATCGAACCCAGTTTCAGGATCTGGGTCAGCTCGTCCAGCGCACTGCGGGACTCCTGCACCAGTGCTGGGTCCCGCAGGTCATCGAGGGTCAGGCGGTCACGGTAGTGGCTATCGACCCAGCCATCGAGGCGGGCAAACTGGCTGTCGTTGATAAGGCAGGCCTGATTGACTGCGGCGAGTTCCTGATCGTTCATGGCAACCCGCAGTCGCAGGCAGGCGGGGCCGCCACCATTGCGCATGCTCTGTTTCACATCCATATAGTGCACCGTCTTGATCGGGGTCTCCTGCGTCAGCAGCTTGTTCAGGTACGCTGACACTGCCGGATTATCGCGGCACTCGGTGGGGGCGATGATTGCCATCTCACCGCTCGGCAGGGTGAGGATCTGGGTGTTGAACAGGTAGGATTTCACCGCATCCAGCACCGACACCTCGGCGGTCGGCACTTCGATAAAGTGCAAATCCCCCTCGCCAAACTTGCCGCTGATCTCAGTCAGTACCGCTTCGGTGTTGAGGAACGCTTGCTGGTGGAAGAAGAGCAGGTTCTGGTTGCCCACCGCGATCACGTCGTTATGGAATACCCCCTGATCGATCACCTCCGGGTTTTGCTGAATAAACACCACGCTCTCCTCGCCAAGGCCATGCAGGCGGGCGATGGCCTGGCTTGCCTCCAGAGTCTGGCGGGCCGGATAGCGCTTCGGCGCCGGGCGGGAGTAGTCAAAGGCGCTGCGGCCATAGACAAACAGCTCGACCCCCGCCTCGCCATAGGCACGGCAGAGCCGGGTGTGGTTGGCAGCCCCCTCGTCGCCGAAGTGGTCATTCTCTGGCAGATGGAGGTGGTGGCTGAAGTGGCGATCATTGTTGAACACGGCTCGCAGGATACGGCCCGTGACGTCCGGCTCCAGAGAGCGGTGAAACTTGTTGGTCAGGTTGGCGGGGGTGAAGTGAATGCGGCCATCCTGGGTATCGGCACTGGGAGAGACGGTGGCGGCGTTGGCGGTCCACATGCTGGAGGCCGAATAGCACGCGGCCAGTACGGCAGGAGCCTGTTTGGCGGCCTGCTCCAGCACCCGGGCATCGTTGCCGGTGAAGCCTAGGCGGCGCAGGGTGGCGAGATCGGGACGCTCTTGTGGCGCCAGTACCCCCTGGGTCATGCCAAGCTCGGTCAGCGCCTTCATCTTGCGCAGTCCCTGTTTGGCGGCCTCTTTCGGATTGGAAGCCTCCTGGGCATTGCTCTGGGAGGCAACGTTGCCGTAGGAGAGGCCAGCATAGTTATGAGTCGGGCCGACCAGACCGTCGAAATTGACCTCGAAGTGCTTCATTGAGTACATCCTTTCGATTTTTATGATGGGTAGCGGTTCCTTCCGCGCACAATGCGTCGGGGTTGGGCCATTATAAAGAGATTTTATGTTTTTGTAACAAGCCGGTAACCAGCAGACGTTTTTATGTCGTTTCAGATATAAAAAGAGGGGCGGTATGGCAGAAAATTGAAAAAGCGGTTGCGTCCGGCCTGTTGCCTTCGCATTAATAAATAAAGAAGCAATAAAAGAAGCCGTGTGGTTCGGGCTGGTCAGGCAAATTTGCTCACAAGATTGCTTTTTCGCGCCAAATCTCTTATACAGCCCCACAAAACCGCACACCAACCCCGTCGGGTGCAATGAGGATAATAGTTACAGCATGGGCAAATCACTGGTCATAGTGGAGTCTCCGGCCAAGGCCAAGACGATCAACAAATATCTGGGCAAGGACTACGTGGTGAAATCCAGCGTTGGTCATGTTCGCGATCTGCCCACCAGCGGCAGCGCCAGCACCGAGCCCAAGAAACCTGTCATTCGCGGCATCAAGTTGAGCGAAACCGAGAAGGCTGCCAAGGATCGCAAGGCCCTGTTTGCCCGGATGGGTATCAATCCGACCGCTGGCTGGCAGGCTAACTACCAGATTTTGCCCGGCAAGGAGAAGGTGGTCAGCGAGTTGCAAAGTCTGGCCGAGAAAGCCGACACCATCTATCTCGCAACCGACTTGGATAGAGAAGGAGAGGCGATCGCCTGGCACCTGCGCGAGATCATCGGTGGCGACGACAGCCGCTATAAGCGCGTGGTGTTTAACGAAATCACCAAGAGCGCCATCAAGGAGGCGTTCGCCCAGCCGTCCGAACTCAATATTGACCGCGTCAATGCCCAGCAGGCCCGTCGTTTCCTCGACCGCGTGGTGGGTTACATGGTCTCCCCGCTGCTGTGGAAAAAGCTGGCTCGTGGCCTCTCTGCCGGTCGAGTGCAGTCCGTTGCGGTGCGTCTCATCGTCGATAAAGAGCGCGAAATCAAGGCGTTCGTTCCGGTCGAGTTCTGGGATCTCAATGCCGATCTGCTGACCGGTGACAAGGCTGAGCTGCGGATGGAAGTGGTCAGCCGCAACGGGGCTGACTTCAAGCCGGTGACCCAGGCCGAGACCTTTGCCGCTGTCGCAGCCCTGGAAGGGGTCGACTACAAGGTGGTGAACCGGGAAGACAAGCCGACCGGCTCCAAACCGTCCGCGCCGTTTATCACCTCCACCCTGCAGCAGGCGGCCTCTACCCGGCTGAGCTTCGGGGTCAAGAAGACCATGATGATGGCCCAGCGTCTCTATGAAGCGGGTTACATCACCTATATGCGTACCGATTCCACCAACCTCAGCAAAGAGGCGGTTGAGGCGGTGCGTGAATATATCGGCGAGCAGTATGGCGCGGCCTATCTGCCAGCCGAGCCGAATTTGTATGGCGCCAAGGCCAATGCCCAGGAAGCGCACGAAGCGATCCGTCCCTCCAACGTACAGGTGACTGCCGAGATGCTGGAAGGGATGGAGCCGGATGCCATGCGTCTGTACGATCTCATCTGGCGTCAGTTCGTTGCTTGCCAGATGACCCCGGCTCAGTACGACTCCTCCACCCTGACCGTCAAGGCGGGTGAGTTCGAGCTCAAGGCCCGTGGCCGTACCCTGCGTTTCGCCGGTTGGACCAAGGCACTGCCGCCGATGGGTCGCAAGGGCGAAGATAGCCAGCTGCCGGCGGTGACCGTTGGCGAGGTGCTGAAACTGGTCAAGCTGGATCCGCGCCAGCACTTCACCAAGCCGCCTGCTCGTTTCACCGAAGCGGCGCTGGTGCGTGAGCTGGAAAAACGCGGCATCGGCCGTCCGTCTACCTACGCCTCCATCATCTCCACCATCGTTGATCGCGGTTATGTGCGGGTCGAGAGCCGCCGTTTCTTCGCCGAGAAGATGGGCGAGATTGTCACCGATCGTCTGGTGGAGAACTTTGTCGAGCTGATGAACTACGAGTTCACCGCCAAGATGGAAGACAAGCTCGATGGCATCGCCGAAGGGAGCCTGGAGTGGAAGAAGGTGCTGGACGCCTTCTACGCCGAGTTTACCCAGGAGCTGGAGAAGGCTGACAAGGCGCCCGAAGAGGGTGGCATGCGTGCCAACCAGATGGTGATGACTGACATCGATTGCCCGGATTGCGGCCGCAAGATGGGTATTCGTACTGCCACCACCGGCGTGTTCCTTGGTTGCTCCGGCTATGCCTTGCCGCCGAAAGAGCGCTGCAAGAAGACCATCAACCTGGTCTCTGCCGACGAGTTTGTCTCCGCCACTGACGGTGAAGAGGCGGAAACCGAAGCGCTGCGCGCCAAGCACCGCTGCGGCGTCTGTGGTACAGCGATGGATGCCTACATCATCGACGACAGCCGCAAGCTGCACGTCTGTGGTCGCAACCCGGACTGCGATGGCTACGAGATCGAGAAGGGCCAGTTCAAGCTCAAGGGTTACGAAGGGCCGAGCATCGAGTGCGACCGTTGCGGAGCCGAGATGCAGCTCAAGAATGGCCGTTTCGGCAAGTACATGGGTTGTACCAACGAGACCTGCAAGAACACCCGCAAGATCCTGAAAAACGGTGATATCGCGCCACCGAAGGAGGATCCGGTGCCGCTGCCGGAGCTCAAGTGCACCCAGTCCGATGCTCACTTTGTGCTGCGTGACGGGGCTGCCGGTCTGTTCCTGGCGGCCAGCAACTTCCCCAAATCCCGCGAGACCCGCGCGCCGCTGGTGGAAGAGCTCAAGCGCTTCAAGGATCGCATCTCCGCCAAGCACAAATATCTGGCGGGAGCCCCGCTCACTGATCCGGACGGCAACCCCGCCATCGTACGCTTCAGTCGCAAGACCAAGGAGCAGTACGTGATGAGCGAGGTCAACGGCAAGGCGACCGGTTGGACCGCTCACTACGACAACGGTACCTGGCAAGAGAGTTTGCCAAAGGCTAAAAAAGCCTGATGAAAAGAGGCCCCGACAAGGGGCCTCTTTGCTTATGGATAGCGGTATACTGAGACAGCTGCAAGGAGTGCAGCTGTCATCAATCGCGAAGTAGACAAGGAGGTTGAGATGGAGATTAACGAGATCCGGCCGGGCATGAGCTGTATGACCCGGGAAGGGGCGGCCTATGTGCTGGAGGTGGACCGGCAGAGCCTGCTGGTGCTGCTGCAGCGTGCGGATGAGACCATACCGGTGCAGGTGCGCAGCGACGAGATCCTGGCGCCGCTTGAGTGATCCGGCTGTGATCCCCTCAAAACGGCAGTAGAAAAAGCAGCTCGGCCAGATCGGGCTGCCATTGCCATTCCTTCATTCTGACCCGTCCACCGATCACCACGACCCCCTCCTGCTGCAGGCGTCCCGTCTGTTCGGCAAAGCCTGGCGATCCTTTCGGTAACGAGATGGTGCCCGCGGCGCCCAGTACCCGATGCCACGGCAGTACCTTGTCGGTTTCCCGCAGCACCTTGCCCACCAGTCTTGCCCGTCCGGGCAACCCCGCCAGATCGGCCACCTGACCGTAACTGACCACCCGGCCTGCCGGGATCAGGGCGATGATCGCTTCGATACGGGCTGTTTTGTTCAATGGGGATGGACTTGGTTCAATGGGGATGGACTTGGTTCAATGCTCATAGACCCGATTCGTCAAAAACAACAGAAGCGCCATTGTGGCGCTTCTGTCATGGGGCTGGCAATGATTCAGCCGAAGGTCTGGCTAAGCCCCTTCAGTTGCTTGGCCCGTTCCAGCAGAGCCTGACTTGAGTGATCGACATCCAGCATCTTCTGACTGTTGGCGTGGGAGTACTCGGAGATCTGGTGGATGCTGCGGCTGATCTCCTCCACGACCGCTTGTTGCTGCTCTGCAGCGGTGGCTATCTGGGTGGAGTGTTCGGTGACCAGCTCTATCTCTGCCAGCACGGTATGGAGGCTGCTGGCGCCCTGGCGGGTCATCTCGGCACATGCGCGGGTCTGTTGCAGGTTCTCCTGCATCATCCCCTTCCAGCGTCCCAGAGTGTGCTGGATCTGCTTGATGCTGACCTGGATCTGCTCGGTCGCCTTGTGGGTGCGGGTCGATAGAGTTCGCACCTCGTCTGCGACCACCGCAAAACCACGGCCCTGCTCCCCGGCGCGAGCCGCTTCGATGGCGGCGTTGAGGGCGAGCAGGTTAGTCTGCTCGGCGATGCCCTGGATCTCGCCCATGACACTGCCAATCCGTTCGGATTCGCTGGCGAGCTCCACTGCCGAGTTGAACGCCAGCTCAGCCTGTTTGGCGAGCTGTTCGATCTGCTGCTCGGTCTGGTTCAACTGCTGGTTGGTTTGTTCACAACGATTGCGAGCTTCGTTGACCTGACCGTTGGAGTCCTGAATGTTGCGGGCGATCTCGTGAGCTGTGTTGGCCATCTGAGTCATAGCCGTAGCCATCTGCTGGGTCTGGGCATCTTGCTCGTTGATATCGAGACAGGCTTGATGAGAGGCCTGCTTCAGATTGATGGCCAGGGTTTGCAGAGGTGCCGTGGCATCGTTGATCCGTCCCAACACGGTTCGGATGCGGGCTTGAAGCATCTTGATATGAAAATCGGCAATGGCGCCGGGGTTGTCACCGGAGTAGACCAGCCGGGTCAGACTGTCATATTCACGGCCCAGTTTCTGCAGATAGTGGGGCAGGGCAAAGAGCTCGCGCCAGTAGGCTCCGCCAATAAGCAACAGGGGCAGCAGCATCAGCAGGACGGTCATGGCCCCTTGACTGGCGAAGGTCCAGCCCATCAGGCCGAGCAGCAGCAGGGTAATGGCCGGGGTGCGTACTTTGGCAAGAGAGGGGAGGTTGCTGCTGTTGCCGCGCTCGGCCTTGAGCAGTGCCTGGTAGGTCTGAGCGGCGATGCGCTTGAATTGGGGTTCGGGCTTGCAGCGTACCGACTGGTAGCCGCTGATCCTGTTGCCTTCATAGATGGGGGTCACATAGGCATCTACCCAGTAGTAACGGCCATCCTTGCAGCGGTTTTTTACCATACCGCGCCAGGGTTTGCCCTCCTTGAGGCGGGCCCAGAGATCGGCGAAGGCGGCCTTGGGCATGTCGGGGTGGCGTACCAGATTGTGGTTGTGTCCCACCAGTTCATCGACCGTGTAGCCTGCGATGTCGCAAAAGGCCGGGTTGGCGTAGGTGATCACCCCGCGCAGGTCAGTGGTGGAGACCAGTTGTACGTCGGCAGGAAACTCCACTTCGCTATCTAGGGTATGGACGTCTCTGCGGGCCATAGGAATACGCTCCGATGTTCTTGTTGATAATGTTGTCGTTGTTATTGTGGCAGATCTGGAGGTGGCCGCAGGCTCGCGCCAGCAGGAGGCAGACCAGCTTCATTGGGGGCTGGATTTTGCCAATAATGGCGGATGAATGGTAGGGGGGAAGTTGATGTTTTGTTGGCTAATCGTAAAAAAGGCGGCCAATTGGCCGCCAAAGTAGAGACAACATTACCTCTGTGGCATCCGGTAGCGCACCTGCAACTGATCGAGGATCTGCAGCTGACCCGGCAGGCGGGCGGCGAAGTGCTCCCAGCCCTTGTGGGCGGGATCGCTCCAGGCCACCTCGGCCGTGGCCAGCATACGCGGGAACAACATGTAGTCGAGACGATCACGGCTGGTGATCAATTCTGACCACAAGGGGCTCAGCACCCCGAGGATGTTATCGTTGGCATGGAAATCGGCTGGGGCAGGATCGCAAGCATAAACCTGCTCCAGATTGAGGGTACCCGCCCAGTAGAGGCCGGGTTCATGAATATCGGCGCTCCAGGCGAGATCGAGATAGAGGAACTGGGCGGGCGCCATCACCACCGGATAACCGGCCGCGGCAGCATCCAGCCCCGCCTGAAAGCTGGTCCAGGCACAGATGGCCGCTTTGCGGCTCACCTTGTCGCCATGCAGGATCTCCTCCCAGCCGATCATCTGTTTGCCTCTGGCGGCCAGATAGCGCTGGCAGTGGCGCAGCAGATGGCCCTGCAACTCTCGGCAGTCGGCGTAGCCCTGCTCGACCATCAGCTGTTGGCATGCGGGGCTGTCGGTCCAGACCCCGGTCGGCACCTCGTCACCCCCCATGTGGATCTGCGGGCCGGGGAAGAGCTCGCATACATCGTCCAGCACCGCCTCCAGAAAGCGGTAGGTGCCGGGCAGGGCGGGGTTGAGCACGTTGTCATCGAAATGCTGAACCGAGCGGTAGCGGGAGTGATCCGCCGTTTCGATCAGCAACTCGGGCAGCGCCTTGATGGCGGCATGGCAGTGGCCCGGAATGTCGATCTCGGGAATGACGGTGATGCCGAGCTCACCGGCATAGCTCACCAGCTCCTTCACCTCGCTCTGGGTGTAGTAGCCGCCATAGGGTTCGGCACCGCCGCTGAGCTGGGGGCCGATCGCCAGATCGTGGCCGCGCCAGGCTCCCACGTCGGTCAGTGCCGGGAAGGCCTTGATCTCGAGTCGCCACCCCTCGTCATCGGTCAGATGCCAGTGGAAGCGGTTGAACTTGTAGAGGCTCATCAGCTTGAGCAGGCGCTTAATGGTGGCCGGCGTGTGGAAGTGGCGGGCGCAGTCGAGAAAAATGCCGCGAAAGCCAAAGCGCGGGGCATCCTCCAGGGTGACGCAGGGCAGGCTCTCGCCATGTTGCAGATACCACTGGGCCAGCGTGACCAGCCCGTGGCGCCAGCCCGTTTCGTCGGCGGCGGCAATTACCACCTCCTGCGGCGTGATGGTGAGTTGGTAGGCTTCGGGGGCCAGCTTGGCCTCGGTCAGCCGGATTTCAGCGTCGTGATCCTGCTCCAGCGCCAGCGACGTCAGCTCGTTAAAGTGGGCCAGCAATTTCGGTACATCGCGGGGAGCGCTGACATGAGCCCGCTCGGCCAGCCGGAAGTTCCCCTCCAGCAGTACCAGATGGGCCGGTTGCGGCACTATGCCGGGCAGGGACTCGACATCCGGCAGGTCGGGGCGGGTTACCGGCGGGTTCTCCAGTCCGAGATCCTGCGCCGCCAGCGTCACCGGTAGCAGCTGGGCACCCGTGGTCGCCTCCGGCAAGCTGAGGAAAAAGCCCTGCGGCATGTCGGAGAGCTTCTTGATGGGGGTCTGGCGGCAGCAAAAGCGCAGCTCGCAGCTGCCAGCGTTCGGGACAATCACCTTGTAGCTGCCGCTTTGGCGCTCCAGCTCCCCCCCTTGCAAGGAGTCGGGGTCGATATGGCGAGCCAGACAGAAGTGCAGCTTCCACTTGGTATCAGGCATGCGGGAGAGGGTGAAAGTGAACCAGACATCCTCGCCGTCACGTCGGGCTACCTGGGTGTGGATCAGGGGTGTAGACATGGAAAATCCTCTGATTGGGCAAACAGGATGGCGCCATCGAGCGCATCTGCCTGGGGGGGGATCAGGTTGAGCTGGCCGAGACGGGGAGCGAGGCGGGTGCCAATCCCACCCAGCAGGGCGATCTGTCTGGCACCCAGCTGGGTCATTCCCTCCAGCAGGATCCGCAGTTGTTCGCAAGTTTCGTCCAGCAGCTGATTGGCTAGCTCGTCGCCATCGCTGGCTGCATCAAATACCCAGGGGGCGAAGTGGCCATAGTCCGCCGGAATGGCGCGGGCGGCCCAGCGTACCACCTCGGCCTGATCCCGCTTGAAGCGGTCCATCAAGCGGATGGCGAGGGTGCTGGGGGGCAGAATGCCATCGTGGCAGAGCAGGGATTGCTGGATGGCGCGCAGCCCCAGCCAGGCGCCGCTGCCTATGTCTGAAATGGGGAAGCCGCGGCCGGAGCAGGTGCGGATCTGCCCCTCCTGATAGACCAGCCCCACCGAGCCGGTACCTGCGATCAGAATGGCCCCCTCACGGCCGCCAAAGGCGCCGAGGCAGGCACCGAAGGCATCGGAGGTGAGCCTGACGCTGGCAAAGGGGAAGGGCATCTCGAGCAGGGCGTGATAGCAGTCGGCCAGCTCGGCGGAGGCGAGCGCCAGCCCGACCCCCATCTGCTGTTCACTCTCGATAGCGATCCCGGCGGCAAGGCGGGCGCTGGCGATGGCAGCCAGCACATTGGCGTGGGCATGGGGGATGCCCAGCTCCAGATTGGATCCGGCTGCGCGCCCCTCTCCGAGCAGCTTGCCCGCCCGATCTCGAATGCGGGCGCGGGTGTGGGTGCCCCCACCATCGACGCCGACCCAGAACTCAATCATGGCGACCTCCATTTCCCTGCGCATTCAGCCAGGTGATGGCCAGGGCAAACCAGGCAGCGTGGGGGATCCACTGCTCGCCCCAGCGCCAGTTCTGATCCAGCCGATCCTTGTACTCCTCCGGAATAAAGGCCACCTCATTTTCGTCATCAAACCCTGAGGTGATGCCGTTGCAGATGCCCCCCTGCGCATTGGGATACCCGGCGGTATAGGCGGGGTTGTTGATGCCGTGGCCCGCCAGCATGCAGGCGTTGAAGGGGTTTTGCCCGAGGATCCAGTCGAGTTGGCGCTGACCGTAAGTGATGAGCGGCTGGCTCTGGCGGGGGAAGTGGCGGGCGCCAGCAAAGGCCATGGTCGCCAGCGAGGCCAAGCGGGCGTTCTCCCCCTGCCACCAGTAACCGGATTCGTTGTTGTGGGGCATAAAGAAGCTGACGTGCGGCGCTTCATCCACCCCTTTGACATATTGGCGGGCGAGGGAGAAGGGGTTGCCCGCCCGTGCGCAGAGCGCCAGCTCGGCGGCCAGCGCCTGCTCCACCACGGTTTGTACCCTAGCCTTGTATTCCTGATCCGGCTCTACGCCCAGATATTCCAGCAGCGCCAGCACCGGCAGACCCGCCTCAGCGGCGTGGTAGTAGGGGCGCGAGCCATCCTCGTTGGCCGACCAGTAGTGGCCCAGCTCAGGATGAGGGCGCTGGCGGGCGCAAAGCTTGCTGGCGCGAGCTCTCGCCTCATTCAGCCACTCGGCGCCGAAGGTGCCGGTCAGCTCTACCGCTGCCAGCAGGGCGCAGTAGTCGTCGATGATGTTCTCGACCCCGTCATCCAGATAGGAGAGGTTGTGTTCACGCAGATGCAGGTAGCCGCGTTTGGCGGCCTCGGCGTAGCGGCTGGCATCGAAGTCGCCGCTGACGCTCTCGCGGGCGGCGCGGGCCAGCGCGGCGATGGCCATGCCGCCCCCTTGGCGAAAACCTGCCTGCCAGTTGGCGGACTTGAGCCCCTGCTGGGTGGCATAGGCGCATAGCTCGCGCTGCTCCGGGTCCTTGCTCCACTTGTCGAACAGGGTCATGTAGAAGAAGCCCGACTCATCCTGCATCCGGCAGAGGAAATCGGCGCCGTGCAGCGCCTCGTCATTGAGCCGCTTGCAGAGGTTCACCCCGTCGATATCGCGGCGCGGGGCCAGCAGTTCCCGGCACTTGAGCAGAGCCCACACCACCATGGGGGTCTGCTGGGGGTTGAGGTAGTTGGCGTAGGAGAGGTGGCTCAGGTACTTGCTCATGTCGCCGCTGGCATCGAACCAGCCGCCGTGAACATCTTTGTGCTGGTCGGTGCCAAACAGGCGGGCGTTGCGGTCGGCCCGATCGAAGGTGCCGCTGGCGCGCTGCCCCTTGAAGTAGTGGATGACATCGGAGAGGCAGCGGCTGGCCAGCAGATCCTGGCCGATGGCAAAGCGGGTCGAGCGGACAATGCCTTGGGCAGTGATCGCCTCCAGCCGATAGTCGCCGGGCTCCTTGAAGGCGGAGAAGTCGGCACGCCAGTAAGCGCGCCCTTGCCAGCCTGGGACGCTGCCAGCCGGTTGCAGCGGGGTTTCAAACAGGATCTGGCCATCATCGAGGCGTTGCAGCCTGACATAGCCGCCGAGATCAGGGGCGGGGGAGGTTTGCAACAGGGCGATCTTGTGTCCGTCGCACTCGTAGCCCACCTGATTGATCAAGAGTTCCATCAAGGTATTACTCCTGTGGTTCACCGCCGGGCGGTGAGGCACATCACGGGGCTGTGGCCGCCCCGTATCGAGGCATGGCCGGACAGGGTTGTCCGGCCGGTATCGGGTTCACCTTCACTCGTAGAGATAGCAGCGCACGAAGTGGTTGTCGGCAAGCCTGGTGATGGGGGGCAGCGCCTCCTTGCAGCGGGGCATCGCCTGATTGCAGCGCCCGGCAAAGGGGCAACCGCAGGATTCCGGCGTCCAGAGCGGGATCTCCCCCTTGCGGCCCCCCTCCAGCTCGGCGTGGATACTCTTCTCGGGGTCGGGCACAGCCGAGATGAGCAGCTGGGTGTAGGGGTGCTGCGGGTGGTGCAGGATCTCATCCACCTCGCCCCACTCCACCATGTGTCCCACATACATGACTGCCAGATCTTCCGCCACATAGCGGGCGGTGGCGATGTCGTGGGTGATGTAGAGCATGGAGACGCCGAGCTCGTTCTTCATCTGCTCCATCAAGTTGAGGATGCCGATGCGAATGGAGACGTCGAGCATGGAGGTGGGTTCGTCCGCCAGCACCACTTCCGCCTCCACCGCCAGATTGCGGGCGATGTTGACCCGCTGGCGCTGGCCGCCGGAGAGCTGGTGCGGATACTTGGCCGCGGTCGCCTTGGCAGGAGTCAGGCCGACCTTCTCCAGCAGGGCGTAGACCATGTCGGGCAGCTCTTTCTTGTCGATCACCTTGCTGTGCAGCAGCAGGGGGCGGGCGATGTGGTGATAGATGGTGTGGGTCGGGTTGAGCGAACCGAACGGGTCTTGCCACACCATCTGCACGCTCTGGCGATAGTCCAGCAGGGCGGTGCCCTTGTTGAACTCCTCCAGATCGTGGCCGCGATAGAGAATGCGCCCGGCACTGAGCTTGTACATCTTGGCGATGATCTTGGCGATGGTGCTCTTGCCGGAGCCCGACTCCCCGACCACCGCCAGGGCGCGGCCCCGGTGCAGGTTGAAGGTGATGTCGGAGAGCGCCCGCATCTTGCCACTCTTGATGGCATTGGAGTTGATGGGGAAGTCCTTGTAGAGGTGCTGGACTTCGATGATGGGTGCATCGGTTTTGGCGATTTGCATGACAGACATCCTTAACAGCCAGCGGCCTTGTCCAGATAGATCACGGAATCTTGTTGCAGCCCCTGCTCCTCATAGAGGTGGCAGGCGGTCTGTTGCCCGGGGCGGATCTCGGCCAATTTGGTGTACTCCTGACGGCAGCGATCGTGCACCTTGCCGCAGCGGGCCTGAAAGCGGCAGCCGACCGGCACCTCCAGCAGGTTGAGCGGTGTGCCCGGGATCCCCTCCAGCACCTTCTTCGGCCCGTGCAGGGGCGGGAAGGAGTTGCCGAGCCCTCTGGTATAGGGGTGCAGCGGCGCGGTCAGGATCGCCTTGGAGGGGGCGACTTCCACCAGTTCACCGGCATACATGATGCCGATGCGATCGCAGAACTCCACCATCAGGGAGAGGTCGTGGGTGATGAACAGAATGGAGAAGTTGAACTTCTCTTTCAGGGCATAGACCTTCTGCAGGATCTCCCGCTGTACCACCACATCGAGCGCCGTGGTCGGCTCATCCATGATGAGCAGCTCGGGGTTGAGCGCCATGGCGATGGCAATCACCAGCCGCTGGCGCATGCCGCCGGAGAACTGGTGCGGGTAGTCCTTGAGCCGGCTCGGGTGGATATCGACGATGGTGAGCAGCTCCTGGGCGCGCTTGATCGCCTCGTAACGGGTCAGGCCGGGGTTGTGGGCCAGCAGCACGTCGCAGAACTGCTCCTCCATCCGCAGCACAGGGTTCAGGGCGTTCATGGCGGACTGGAACACCACCGACACCTGTTGCCAGCGATAGGAGCGCAGCCGCTCGTCGTTGTAATGGAGGATGTTCTCCCCCTTGAACAGGATCTCGCCACCGCTGATGTAGGCGGGCGGCTTGTGCAGCCGGGCCACCGAGAAGGCGACGGTGGATTTGCCGCAGCCTGACTCACCGGCGAGGCCGAAGATCTCGCCCTGTCTGATATCGAAGCTCACCGAGTTGACGGCGCGCACGTCGCCATTTTCGGTGATGTAGTCGACGCAAAGATTGCGTACTGACAGCAGGGGATGCTTGTTCATGCTGTCTTCTCCTGTGCTGTGGCAACCGGAGTGGTGACCGGCGCCGCGAGTTTCTTCCAGCGGCTCAGCCCTTTGTGGGAGCGCAGCTGCGGGTTGGCAATTTCGTCGATGGCGAAGTTGAGCAGGGCCAGACCGGCACCCAGAGTGGCGATGGCAAAGCAGGGAGCCAGGATCTCCCACCAGGCGCCGACCAGAATGGCACTGGAGGTCTGGGCGTTGTAGAGCATGATGCCCCAGCTCACCACGGTCGGGTCGCCAAGCCCCAGGAACTCCAGGGTCGCTTCGGTGACGATGGCGTAGATGATGGAGCCGATGAAGCTCACTCCGATGATGGAGATGAGGTTGGGCAGGATCTCCACCAGAATGATGCGCCAGGCCGGCTCGCCCAGCACTTCTGCGGCGATGACGAACTCCTTCTCGCGCAGGGCCAGGGTCTGGGCACGAATAACCCGCGCGCCATAGGCCCACGAGGTCAACCCTATTATCACGGCAATCACCGCCGGTGACGCCTCCCCGATAAAGCTTGCCAGCACCAGTAGCAAGGGGAGGTTGGGGATCACCAGAACCACGTTCATCAGGAAGGTGAGGCACTCATCCACCAGACCCCCGAAGTAACCGGCGGTGATGCCGATGGCGACGGCCAGGGTGCAGACCAGCAGGCCTGCGCTGAAGCCCACCAGCAGCGAGATACGGGCGCCGTTGGTGAACTGGGCCCAGATGTCGTGGCCCATGCGGGTTGAACCCATCACGAACTCGGCACTGGGCGGCTGATGCGGGCGAGCCACCCGTTTGGTCGGCTCGTTGCTGGCCAGAATGGGGGCAAAGAGGGCCATCAGTACGAAGGCAACCACGATGGCGAGGCCACAGGCAGCCTTCTTGTTGCCCAGCAGGATTTTGAGAATGGTCGGCATACGCATCTTATTTGCCTCCTGTACGCAGACGGGGATCCAGGAAGACGTAGAGCACGTCGGCCAGGAAGTTGAAGCTGAGCATGGTGATGGTCATGATGAGCAGCTGCCCCTGAATGAGCGGGTAGTCGCGGGCCAGAATGCCCTGATAGAGGGTCAGGCCCAGGCCGGGGTAGTTGAAGATCACCTCGGTGATGAGAGAGCCACCGATGACGAAACCGAGCGCCATGGAGAGGGCGGTGACGCTGGGCAGAATGGCGTTGCGTGCACCGTAGTTGAAGATCACCCGGTTGCTGGAGAGCCCCTTGGCCTTGGCCATGGTGATGTAATCCTCGCCCAGCAGGTTGATCATGTTGTTGCGCATGGTGATGAGAAAGCCCCCCACCTGTACCACGGCCAGGGTCAGCACCGGCATGATGGCGTGAGTCATGATGCTCTTGATGTGCTCCCAGCCCCAGTCAGCCTTGATCTCCGGGCTGTAGGCGTAGCCGATGGGCAGCCACTCGAGGCTGACTCCGAACAGGAACAGGGCGAGCAGGGAGACCACCACAGGCGGAATGGCCTGCATCACCAGGGTGAGCGGGGAGAGAATGCTGTCCATCCGGCCGCCGCGATACCAGGCGGCGAAGATGCCGACGATGGAACCGATGGAGAAGCTCAGGATGGTGGAGGTGCCGACCAGAAACAGGGTCCAGCCGATGGCACGGCCCAGCACGTCAGAGACCTGCTGCGGGTAGAAGCGCACCGAGGTGCCGAGATCCCAGGTGAAGACACTCTTCACATAGGTGAGAAACTGGGTGCCGATGGGGCCGTCGACAAAGCCGAAGGTGGCTTTGAGGGCTTCCAGGGCGGCGGGTTCCATCATGGCGCCAGCGCGGGCAAACATCACGGAGACAGGATCCCCTGGCATGGCACGGGGTAACAGGAAGTTGATGGTGGCGGCTACCAGAAAGGCAACCAGATAGAAGGAAAAGCGTCTCAGTATGAATCCCATGATAGTACCTTTTACTGCAAGTCTGCCCCGCGTCGGGTATAGCTACCCCAACCCCGGCAAAGCCGGGCAAGAAGGGGATTAACGGGGAAGATGGCCCCCCGCAGGGGGCCGGGATTGTTTAGCTGTTTGGCTTGAGGGACAACACGTGCAGCAGACGCTCAGGGGTGTCCGGGTGGAGCTGAGGTTTGGCTACCGGGTTATCAGCGCTGAACCAGCCGTTGAAGCGCTTGGTGCTGTACTCATACCAGGTCGGGTTGTTGAAGACCGGAATGATGGTCTGGTTGGCACCAACACGATCCTGGATGGCGAACATGATCTCCTTCTGCTTGGCCGCATCGGCGGTCTGGGTGAAGTCATCGATCAGCTTGTCGAGCTCGGGATCCTTGTAACGGGGTGCGGCGAAGCGGTTGCCGCGCTCACCCATGTTGCGGGAGTGGAATGCAGTCTCGAAGTACTTGTGCGGGTTGGCACCGGCAAAGTAACCCTGCAGGGCGACATCGAAGTCACCGGTGATCAGGTTCTCGGTCCAGACGGTTGCTTCCGGGGTGGCGGTCTTGGCGTTCAGGCCCAGTGCCTGCAGCCCTTCTACACCGATCTGTACTGTGTTGACCCAGTCGGTCCAGCCGTTCGGCACCAGAACCTTGAACTCGATCTTTTTGCAGCTCGGGGTGTCGAGGAACTTGTCGCCGTCACAATCCTTGTAGCCTGCCTCTTTCAGCAGGGCCTTGGCCCCTTCCAGATCGAACTTGTTGTACTTGCCGTACTTCTTATCCACTTCCGGGTTGTTCCAGGAGTCAAAGGCTTTGCCCAGACCTGACGGGTACTCGTTGACGGTGGGGTAGCCGTAGCCTGCGATATCCACCATGGACTGGCGGTCCATCGCCATGGAGAAGGCGCGGCGGAAGTTGATGTCGTTGAAGGCTTCGTTATTGCCCGGGTTCTTGGTCTGGAAGTTGACGTTGAACGCCACGGTACCGGAGGCCGGGAACCAGTATTTGTTGTTCTTCGGATCGTTGCCGACGTAGAGGCGCTCGATATCCGGCACGAAGGAGCCGAACCAGTCGATGTCACCCTTCATGACAGCCGCCAGCACCTGGTCGTTGGTGGCCATCTGCGGCATGCGGATACAGTCGATAGCGAGGTTGGCGTTATCCCAATAGTGCGGGTTGCGGCACTGGGTGTAGAGCTGGGCGGAGAAGTTGTCCACTTCGGTGAAGGGGCCAGTACCAACCGGCTTGTCGTTGGTGAAGGCAACCGGATCTTTCACCGATTTCCACTGATGCTCCGGCACTATAGGTACCAGCACCAGATCGTTCACCACGTTGGTGTTGACCTCGGTCAGGTCGAATTTGACCTTGTTGGGGGCCAGCTTCTCGACGCTCTTGATCTGGGTCCAGATTGAGCGCTCATCCAGCGCCTTGTTGGCCTTGACCAGATTGAAGGAGAAGATGATGTCATCGGCATCAAAGGCTTCGCCGTCAGACCACTTCACGCCGTCACGCAGATCGAAGGTGACGGATTTCAGGTCATCGCTGAACGCATAGTTGGTGGCCAGACGATAGACGGGTTTGCCCCCTTGCATATCGTTGAAGATCACCAGCGGTTCATAGATGAAGTGACGGGTGGTGTGCAGCAAGCCCGCTTGCAGGAAGGGGTTGAAGTTCTTGACCCAGGCAGTTTCCTGCTGTGCGACCATGGTCAGCACGGTTTTATTTTCTGCGGCCATGGCGTTACCGGCGGCACCGGCAAGCATCATGGTTCCCAGCATTACAGCGGTAGAGATTTTGGATACTTTGGCAAGCATATGTTTTCCTTTCTTATTTTTTGGCATTCCCGAGGGTTCGCCTTGTTTTGTGTGAGCACCGGTTTCGCATGCTGATGAAATCGGCCCTCTGTGTTGGTCAGGTGTCTAACCTTTGTCGTTCTGTTTTCCAACGCCCTAAGCAAACCAGAATTAACAGGAAAACAACAACTATTGATTTCGTTGTTTTCGTAAAAATTGACGGTGTTACGTCAATCTCGTCAAAATGATTTTTTATCTGTTTAGAATCATTAGTTTGTGTTATTTGCTTTCGCGTAAAAAGTGGCTGTGAAAATGGCGTATATGACAAATTTGTGAATTGGATCTGCTCTCGGTTTCGTGGTCGGGCGGGGCTTTGTTTTGCATAAAAAGAAACCAGATTGCCAATTGTGATCCGGCGCCCGTTTAGGGCGCCGTGTCACGGCTTGCGGTTGGCGAGTTGACGCAGGGTCTGGGCGCTGTGCTGCAACTGCTGGCGCTGGTGGTCATTGAGCGGGCAGTGGCCCAGCACATACTCGGTGGTGGCCACGACCGTCTTCCAGCGTGGCGACTTGGGCAGGGTGTCCAGACTCAGGTATTTGTCGAGGGTTCGGGTCTGCGGACTGGATCTGTCCATATAGACCCGCCACAGCTTGCTCTTCTCCGCCAGCACGATTTTGCCCTTGCCGGTCCCCTGCTGCCAGGCATCCAGGGTGAGCTGCATGGTCTCTACCAGCGCACGGCGCAGCGGCTCGTCATCCTGCTGGCGAATAAGGTCGTCGGCCAGCGAACGGAACTCGCCACCCAGGCGGCTCAACTCGCCCAGCAGCTGTTCATCTTCGATGATGGCTTGCCGCGAGAGGTTCTTGAGGGCGTTCTCCAGCGCCATTACCCGGTTCTCATCCTGACGCAGCTCGGTACTCAGAGTGAGGGCGAAAGCGGCCTGTCCTCCGAGCGCGATGGGCAGGGCACGGGCGTTGAGCACATCTTTTTGCCCGGCCACCAGAAACTCCAGATTGTGTTCCCGCTCGCTGGCTAGATCGGGCCACTGCTGTTGCAGCGGGGTGGCGAGCCACTCATTGAGGGGCTGCCCCTCCATGGCTTCCGGCTCCTGCCCCAGCAGGCGTGCCAACACCCTGGAGGCAAACAGCACTGTGCCCTGCTCGTCGATAAAGATCATGGGGTCGGCCCCTTCGCCGAGCAGGGCCAGCAGCCGCTGCTGATCCTGATGCAGCCGATCCTGCAGGGTGAGGCGATGTTCGATCTCCTGCTTCAATAGCCGGTTCTCTACCAGCGAGGCGCGTCCGGCCTTGGCTTCCAGCAGTGCCTTGACCCGGGCAAACAGCTCCTCCTTGCAGAAGGGTTTGACCAGATAGTCGTTGGCTCCGGCACCAAAGCCCTCCTCGATATCCTTGGGTTGGTTAAGGGCGGTGAGCAGCAGCACCGGCAGCATATCTTTCGGGTGTTGCTGGCGCAGGCGACGGCAGACGTCAAAACCGGAAAGGGTCGGCATCATCACATCGAGCAGGATGAGGTCCACCGGCTCCTCGGCCAGCTTGGCCAGCGCATCGTGGCCGTCACTGCTGGGCAGGATGCGGTAGCCGCAGGGCTGCAGCAGATGGCGCAGGATGTGCAGGTTGATGGGCTCGTCATCCACCACCAGAATGAGCGGCGCATCCTCGGGGGGAGGGGGCAGATCGTCGCTCTCCCAGTCAGGCAGGATCAGCGGTTGCTGGCGCACCAGCTGATGCTCGATCTGGCGGCTGTCTAGAGTCAGATTTGCCGCTTTGCCGGTGGCAAGGGGCAGGGTAAAGGCGAAGGTAGAGCCGACGCTCGGCTCGCTCTCGACAAACAGCTCGCCCCCCATCAGGTGCACCAGCTGGCGGGTGATGGAGAGGCCAAGGCCGGCCCCCTGCTTGCTTACCTCCGGGCTCATCTGCACCAGCGGCTCGAAGATATGTTCCAGATGGTCGGGGGCGATGCCGATGCCGGTATCCGTGACCTTGATGCGCAGGAAGTTGTTCTCGACGATGGCACTGAGCACCACCTTGCCCTGCGGCGTGTACTTGATGGCGTTGCCCACCAGGTTGTAGAGCACCTGTTCGAGCCGCTGCTCATCGGCCAGTACCGGCGGCAGTTCGGCCGGGCTGATATCCACCAGGGTGAGGGGTTTGGCCTGCACCAGATGCTGGCAGAGGTCCAGCACCAGCCGGATAACCCCCTTGGATGAGACGGGCTGGGAGTGGATCTCCAGCTGGCCGTAGCGCATCTGGTGGTAGTCCAGCAGATCGTCAACCAGACGGGCCAAGCCGTCTGCACTCTTGATGATGAGGCCGAGCTGCTTTTGCTGCCCTTCGGTCAAATCCTGCTGGCTGGCGAGCATCGACTCGGCCATCCCCTTGATGCCGTGAATGGGGGTACGCAGCTCGTGGGAGGTGTTGGCCAGCAGTTCATCCTTGAGCTTGTCCGCTTGCTGCAGGCTGAGGTTCTGCTTGTGGGTCAGCTTGACCTGCTGTTGCAGCTCCTGGGTCTGCTGTTCGATCAGTTCGATCTTGTCCTTCACCGAGCGCTGCATATGGCGAAACGCCTCGGCCAGCCGGTCGATATCATCGCCGGTGCGCTCGATGGCGATGGGGTGATCCAGCGCGCCGTCGGCCACCTGCTCGGCCGCTTCGGTCAGGGAGCGCAGCGGCGCCGTGATGGAGTGGGAGAGCCAGCGGGAGAAGAGGATCAGCAGTAGTACCGAGCCCGCCCCCAGCACAATTACCAGAGTTTCCAGCTGGCGGATCGGGGCATAGGCTTCCCGGGTGGAGATCTCGGCGATAAAGGCCCACTCGGTATCGAACACCTTCACCTGGGTGTAGGCGGCCAGCACCTCGTCATCCTGATAGGAGTGGAACAGCCCGACCCCCTGCTCGCCGGAGAGCGTCTTGGTGATGAGGGGCGTTTGCAGTGGACGGAAGTTGGGGCTGAAGCTGTTCTCGACGCTGAACTCCGGCGCCAGCCAGGCATCGGCGCGCATCCGCTTGTCCGGGCCGATCAGGATGGTCTCGCCGGTCTCGCCCAGCCCCTCCCGCTCCGCCATGATCTGGTTGAGCTTGTCCGGCAGCAGCTCGAAAATCACCACACCGCGCACATAGTCGTACTGCATCACGGGGGCTGCCATGTAGGCGACCACCTGCCCGGTCAGCTCGTTGCGGCCAAAATCGGTGAACTCGAAGATCTGCTGCGGCTTCTGGCCACCATCAAGGCGGCGTTTGATCTTGGCAAAGGTCTGGCCCAAGCCGCTGCCCTGATAAGGTCCTGAGAGCAGATTGGTGGCAAAGTTAGGGTGCTTGGTGACCGAATAGACCACATCACCGTTGAGGTCCACCAGAAAGATGTCGCTGTAGTTGGATTTGCGCACCATGTCGGCGTAGCCGCGATGAAAGCGCTGGTGCACCCGGCCATACATCTCGTCGGCGAGGATAAGCGCCGTGATGGAGGGTTCGATCTCCACCTGACTGTCCGGTTTGCGCAGTTGATCCCAGGAACCGGGCAGATAGCGGGCCTGGGCACGGCTGCGGGCCTCCTGCGGTGTGGTGCCCAACTTCTCGAAGGCGCCGGTAAAGCCATAGAAACGGCCGATACTGTTGCCGGCAAAATCCTGCTGGGAGAAGTTGATGATCTGCTCTTTGAGGTTGTTGAAGTAATCCTCGAGCTGACTCTTCTTGATATTACGGACGGAGACCAGATGGTTGGAGGTCTGGGTGGTGAGATCCTTGCCGTGGCTGTATAGGAAGAAGAGGGTGATGACCAAAAAGGGCACCATGCCCAACATGAAAAAAGCCAGCATTAACTGCGGCCTGAGCCCACGAAGCGTGAAGATCCATTTCATCTTGTGATTTTCAATTGAGAATCCGGTTATTAAGCCGCTCAAGTCTCGAACGAAAGCGTAATCATTTCAACGACTTTATCCCAAATTCGCTTGGTGGGTCACAGCTGGCTGGAGAAAAATGAAGCAAGGCGTTTAAACCATGAGCAAACAGTCTGCATCAGGGTTTAAATTGCGAAAAAGGGGTTGTGCTGGCGCTCGTGGTACGTATAATGCGCCTCGTTGTCAGGCAACTGGCACAAAAGCAGTAACGCGGGAATAGCTCAGTTGGTAGAGCACGACCTTGCCAAGGTCGGGGTCGCGAGTTCGAGTCTCGTTTCCCGCTCCAATTTTCCATCGCACCAACGATGGAACTCACTTTCAAGACAATCAGTCTTGTCAGCATGGCGCGTTAGCAAAGCGGTTATGCAGCGGATTGCAAATCCGTTTAGTCCGGTTCGACTCCGGAACGTGCCTCCATATTTTCTCTGTTTATCTCAATCATCACTCTTCGAGTCTGAGCTTTGGTCAGTATCCTTGCTGTACCAGTAACTGTTCGCAGCCAGCCTGTTTCCACTCGCGCTCGAGATAGTGGCTCACATCCGCCATGTTTTGCCCCCGATATTGAAACTGCACCTCGGCACTGTGCTGGTTGAGATCCGCGATCCGTTGCTTCAGCGTGCCACATTGCCACAGGCTGACGGTGGGCACGCCCCGTTCGGCCAGCACGATGGTATCTTCCCGATTCAGTTGCCATTCCTCCAGTTGTGCCCGTGTCAGGGCAACCATCAGCACCAGCAGTGCCACTTCCGGCAGTTTCATGCGTGTCTCCCTACTGCATGTTTTTCCCCTGATAACTGTGGCAAAGCGCACGATTTTCGCAAGTTTGTTAACTGTTGGTTAATGACGTAACCCGTTTTCAGTATTTCCCGTTTTTCACCATTTTTTTATAAAAAAATGCGTTGGTGATGTAGTAATCCTACATGGAGTGGGGTAATCTTTGCTCAGTGGTCTTACCAGTAAGGAGTTACATCATGTTTCATCCCTTTTCCCTGACTCAGATTATTCTTCGTCGTATTTATGTATTGCTGGTGGGCATTCTGGCTTTCCCCGTGATGCTGTTTCGCAGCGATCGTGCCCGCTTCTACAGCTATCTGCACCGGATCTGGAACAAAACCAGCACCAAACCGGTGTGGCTCAAAATGAGCGAGCGTGGCGAGCGGATCTTCTACTAAACCCCATTCGCACCATGTGCAAAAAGAGACAGCCAAAGCTGTCTCTTTTTTTATCTGTATGCCGCAACTCCTGCCTCCCAACACTACTCAGATTGTTTATTTCTTGTTTCTTTAAAGTTGCATCCAGCCCTGCCTGTTGGCGGGGATTTTTTATGTCTGACACATCTCTTTTGATGGAAGCAGTGAAGAAGATTAACGGGATGAAAGCACCATATGGCACTTTCCTCGTTCATTAATGGGTGGTCGTCGAGAAATTTTCAATGATGAAATAGTTGTTTAAAATCAATTCATTGAGTGTTTTCCTTTGGGTTTTTTAACTCTTTTTATGTTTTTTTTGAAAGGGAATATCCCGTTTGCCGGTTCTATTGCAGGTACCCGGTTGCGACAAATCGGGGATATCAGCAACATCCAACGACATCAAAAGGAACATGAACATGAATGTTAAAAAAAGCACTGCTATCGCCTCCGCCATGACCGGTCTGCTGGCGCTGGGCGCCCAATTTATCGCGGCACCAGCAATGGCTGCCGATGAAAAGGAGAAGTGCTACGGCGTGGTCAAGGCCAGCAAGAATGACTGTGCGACCAAGAGCAGCTCCTGCGCCGGTACCGCCAAGGAAGATGCTCAGGGTGATGCCTTTGTGGTGATGCCCAAAGGGCTGTGCGAGAAGCTGGTCGGCGGTTCGCTGCAACCCAAGTAAGAGACATCGGGCAGGGGATGGCCAATGGGTCGCCCCCTGCATCTTCTCTGATTGGCGAAAGCGAGTCTTGCGATGAACCCTTTGATTGGTATCGGATTACGCACTCCCCATTACGATGAGATCCGGCAAACCCTGCCGGCAGTCGGTTGGCTGGAGGTGCACAGTGAAAATTACTTCGAATGGCACAGTCACGGTTTTCAGGTGCTCGCCGAACTGGCGCAGCACTACCCCGTCAGTCTTCACGGCGTTGGCATGTCCCTCGGTTCTGCCGACCCGCTCGATCCGCACCATCTGCAGCAGTTGTCGACACTGGCCGCGGCGATCAAACCGGTACGGATCTCCGAACATCTCAGCTGGGGCAGCATTGGTGGGCGTTACTTCAACGATCTGCTGCCGGTGCCCTATACCCGAGCCTCCCTGCGCAACATGAGCGACAAGATCCAGCAGGTACAACAGACCCTGGGTTGCCGCATGTTGATTGAAAATCCCTCCTCCTATCTGCAACTGCCCGGGGAGATGAGCGAGTGGGAATTTCTGGCCGAGCTGCAGCAGCGCAGCGAATGTGGCATCCTGCTCGACCTCAACAATCTCTATGTCAGTGCCTTCAATCACGGTTTCTCTTGCGATGAGTATCTGGCGGCGATCGATCTCGCCACCGTCGGGGAGATCCATCTGGCCGGTTATACCGAGAAACAGCTGCCGGAAGGCTCCCTCTATATCGATACCCACAGCGTCCCTGTGGTGGAGCCGGTCTGGGAACTCTATCGCCAGATCTGCCGCAAGCAGGCCATTCCCACCCTGATTGAGTGGGACCTCGAGATCCCGCCGCTGTCGGTCTTGCTGGCAGAGGCGGCGAAGGCCGGCGCCATTCTGGATGAGGCGCGTGCCATGAGTGCACCACGGGAGGTGGCCCATGGCTGAACTGGCACAGCTGCAACAGCACTTTGCCGATGGTCTGCTGGGGGCGCCTGACGCCATTTCCCCTCACATCAGCTCCCGGCTCTTTTCTGCCGAATCTGTGCTGCAGGTCTATCGCAACCACTTCATCCTGAGCCTTGGCGAGGTGCTGGCGAGCAGTTATCCCGCCGTCAAGGCTATGGTCGGGGATGACTTTTTTGCAGCGGCGGCCCGTGGCTTCGTATTGGCCGAGCCGCTCAAGGAAGGGTGCGTCATGCATTATGGCGCCGGATTTGGCCAATGGTTGGCCCGCTTGCCGACTACAACCGGGCTGCCCTGGCTGGAGGCGCTGGCTCAGTTCGAATGGCAGCTTGAGCGTGCCAGTCTGCTGCCGCTGGAATCACGCTGCTGGCCAGCCGAGCGTCTGGCCGCATTATCGCCGCAACAATGGGAGCGGCTGCGGCTGTTGCCAGCCACGGATCTGCTGCTGGTTGCCAGCGATTATCCGGTGCTGGCCCTGTGGCAGATGGCGCTGCACTGTGGTGAAGCGGTGGAGGTGCTTGATGCCCCCGTCTGGTTGGCACTGAAGAAACAGCCGGATTGCCGGGTTGCCCCCTTGCCCCTGACGGCGGGTGAGTGGGCGCTGCTACAGGATTGTCTCGCCGGTACGGCGCTGGTCGATCTGCTTGCGGCCGACCCTGCGGCCAGTGAACATCTCACTCGCCTGATAACCCTTGGTCTGCTGGTGGATATGGAGGTAATGCCATGATGGCAAACAAATGGCTGGCGCTGGCCAGCTCGAGTGGTGATTTGCCGCGCTGGAGCAGTGCTGGTGTGCTGTTGTTGGCACGGCTTTGGGTCGCCTCGGTTTTTATCACTTCAGGCTGGCTCAAGCTGACGGCGTGGGATTCCACCCTCTATCTGTTTGAATCCGAGTATCAGGTGCCCCTGCTGCCCTGGTTGTGGGCTGCTTATCTGGGTACGGCGACCGAGCTGCTGTTGCCGCTCTTCCTGCTGGCGGGGCTTTTTACTCGCCCGGCCGCCTTGCTGCTGTTTGGCTTCAATATCATGGCGGTGATCTCCTACCCGACCCTCTGGGCGGGTGGCTTTTACGATCACCAGCTGTGGGGCTGGATGCTGCTGATCCTTATCATCTGGGGCGGCGGTGTGCTGAGCCTGGATCACTGGCTGACACGTCGCAGCCATTGATTTATCAGTGATTTCCCCAATGACAAAGAGCGCCACAAGGCGCTCTTTGTCATAATGACGGCCGGCGAAATTTCCCATGAGAGAAAAGGAGCAGCCAATGATCATTCGTCAGGCAAGGGCCGCAGATATTCCCACACTGGTGGCGCTGCGCATGGAGCTGTTTTGTGAGGTCGGTGAGTTGGTGACGCCGCAGGCAGACCCGGCCTTGTGGCAGGCCACCCTTGACTACTTTACCCGGGCGATGAGTGAAGAGAGGGCTCTATCCTGGCTGGCTGAGGCCGATACGCAGGAGGGCGGCAAACAGATCGTGGCGGCAGGGACGCTGGCATTGTTTGAACGGCCGCCCTATCCCGGCAATCTGGCGGGGATGGAGGGGTATCTGCTCAACATGTATACGCGGCCACAATGGCGCCAGCAGGGGATCGCCACGGCGCTGCTCGATGCCATAACGGCCTTTGCCAGATCGCGTCAGCTGGGAAAGGTGTGGCTCCATGCCAGCGAGCAGGGGCGTCCACTCTATGAGCGGATCGGCTTTGTCGCCAATCCGGCCTATCTGGAGTGGGATCTGGCACCTTAATCGATGGGACCCCGTTATCCCTCTGCTTTCTCGTCTAAAGTTCATGCAGATGTGATGTAGTTGTAAACAGGTAACAGAGGGGCAGGGCAAGATGTTCAACTTCAAACTCAAAGCGGAATTACAAGCGTGTCAAATGCAGTTGGCCCAGGCCCAGGCATTTATTGATGCAGTAAAAGTCGGTGTCGCTACCATCAGTTTCACACCAAGTGGCGAGATCCTCGAGGCGAACCCGCTGTTTCTGAGTGTGGTGGGCTATAGCGAGCAGGAGGTGATTGGTAAACACCACCGGATCTTTTGTGATGCCCACTACGCCCAGTCATCCTCCTATGCCCAGTTTTGGGAACAGTTGCGTCAGGGGCATTCCCACAGTGGCATCTACCAGCGCATTGACAAACATGGCAGGGAGTTGTGGCTGGAGGCTACCTACTTCCCGGTCAAGGTTGAGGGCAAGGTGGTCAGGGTCGTCAAGATAGCCTCCGATATCACCGAGAGTTATCAGCAGTTGAGTCGTCAGAAAGCGATCATCTCGGCACTCGATCGGGCACTCGCCATTGTCGAGTTCACCCCCAAGGGGGAGATTGTGACGGCCAATCAGAATTTCCTCTCCTGCGTCGGTTACTCCCTTTCGCAGCTCAAGGGGCAGCATCACAGGCTGTTTTGCGATGAGAGCTTCTATCGCGAGCAACCCCACTTCTGGGACGATCTGGCCCACGGCCAGCTCAAGTCGGGGCTGTTCAGTCGTCGTGACAGCCACGGCAACGAGATCTGGCTGGAGGCTACCTACAACCCCATCAAGGATGAGAGCGGCAAGGTGGTCAAGGTGATCAAGTTTGCCAGTGAGGTGACAGAGCGGATCAAGCGCGCCCAGGCAGTGAGCGAGGCGGCCAACATAGCCCAGACCATTTCGCAGGAGACCACCCGCTTTGCCGAAACCGGGTCTGAACTGCTGGCGGCATCGGTTGCCATCTCCAGCGCCATTTCCGAACAGGTGAGCCGCACTTCCGGTCTGATTGGCCAGCTCAATGAGCAGTCGAAAAGCATTGAAGCCATCGTATCTACCATCAGCAGTATTGCCGAGCAGACCAATCTGCTGGCCCTTAACGCCGCCATTGAGGCAGCCCGGGCCGGCGATCAGGGGCGCGGTTTTGCGGTGGTGGCCGACGAAGTACGTCAGCTGGCTGCGCGCACCTCCCTCTCGACCGGCGAGATCGCCAGCGTGGTTCAGAAAAACCGCGAACTGACGGCCCAGATCACCGGCAACATCAATGAGGTGGCCACCAGTGCCCAGCGTGGCAAGGAGCAGATCGGCGAGGTGAGTGGCGTGATGTCACAGATCGAGCAGGGCGCCATCAATGTGACCGAGACAGTCTCCAATCTGGCCATCGGCTCCTGACGGTTATTGGTTGTTGAACGAGGCACCGAATGGATGATTATTCCATCGGTGCTTATTTATTGCTCACTTGGTACGCCAATCTGAACCCCTCCTGTATCGTCCCGCCATTGTGAATTGTCCTCTTCTGGCCCCTTGATTAGGCTTGCCGCCTCATTTATTTCAGAGCAGGAACAGAACAAGATGGCATTACAACAGAAGGGGCGGGCAATGGCCCTGCTGGTTATGGTCGCGAGCATGGGTCTGGGCGGCTGTATGGGGCAGATGGGGCTTTCCGGCATGGTCACCAAGGGCAACCTGAGCGTGGTGGATAACCGCTACGCTCGTGCCGGGGTCTTTATGCTGCTCTCCCCTGTCTACGGTCTGGCCGCGACCGCTGACCTGTTCGTCTTCAATACCATCGAGTTCTGGTCTGGCAAGAACCCCATCACCGGCAAATCTCCGGCTGTGGTGGACATGAAAGCCGATCCGGTGATCAAGGTGAACCAGCATCTGGATCCGGCCCTCAAGACGGTGCCGCTGGCCATGCTGCCGCAAGGGGTACGCGAGGTGGAGATCAGCTACCCGGACGAGCATACCGCCCAGATGGAGGTGCACTATCTGGATGGTCGCAGCAGCATGATGCGCGGAGAAAAGCGTGGTGAGCTGATGGATATCTATTTTGATGGCAAGTTTGTTTCTACCCTGACCCGGTCAGAGCTGGAGCAGATGAGCGAGAACGCCCGCACGGCGACCTGATCATCAGTGCCTATGCCGACAAGAACGCCCCGCAACTGCGGGGCGTTTTGCATTGGGCCTAGTCCGGCTGCTTGCGATGGGGCGGGGTGAGGATCAGTCCCAGCAGGCGGCGCAGGTGGGTGAGCTGTTCGGTCAGCTGGACGTTGAGCCAGAGGTAGCCATTGATGGCTGCCTCTGCGTTGGGCGGCAGCGATACCTGGGTCGCCACCTCGTGCAGGCGGGCGATGGCGGCATCGGCCCCGCGACCGTCACCGGTTTGCATCATCAGGGCAAGCTGGTTGATCGCCTCCTCGGTGGCCAGATGGCAGGCTTGCAGCGCAGCCGTGCTCTGCATCAGGAAGTGGCTCTCCCGATCGTTCCAGTAGGTGTTGGCCAGCATCTCAAGAGTGCAGAGGGTGTTGCGCATGGTGACCTGCACCGCATCAAACAGGGCGACGCTGTGGCGTGTCTCCTTGGCCGCCGGGGCCAGCAGGGCCCGCAGTTTGCCGGTCTGTGCCAGCAGTTGGGAGAGATTGTGCTTGAGGCGCGGGCGCTCCAGCACATTGGGGGATAGGTGGGTGTGATAGAGCCGCCCCGACTGCTGCAAGATCTGGTGCAACTGCAGGCGCCAGTGGCTGTAGGCCCGCTGGGGATAGATGCTGCAAAAGAGCAGCGCCAGCAGGGAGCCCAGTATCACATCGGCACTGCGCCACAGCGCCGTCTCTATATCCCCCGGCATGGCCCCCATGGTGACTCCCAGGGTGATGCCGATCAGCAGCCCCACATAGGGGCGCTTGCCGAGGGCCAGATAGCCGCAGAGGAACATGATGCACCCGCACCAGATCAGGGTAAGTGGTAGCGAGTAGATCTCGAGATAGAGCGCCACCACCCCGCAACTGGCGCCGAAGATGGTGCCCACCACCCGCTGCAGGGCGCGGGAGAGCACATTGCCCCAAAACGAGATGGGGCCCATCACCACCACCAAGGTTATCAGCGGCCAGGTGCTCTCCGGCAGTTTCAGCTCGCGGGTCAGCAGAAAGGTGAGCATAAAGGCGAGCGCAATGCGCAGGCCATGGACGATCCGGTAGCGGCCATAGACCAGCAGATCGAGTCGGGAGAGGGGGGCATCAAGACGCACGGTCTGCCTCCTGTCAGGTGGGTGACGGGGCGCCGTGCATCCGGCCGACGCCCCGTCGGGATTTAGGCCAGTCGTCCCTGCAGGGGGTGGATCCAGACCCGCTCGCCAACGGCGATCCCGGGTTGATCCGGTACGATTTCAATCAGGCAGTTGGCATCGCTCATGGAGCTGAGAATGCCCGAGCCCTGTGGCCCTGTGGTGCGCACCCGCAGCTGGCCGTTACGGTCCTGATGAAAGATGCCGCGCAGAAACTCGGTGCGTCCCGGGCGGCTCTTCATCTTCTCGTCTGCCAGTGCCGAGAGGCGCAGCGGCTGCCACCGCTTGCCTTGCAAGCGGGCGATGGCGGGCTCGACAAACTGCAGCACGCAGATCATCGCCGCCACCGGATTGCCCGGCAGGCCGAAGAAGGGGGTCTGCCCCAGCTTGCCAAAGGCGAGCGGGCGGCCCGGCCGCATCTGGATGCGCCAGAAATCGATCTGGCCGAGCTCCGCCAGCACCAGCTTGATAAAGTCGGCATTGCCCACCGAGACCCCGCCCGAGCTCAGCACCAGATCGGCGCTGGCGGCGGCCTGCTCCAGCTGCTGGCGCAGAATGGTCTTGTCATCGGGAATGATGCCAAGGTCCATCACCTCGCAACCGGCGGCGCGAATAAGGGCCATCAGGGTGAAGCGGTTGCTGTCGAAGATATGGCCGGGGGCGAGCAGTTCGCCCGGGGCCTGTACCTCGTCGCCGGTACTGAACAGCGCCACTTTCAGCGGGGTGCGCACGCAGAGCGATGCCTGACCGAGTGATGCCGCCAGCCCCAGCTGGGGGGCGCCAAGCCAGGTACCGGCCGGGATGGCGACCGCACCTTTGGCGAGATCTTCCCCGGCGAGGCGCACATTCTGTCCCGCCTGGATCGGTGCGGTGACCGTAACCCACTCACCTTCAATCAGCGTCTCTTCACGCATCACCACGGTATCGACACCGGGGGGCAGCGGGGCGCCGGTCATGATCTGCACCGCCTGACCGGCCAGCACAGGCTCGTGGCGCTGCTGGCCTGCCAGCACTTCCCCCACCAGTTGCCAGCGGCCGGCGGCGAGATCGTCGCTACGAAGGCCAATGCCATCCATCGCCGAGTTGGCGTGGGGCGGCACATTGATAGGGCTTATCAGATCGGCGGCCAGCACGGCGCCGTGGCTCTGGGCCAGCGGTTTGTCGCTGCAGGCCGTGCTCGGGGTGAGGGCCGCCAGAATGGCGTTGCGGGCCGCCTCGACCGAGAGAAAGCCCTTGCCCGCCTCCGGCTCCTTGCTCTGGCAGCCGTCAAGCCAGCGGCAGACGAAGTCGGCAATGGCCGCCAGATCGTTGATATCGAGGCGAGGCAGGCTTGTCTGCTGTTGTTCGCCACTCTGTTGGGGCTGATCGCTGGCCAGCGCGATGATGTCGCTGTCTTCGGGGAAGAGCAGCGGCTTGCCAATCTCGGCGCGGTGCAGCTCGATTTTCGGGAAGTGTTCGTGCTTGAACCCCTCGACCAAGAGCAGATCGAGCTCTGTTTGATCGAAGCTGGCCAGCAGCTGGCGAAAGTCCGCTTCGGCCAGCTCGGTCTCGCCGTGCGTTGTTTCAGTAATGCGAGCATGACGACGACGGGAGGCGACCATCATCTGCTGGGCACCCGCCTTGCGCAGACGATAGCTGTCTTTGCCCGGCTGATCGATATCAAAGTCGTGGTGTGCGTGCTTGAGCACCCCGATGCGCAGGCCGCGATCCACCAGCAGGGGGATCAACTGCTCCAGCAAGGTGGTCTTGCCGGTGCCGCTCCAGGCGGCGAAGCCGAGCAGGGGAAGGGTGGGGGCCGGGGTCATGAGGTGACTCCTTGTTGGGGGTCGATAGCCGGGGCGAGCAGACGGGCCTCGTAGGCGGCCAGCTCGGCAGGGCTATTGAGATTGATAAAGGCATCCGGCTGATCGGCAAAGCTCACCACCGCCATATTGTGGCGGGCAAACCAGATATCGATTTTGCGCTCTCCCTCTGCCAACGCAGCGGTGAGGGAGGGGAGCAGGGATTTGTGCAGCAGGGCCACCACGGGTTGCAACCAGTCGCCATCGTGGGCCACTACCAGCTCGGTATCCGGGGTCAGGGCGGCGCGAAAGCGGCTCATCAGATCCAGCGGCAGGGCGGGGCCATCGCAAGGGACAAACAACACCCAGTCGTGACGGGCGGCAGCAAGACCTGCCTGCATGCCCGCCAGCGGGCCGAGATAGTCGTTGTTGTCATCGCTGATGACCGGGGCCAGCGCCTGATAGCGGGCCTGACTGCGGTTGGCGTTGATCAATACCTCATCTACCTGGGGGCGCAGGCGCGCCAAAACATGGTCGATAAGAGGGCGTCCCGCCAGTGCTACCCATCCCTTGTCTTCGCCCCCCATCCGGGTGGCGCGGCCTCCTGCCAGGATCACTGCTGATACGGCAACGGGATCAGAGTGGCTGTCGCTTTTTGAAGTCATGTCGCTCGATGATTTTTAAAGGGGTCGTCTCTTGCAGCTGGCCACGGGCGAGGGTCCATTGCCGCTCGCACAGGTCGGTCAGGGCATTGCTCTGGTGGCTGATGACTACCAGGCCGCTGCCATGTTCCCGTAGATCTTGCGCCAATGCGGCCATCAGGGCAACCGAATGTGTATCCAGATTGGCGGTGGGCTCATCCATCAGCAGAAAGGCCGGTTGCAGTGCCCAGGCACGGGCCATCGCCAGCCGTTGCCGTTCGCCACCGGACAAAATGCTGATGTGCTCCCGCGCCAACCCCTCCAGCTCGACCCGGCGCAGCGCCTCGAACACCCGGATCTCGCTGCCGAGCTGTTTATCGAGCGCCCAGGCCACGTTGTCGTGCACCGTGCGATCGAACAGATAGGGAGTCTGGTGCAGATAGGTAACCCGGCCCGGCCCCAGATCCCGCTTGAGCAACCGGTTGAGCCGCTGTTGCCAGCGCCCCGGCAGATTGGTGTGGCCGCGTGTGGGTGCCAGCAGCCCCGCCAGGATTTTGAGCAAGGTGGTCTTGCCCACCCCGTTGGCTCCATGCAGCCAGATGGCATCCCCCGGTGCGATGGCGAGCCGGTCAATCTCGAACAGCTGGCGTTCGCCAAAGCGCATCGTCAGCTGGTGGGCGGTCAGGGCCATGGGGTACTCCTGTTGGTACACAGTGGGGGCATGGTCAGTTCTTCAGATAGCTGTGGCCGCGACAGGCCGTCAGCAGCAGGTTGAGCAAGAGGGCGAGGGTGAGCAGCACTATGCCGAGCGCCACCCCTTGGGTGAAGGCCCCTTTCTGGGTCTCCAGCGCGATGGCGGTGGGGATATTGCGGGTAAAGTGCAGGATATTGCCCCCCACCATCATGGAGCAGCCCACCTCGGTGACGATGCGGCTGAAGGCGCCGATGATGGCGGCCAGCAGGCCAAAGCGGCACTCGTGCATCAGGCCGATCAGCGCCTTGGGCCAGGAGACCCCCAGGGTCAGGGCGGTCTCCCAGGCGCGCCGGTCGCTCTGGACAAACGCCGCGTGGGCCATGGTAGCGATCACCGGGAAGGCGATCAGCATCTGCCCCACCACCATCGCCTGCTGGGTAAAGAGCAGCTTCCAGTCGCCAAAGGGGCCGGCCCGCGACAGCAGCATGTAGAGCAAGAGGCCAATCACCACAGTCGGCACCGATTGCAGGGTATTGATGCAGGAGAGCCAGAGCCAGCGGCCGGGCAGCGGCAGATAGGCCAGGGCAAAGCCCAGCAGCAAGGCGGGCAGCAGCACCAACAGCAGGGCGATGCAGGAGACGGAGAAGGAGACCCCCACCACCTGCCACAGTTCGGTGTCACCACTGAACAGCAGGGCGAGGGCCGCTAATGTCGTGTCGATCAATGTCGGCATCAGGCGCCTCCCTCAGCGAACCGGGGGAGGGCCATCAATGTCAGTTTAGCGGTCAGCGTTGCCATTATTTCCCGTTGGCATCCGCTACAAACAGCGCCTGACCGGCTACCTTGAAGTCGCCGATCAGCTTCTGGCCATGCTCGGAGATCAGCCAGTTTTTCAGGGTGCGCGCCCCTTCAGTGTTGAGATCCGGGTAGCGCTTGGGGTTGACCAGGATCACCTGATAGGGGTTGAACAGGCGCTTGTCACCCTCCAGCAGTACGGCGAGATCCAGCTTGCTCTGGTAGGCGAGCCAGGTGCCGCGGTCGGTGAGGGTGTAGGCACCCAGCTCGGAGGCCATGGTCAGGGTCGGGCCCATCCCCTGGCCGATGGATTTGTAGCCGGCAAACTCGGGTTTGACGTCAGCGGCTTGCCACAGGGTCTTCTCCTTGATGTGGGTACCGGACTCGTCACCGCGGGAGATAAAGGTCTGGCCCTGCTCCTTGATGGCTTGCAGCCCCTTGGCCGCGTCGTGCAATTTGGCCAGACCCGCCGGGTCGTTGGCCGGGCCGACGATAACGAAGTCGTTGTACATCAGGTGCACTGGCTCGATGCCAAAGCCTGCGTCGACAAACTTCTTCTCGGCAGAGGGGGCGTGGGTCATCACCAGATCCGCGTCGCCGTTCTCACCCATCTTCAGGCTCTGGCCGGTACCGGCCGCCATTACCTGCACCGGATAACCAGTCTCCTTGGTGAACTGGGGCAGCAGCCAGCCCAGCAGACCGGACTGCTCGGTGCTGGTGGTGGTGGCGAGGCGGATCGGCGCTTTTGTGGCATTAGTATCAGCTTCGGCGTGGGCCGCACCGGCGATCAGCAGGCTGGTGGCGAGGGAGAGGGCAAAACGTTTGAGGCTGGTTTTTATCGTCATCGTGATGCAACTTTTTCAGGGTGGCTGAGGAGAGGGCAAGAGTAAGCAAGCAGGGTGCCAAACTGTTCCTTTGCCGCTGTATTCACGGTTTGCCGTTTAAAAACAGAAGCTTATTAGAATCAATTAGGTGAGCTTGTTATCGCTTTTAATAATTGGTGTTGGTGCTTTTGATACGGTAAGGACAAAATGTCCCACTAAGGTTCCGGTTATCGGGACATTCACCGACCGTACGTGCATCCGAGGTACTTTTTTCCATGACACTCCCTCCCAGCCGCTGGTCTGCCCTCTCCCTGCTTATCGTTGACGATGAGCCCGGCATGCGCAGCTTTCTGGCCAAGGCGCTGGCCAAGCGTTTTGCCCAGATTGAGACTGCCGCCAGCGTGGAGGAGGCGGAAGCCCTGCGCTGCCGCCTTCACTTTGACCTTATCATCGCCGACATCCGGCTGCCGGGGCGCTCCGGCATCGAGTGGCATGAGGCCATAGACCCCGCCACCCGCCGCAGCGACATCATCTTCATGACCGGTTTTGGCGATATGGAGACCGCCCTCAAGGCGCTGCGCCTCGGCGCCAGCGACTTTATCCTCAAGCCTTTCAACCTCGATCAGATGGTGCAGGCGGTGGACAGAGTCATCGAGCGCCGCCAGATGGAGCGGGAGAACCTGCTGCTGCGCCGGGAGGTGAGCAAGCTGTTCCCGCCCACCCTGATTGGCGACAGTGCCAAGACCCGCGAGCTCAAGACGCTCATCGCCAGAGTAGCCCCCTCCAATGCCGCCGTATTGGTGGAGGGGGAGTCCGGCACCGGCAAGGAGCTGGTGGCCCGCGCCCTGCATCAACTCTCTGGCCGGATGGGGGCCTTTGTGCCCCTCAACTGCGCCTCCATCGCGCCGGAGCTGCTGGAAAGCGAGCTGTTTGGTCACGTGCAGGGGGCCTTTACCGGCGCCCGCAAGGGGCGCGACGGCCTGTTCCGGGTCGCCCATCAGGGCACCCTGTTTCTCGACGAGATCGGCGAGATGCCGCTCGCCATGCAGGCTTCCCTGTTGCGGGCGTTGGAACAGAAGGCCATCCGCCCGGTGGGGGCCGAGCGCGAATTGGCGGTGGATGTACGCATCGTTGCCGCCACCAACCGCAACCTCAAGGCCGAGGTGGAGGCGGGCCGCTTTCGCGAAGATCTCTTCTATCGCCTTAACGTGGTGGCGCTGCCGGTCGCCCCGTTGCGCGAACGCATCGACGATATCCCCGCGCTGGTACACCACTTCACCCGCCAGCTCACCGCCGAGATGGGGATGGGTTCCTTGAGCTGGACCCACGAGGATGTGGTGGCGATGCAGGCCTACCCCTGGCCCGGCAACGTGCGGGAGCTGCGCAACCTTATCGAGCGCTGCCTGCTGCTGGGCAAGCCCCCGGCGGATTACTGGCAGAGCAGCAAGCCTGCCGAACAGGGCGCGAGCGAGGAGGGCTATCCGCTGGCGTGGCCGCTGGCGGAGGTAGAAAAAGCCCACATCCTGCAAGTGGTGGCCAGCCATGATGGCAACAAGTCGGCCGCCTCCCGGGTGCTCGGGGTGGCGCGCAAGACGCTGGATCGCAAGTTCAAGGAGTGGGCCATCGAATGAGGAAGGCTAACTGGATGGGGGGGCGATGAAACTGACCCTGCTCTCCCGCTGTATGCGCGCCCTGTTGCCCCGTTGCGTCCGCACCAAGGTGCGCTGGCGCCTGCTGCTGCTCACCTCGGTGCCCATCATGCTCACTCTGGTGGGCATGATAGCGCTCACCCTCTACTGGACCCTCACCTACAGCTGGCAGAACCTGCTCACTACGGTGCGCAGCGATCTCGGGGTGGCCCATCACGCCATCACGGTGCAGCAGCAGCGCCAGACCGAGCATCTGGAGCATCTGCGCGATGCCTGGGCCTTTCAGCTGCGGCTGCGGGAATCGCCGGATCAGCTGCATGACTGGGTAATGCCGCTGGCGGCCAGCTATGGCCTCGATTTTCTGCGCTTGCGCCGCGGCCCCGAGCTGGATCAGCTGACGGCGCAGGAGCGCGCCGCCCTCACGGCTGGGCGCAGCGTCAGTCACTTTGTGGTCTGGTCGCAGCAGGAGATGCTCGCCCTCTCCCCGCAACTGGCCAAACGGGCCGTGCTGTGGCAGCGGGATGGCACCAGGGTGGTGGAGGACAGGGGGCTGATCAGCCTGTCACTGACCCCTGTGATGGGCCGCGACGGCTCCCTTTGGGCCGTGCTGGAGGGGGGCGAGCTTGTCAACGGCAGCACCCGGCTGGTGGATGAGCTCAAGGGGCAGGTGTTTGCCAAAAATACCCTGCCGGATGGCAGCGTTGGCACCGTCACCCTGTTTCTCGACGATCTGCGGGTGAGCACCAATGTGCCGGTCAGCAGCAGCCGTCAGGTGGGCCGGGCGGTGGGTACCCGGGTCTCGCCGCCGGTGCGCGAGCAGGTGCTGGGACGGGGGGAGATGTGGGTTGACCGCGCCTTCGTCCACGACGCCTGGTATGTCTCGGGCTACGAGCCGCTGCTGGGAGCCAGGGGCGAGCGGATCGGTATGCTCTATGTCGGTTTTCTCGAGTGGCCCATTATCCGTACCTACCTCACCAATCTGGTGGAGCTGGGGTCCGGCGTAGTGCTGCTGTTGCTGCTCTCCGGCCTGCTGGTCTATCGCGGCGCGCGGGATCTCTTCTCCCCCATCGAGCGGATGCACAAGGTGGTGCGGCAGGTGCAGGCCGGGGAGTCGGCTCGCATCGGCCCGCTGGCCCTCGATCCCGATCACGAGCTGGCCCAGCTCGGTCGCCAGTTTGACGCCATGCTGGACAGGCAAGAAGCGCACCAGCAGCAGATGGCCCGCAGTGCCGACGAGCTGGAGCAGAAGGTGGCCGAGCGTACCCAAAGTCTCGAGCAGAAGACCGCCGAGCTGGAAGATCATATCCATATGCTGACCGAGGCGCGCCAGCAGTTGCTGATCAGCGAGAAGCTGGCAGCCCTCGGCGAGCTCTCCGCCGGGGTGGCCCACGAGATCAACAACCCCTTGGCGGTGATCCTCGGCAATGTGGAGCTGATGAAGCTGGAGCTGGGGGAGGCGGCCGAGCCGGTCAGCGAGGAGCTGGCACTGGTGCTGGCCCAGATCGAGCGCATTCGTGCCATCACCCGCAGCCTGCTGCAATACTCTCGCCCCGGCGACTATGAGACGGCGCCTGTGTGGCAGCACCTCAATCCCATCATCGAGGAGAGCCTGACCCTGGTGCGCTCCGCCCTGCGTCAGCAGCAGGTGGAGCTGGTGGCCGATCTCAGGGCCCAGCAGCCCATTGAGGCGGATCGCCAGCAGCTGTTGCAAGTGCTGATAAACCTCCTGGTCAACGCCAGCCACGCGCTGGGGGAGCAGGGGGAGATCCGGGTCGAGAGCCGCGACTGGGTCGATGAACTGGGTCAGCTGCGCGGGGCCGAGGTACGGGTGATCGACAACGGTAGCGGCATCGAGGCGGCCATTATCGACAAGATCTTCGACCCCTTCTTCACCACCCGCGCTACCGGCACCGGTCTGGGGCTGGCCCTGAGCCACCGCATCATCAGCCGCTGGGGTGGCGAGCTCTTGGTGGACTCTACCCCGGGGCAGGGGAGCTGCTTTACTGTGCGGCTGCGCAGCCACGCCCTGCTACCCAGCGGCAGCGAGCCCGCGAAACTGGAAGGGTGGCGCATCGCCCTCAATGCCGAGGGGCGTGAGACAAGCGATTGAGGCGGTTATAAAAAGGCCCGTGATAAAAACAGCCCGTCAACATGGTTGGCGGGCTGTTTTGTCGGTGGGTGAGTGGTTATTTACTGCGGGCTCCACACCAGCTTGCCGCTTTGGGTCAGGTCATAGCCGCCGAGGCGGGCCGCCAGCTCGCGCCCCTCTGGGGATTGCAGCCAGCCGATCAACTGCTGCAGCAGGGTGCGAAAGAAGACCCCCTGCGGCATCACCAGATCGAAGCACTCCTGCGACAAGGGCATAAAGCCGAGGCCAAACTCGGTGGCGGTGCTCCGGGCGCCGGGCCCGACATCCGCATCGCCGCGGCTGATGGCGGCGGCCAGCTCCCGCTCGCTATTGACCTCGAGGGTGCGCTCCAGCCGGGTCAGCGACTCGCCTTGCGTTTGCAGCCACTCCTGCAGGGCGCGCTGGCTGCCGGCCCCCTCCTGGCGCATGGCCCAGCGCCAGTCGAGCGCCTCTTTCGCCTCCTTGGGTTGCAGCCCTTGCCGCAGCACCAGCCCCTGCACCCGCCGAAATCCATGAACGATCACCCATTGCCGGTGGCCCTGATACTGCTGCACCAGCGCCGGGTGGCGCAGGTGCGCCTCCTCGGCCTGCCCCCAGTGGATGGCGCACAGATCCACATGGCCGCGCGCCAGCATCGCCAGCCCCTGTCGGGTGCCGCACGGGGTGTAGCCCACCAGTGCCTGGGTGCCGAGCTGCTGTGCCAGCCGGCTGCTGGCGTAGTGCAGCAGCACGTCGTCCGAGCCCGCCAGCAGCAGCCGGTCGTTCATCACCCCCTCGTGGCAACTGCCGAGAAGCCAGCGATCTAGCAGGGATCGCGGAAACAGCCACTTGCCGGTCGCCTTGGTGGCGGGGATGCGCGCCTCGTTGGCGAGCTGGTAGACCTTCTTCTCGTTGAGATCGAGGTATTCCGCCACCTGCTTGACGTTCATAAACTCGTTCATGGTTTAATCCCGCATCCCGCGACCAGCCGGACTGGGCGCCAGCACCGGCGGCTTCTCGTCCAGCTCGATATGGTCGTGGCCGCTGAATACCTCGAAATGGCGCCCCTTGGCGCGGGCAATCATGGTTATACCGAGCTGACGGGCCAGATCCAGCCCCATCTGGGTGACACCAGAGCGTGACAGCAGCACCGGAATGCCCATCTGCGCCACCTTGATCACCATCTCCGAGGTGAGCCGCCCGGTGGTGTAGAAGATCTTGTCGTGGCCAGCCTCGCCGCGCATCCAGAGCTCACCCGCCAGGGTATCCACCGCATTGTGGCGCCCCACATCCTCGACAAAGGAGAGGATTTCGCTGCCGCGACAGATGGCGCAGCCATGGACGGCACCGGCCATCTTGTAGGTTTCGTTATGGGCCGACAGCGCTTTGAGCAGGGCGTAGAGGGTGCTCTGTTTAAGCTCGGGCGCCGCCAAAACCACCCCTTCGAGCTTCTTCATCACGCTGCCATACATGGTGCCCTGACCGCAGCCGGAGGTGACCGTCTTCTTCTCCAAGGATTTGTCGAGATCGGCGGCCTGCTGACTGCTCACCACGGCGGCGGCCTCGCTCTCCCAGTCGACGATCACCGATTCTATGGCTGCAATGTCCTCGATAAAGCCCTGATTTTTCAGATAACCCAACACCAGCGCCTCGGGGCGGGCCCCCAGCGTCATCAGGGTTACTATCTCCTTCCAGTTGAGGTAGACCGTCAGTGGCCGCTCACAGGCGATTTGGCGGGTGTTCATTGTGCCCTGCTCATCCATCACCTCGACGGCCATGGTGAGCTGGGCGGCAGCATTGCTTTTGATAAAGGTCGGTGTCATGGGCCCCTCGCGACCGGTTGCCGGGATCTAAGGGGAGGGATACAGCAAGTTTTGTTCCAGATTATGTAAAAATAATGTTTGTAGTTATAAAGTGAGGGAGAGCTCTAAAGTTTTAATTATGAATTTATTGGATTAAAAGTATGCCTTGGACGAGTTGTATGACCTAAATCATAATGCTGACATTATTTCTGTGAGGACATGAGAAATGTCAGATGATGAAATTGAATATGGCGCTATTTTAGTCGATACATCAATTTTTGATGGTAATGGATTAAAACTGGAAAAAGGGTTGTTGGGAAAACTGTCACAATTCAAAAAAAGCCCTATAGAATACATTTTACCCGATGTGGTGAAAAATGAAGTTCAGCGGCACTTAGAAAGTAAAATTAGTGCTTCACGTGCAGCTTTAGAAAAAGCCCTCAATGAGGCTGGTGACCATCTCTTCTTTGATGGTAGTGAATTGAATGATGCAAAGAAAATGCTTGTTGACAGTAAAGAGGTTAATGGACTCGCTGAGAGTCGGATGAATAAATTTATAGATTCCACAGGCGCTTTGGTTCTGGAAACTGGGAGTTACGTTTCAGTTTCTGACTTACTTTCTAAATATTTTTCCAATGAGCCACCATTTGCAGAGACAGGGAAAAAGAAAAATGAATTTCCTGACGCTATAGTTCTTATGGCTGTTGAAGCTTGGGCTGATAAGAATAACAAATATGTTCTAGCTATTGCCAAAGATGGAGATTGGAAAAATTTTTGTCAGAATTCAACGAGAATAAACTATCAAGATGATTTTTCTCGCGGTTTGGAAGTTTTTAACCAAACCAATGCACCATATACGTTGTTAGCAAATCTTGAGACAGCTTTAAATTCAGGTTCAGCCACGAAGTTTCTTGCTGAAATAAATTCTCTTTTAGAATCTGCTTTGGATGGATTTACACCAGATCAAGAAGCTGATTCAGCGTTTTATTGGGAAGCTGATGGTAGTCATGGCTGGTTCAAAGATTTCTCATTGCTTGAGCATGAGTTTCGTATAGTTGATAAGGATGAAGACTGGGTCGTGTTAGAAGCCTCCGCTAATATTGTTGTCGAGGCAGAGGGTGATTTTTCATTATCTGTATATGACTCTATTGATAGAGATCATGTATCGATGGGAGGAGTAACTGTACGAGTGGAGCGTGAGTTCGAGTCGGAAATTTTAATTACAATTTCTGGTGACCTAAATGGCCCGGTTGATGAACTATCTATAGATGAGGTTGAAATTGTAAGTCCTATAAATACCATCGACTTTGGATATATAGAACCAGAGTATGATGATTACGAAGAATAGTTTTGTATCATGGGCCAAATCGTAGGTTGGTGCTGAACGAAGTGAAGCCCAACGTTTACCGTGAACAGCCATATAAAGGCAATAATCGGATAATTCGGCCTTATTTGATTATTGCCATTCCCTCGAACAAGCACTGACGGATTGGTTTTATGTCGCATGTTGGGCTTCGCTGCGCTCTGCACCAACCTACGCCCGCGCCACCCCCATCGGCCACCAAACCGGCCTTGGCCCCACTCTTGCTAAGTCTTATCCCATTGATGGCCGTGGCCGCCCTGAATGTTCCCTCTGTGATCCACCCCGAACGGGGTGGATTACGGGGGAGGGCGGCCCGGCAGAGACCTTCTGATGGGAGCCGTGACAGTGCAAGAGACAACCAATACCTTGCCCCCGCAGCGCTGGCTGCAACTGGAGTTAAAGGCCATCGACAGCCAGGTTGGCCGCTGGCAGAGCCGCCGTTTCGAGATTGCGGCGATCCATCCCGCCGAACCCGAGGCTGCCGGTGCCTTGCCCCTTACCCTGTTTCGTGATGAGCGGGGGGATTATCGCTTCAATTTGAGCTCCGGTTCGCCCCGCCTGTTTGTCACCGGAAGCCGCGTGGACAATGGCTTTGTGGCCGATGGCCTCACCCTGAGCCAGACCGTGGCCGCCGCCTATATGGATGGCGAGCGGCAGGTGCTCTCCTGCCCGCTGCCCGAGGCGCTGCAAGCCTGGGTGGAGGCCTTTATCGGTCGTCACGGCGAGCTGCTGGAGGCCCGTCGCAAGGGCAAGAAGGGCAAGGGGCGGGCGCAGGATCAGCTGGGTGTCGATAGCCAGGATCAAGCCAGCTGCGGCGCCGTTAAAGCCACCTACCCCGATGGCCGCGAGCGTGGCAGTGACGCCGTAACCTGTGCCGTAAACAAGGCCGGAAACAGCGCCCATGAGTGAGTTCCTCAAGCGCTGGTCGTCACGCAAGAGTGAGGCGCGCAAGCATCAGGCATTGCAGCCAAGGGAAGAGGTTAGCCCCGAGGCGGTTGCTGCCCCCATCGAAGGCAGTAGCGAAGCTGAAACTCCAGATGCTGCGCTGGATAGCCCCGTAGTCAGCACTGACAAGGGGAGTAGGGAACCCCTTGCCGTTGAGAGGCTGGAGAGTGGCGAGTCGCAGCTGAAAACTGCTCAGCCGGGCAAGGCCAAACTCCCCGACAGGGAGGCGCTGCGGGCCATGTTTCGCAGCCATAAGCCGGATGGGCTCGACGACTACACCCAGGATTTCAGCCAGCCCGAATTGCTGCCTGCGGCCCTGACCGCCGGGCTGCGCAACTGGCTGGTGGATCAGGTAACCGCCCCGGAGAGCGAATCGACCAATCCGGCCAGCGGATCCGCTGAACCGGTGGCGCTTGTCAGCGAACCTGCCGCCGAGCCGCCCGAGTTGGCTGATAACCATTCTCAAACCCACACCGACGATCGGGACATTTTGGTTTCCTCTGGTGGACAAAATGTCCCAACCAAAGGTGGGGGAATGGAACCCTCAGGATCCTGACTCCCTGTCAGTCACTTTTTTTCCGGGGGAGTTGGCTCGCCTCTTGCTCTCTCGGCTTACCAACAAGCGCCCATCCCATGAGGTGGCGCGCGCAGGAGTGTATGTGAGCACTGAACAAACATTGCCAAATCTGAGCCCAAATCTGGCCTCCAATCTTGCCCATGGGGCGGGGGCGGCCGAGCATAACGCGCGCGCTCGCGCCTATGCCCTGCAGCATACGGTCAAGACCGACAACCTGATCCCGGCCACTGTCTCTTACCAGAGCCAGGGGCGCCTGCTGCTGGTCGGCCCGGAGGATCGGATTCGCCGCGCCGCCAGCCGGCTGCCCGCCGGGGTGAAGCCCACCCTGCTGGTGAGCGAAGCGGTCCACGATGCCGAGGCGGCCGATCTTGAAGCCATTTTCGATGCCACCGTATCCCTCGTGGCCCTGACCCTGCGCGAACCGAGCCTGACAGGGTATCTCGGCCAGTTCCAGCTTACCGGCCTCAATGGGCAGGGTGAGCGGGTTAACCTAGCTGCGCTCTGTTTTCCACAACAAGCGACGGTGGGGAACGAACCGCGCTTTGATCTGGTGGCTGATCTGGGCCGCGCCCCGCTCTTTGCGCTGGAGCGCCCGCCGGTGGGCTATCTGCATCTGGCCGATGACGCTGACTTGGCCGAACGGCTTGCCGAGCTCTGTGCGCTGACCGGTATCTTCGACAAGCCGCGCTATTTTCGCCTCGACCCCGAGGCCTGCGCCTTTACCGCCCGTGGCGTGCCCGGTTGCAGCCGCTGCCTCGATGTTTGCCCGACCGATGCGCTCAAGCCCATCAATGGTCGCATCCAGATCGATCCCCATCTCTGTCAGGGCTTTGGTAGCTGCGCCTCGGCTTGTCCGACCGGGGCGATTGCCTATCACCAGCCTGATGCCAACACCTGCGGCGACTACCTGCTGCGATTGCTCAAGCATTATCGGGAGGCGGGCGGCGACGCGCCTCAGTTGCTGATCGCCGGTGAAAACGAGCGCGAATGGGTGGAAGCCGAACTCACCCGCCTGCCCGCCAACTGGCTGCCGCTCTGGGTGGAGGAGAGCGCGAGTTTGGGTATCGAGAGCTGGTTCGCCGCCCTTGCCTATGGCGCCAGCGCGGTGCGCATCGTGCTGGGCGATGATGCCCCCGCAAGCGTCCGTGCACTGGTTGAGCGGGAACTGGCGAGCGCCGCCGTGCTGCTGGTGGGCGCCGGTCTCGCTGCCGATCGCATCGCCCTGTTTAACCCGGATGCCGAGCAAGATAAGCCGATCTCCGGCCTGCCAACCGTTGCCCTGCTGGACAAGCCGCTGAAAGGGGATAAACGGGAGAATCTGTTTGCCGCCTTCGATGCCCTCTGGCAGGCCAACGAAGGGAGCCGCGAGCCGCTGGCGGTGCCCCACGGCGCCCCTTACGGCAGTGTGGAATTGAAAGAAGCTGACTGCACCCTCTGCATGGGCTGCGTGGCGGTCTGCCCGAGCCGAGCTCTGCATGCGGTGGGGCATGCGCCCGGCCTCAACTTTATCGAGCAGGACTGCATCCAGTGCGGCATGTGCGAAAAGGCGTGCCCCGAGCAGGCCATCGTACTGGTGCCCCGCCTGCAACCCGTGCCCGAGGCACGCCGCGCCGTGCAGAGCCTCAAAGCCGAAGAGGCTGCCTGCTGCATTCGCTGCGGCAAGCCGTTCGCGCCCGCCTCGATGATCCGCCGCATCCAGCAAAAACTGGCCGGTCACTCCCACTTCCAGAACGAGGCCGCCCAGCGGCTGCTGATGTGCGAGGACTGTCGGGTCAAGGATGTGTTTGCGGCGCTGGCGGCGGATCCCGTCTCCCAGCTCAAGTTGTGAGGGCCAGTGATGAGTGAACAACATAACGAAAAGGCTGGCGAACTGACCATGACCGAACTGGAACAGAGCAGCGCCGATCTCTACGCCCTGCTGGCAAGCCTCTGGCGCGCCGCTCCCCGTGGCGAACAGCTTGCCTGGCTGCAAGGGTTGCAGCCGATGCCGGGCCCCTTTGCCAGAGGGCTCGGACTGGTGCAGCTGGCGGCCAGCAGCCACCACGAAAACGAGCTTGCCGAGGAGTATCAGGATCTCTTTATCGGGCTGGGGCGCGGGGAAATCGTGCCGTTTGCCTCCTGGTATCTCACTGGCTCCCTGATGGAGCTGCCGCTGGCGGTGCTGCGCGCAGATCTGCAGTCCCTCGGTTTCGAGCGCCAGAGCGGAGTGTGCGAGCCGGAAGATCATCTCGCCGCCCTCTGTGAGGTGATGGCGGTACTGATTGGCGAGCAACACCCGGAGCGCAACCGCTTCTATGAGCGCCACCTTGCCCCCTGGGTACTCGCCTGCTGCCGCGATCAGCAACAGGCGAAAGGGGGCAGCTTCTACCGGGCGGTCGGCGCCCTTGCCGAAGATTTCTTCAAGCTGGAAAACGAATTGCGCCTGCCGTTTGGCGCCTGCGTGGTGCCGGGCTGAACGCCCTTATCTGCGCATAACAAGAGCTGCGCATAACACAACGAGCAGACGAGATATCCCATTGGACGCGAAGCTGGCGCGCAGGCGCCAGCAAGAACAACAACAGAGGTCACAAGAATGAGCGATGAACAGCTGAAAGACCCGTCCCGCCGCAATCTGATCAAGGGAGTTGGCGTGGTCGCCACCATAGGCGTGCTGGCCGGTGCCACCGGTCGGGTGGTGGGTAAAGAGGTGCTGACCCACGACACCGAGCCTGACAAGGGCTATCGGGAGACCCCCCATGTTCACGACTTTTATCGCACCCTGCGCGGCACCGACTGAGCCGGATCAGTGAAGGAGAACTCATGAAACTGACAAAACGTGCCGAGCAGCCCCAAGTGGGCGAGCAGGGCAATGAGGCCATTCGCGGTCAGGGGCTGACCCGCCGCGCCTTTATGGTCAACTCGGGTCTGGTGGCCGGTGGCGCCGTGGCCGCCGGTTGGCTGGCCCCTGCCATGATGCAGCGGGCCGAGGCCAAAACCGTGGCGGCCGACGTGCCGGTCGAGGTGAAGCGCACCATCTGCTCCCACTGCTCGGTGGGCTGTGGCGTCTATGCCGAGGTGCAGAACGGTGTCTGGACCGGTCAGGAGCCAGCATTCGATCACCCCTTCAACCTTGGCGGTCACTGCGCCAAAGGGGCGGCCCTGCGCGAGCACGGCCACGGTGAGCGTCGCCTCAAGTACCCGATGAAGCTGGTGGGCGGCAAGTGGCAACGCATCAGCTGGGATCAGGCCATCGAAGAGGTAGGCAATGAAGTGCTGCGCCTTCGCAAGGAGTCCGGCCCCGACAGCGTCTACTGGCTCGGTTCCGCCAAGCACTCCAACGAGCAGGCCTACCTGTTTCGCAAGATGGCCTCCCTGTGGGGCACCAACAACGTGGATCACCAGGCGCGGATCTGCCACTCCACCACGGTGGCCGGGGTAGCCAACACCTGGGGCTACGGCGCCATGACCAACAGCCTGAACGACATGCACAACAGCAAGTCGATCATGTTTATCGGCTCCAACCCGGCGGAGGCCCACCCGGTCGCCATGCAGCACATCCTGCTGGCGAAAGAGCGCAATGGCTGCAAGATCCTGGTGGTCGACCCGCGCCGTACCCGCACCGCCGCCAAGGCGGACATGTACCTCTCCCTGCGCCCGGGTACCGACGTCGCCTTTATCTGGGGCATGCTCTGGCACATCTTCAAGAACGGCTGGGAAGACAAAGAGTTCATCCGCACCCGCGTCTATGGCATGGACGAGGTGCAAAAAGAGGTGGCGCGCTGGACTCCGGCGGAAGTTGAGCGGGTTACCGGCCTCAACGAGCAGCAGGTCTATGGCGCAGCCAAGCTGCTGGCCGACAACCGTCCCGGCTGCGTGGTCTGGTGTATGGGCGGTACCCAGCACACCACAGGCAACAACAATACCCGCGCATACTGCATCCTCGAACTGGCCCTCGGCAACGTGGGCAAGAGCGGGGCGGGCACCAACATCTTCCGCGGTCACGACAACGTGCAGGGCGCCACCGACTTTGGCGTCACCTCAGACTCCCTGCCCGGCTACTACGGGCTGGAAGAGGGCTCCTGGAAGCACTGGGCCCGGGTGTGGGATGTGGATTACGAGTGGATCAAGGCGCGCTTCGACAACAAGGCCTACAACGGCAAGTTGCCGATGAACAATAACGGCATTCCGGTCTCCCGCTGGGTGGATGGGGTGCTGGAGAACGCCGATCTGATCGAGCAGGGCTCCAACATCCGCGCCATGTTCTACTGGGGCCATGCGGTCAACTCCCAGACTCGCGGCCCCGAGATGAAGAAGGCGATGCAAAAGCTCGACATGATGGTGATTGTCGACCCATATCCCACAGTCGCTGCCGTCATGAACGATCGTACCGACGGCGTCTACCTGCTGCCGGCCACCACCCAGTTCGAGACCTATGGTTCCGTCACCGCCACCAACCGCTCCATGCAGTGGCGTGACAAGGTGATAGAACCCCTGTTCGAATCCAAGGTCGACCACGAGATCATGTATCTGCTGAGCAAGAAGCTAGGTTTTGCCGACCAGCTGTTCAAGCACATCAAGGTGGAGAACAACCAGCCACTGCTGGAAGACATTACCCGCGAATACAACCGCGGCATGTGGAGTGTGGGCTACACCGGCCAGAGCCCGGAGCGGCTCAAGGCGCACCAGCAGAACTGGCACACCTTCCACAAGACCAACCTCAAGGCCGAAGGGGGCCCGGTCAGTGGCGAAGTGTATGGTCTGCCCTGGCCCTGCTGGGGTACCCCTGAGATGAAGCACCCCGGCAGCCACATTCTCTACGACACCAGCATTCCGGTGTCGGAAGGGGGCGGTGGTTTCCGCGCCCGTTTCGGCATCGAGTATCAGGGCGTCTCGCTGCTCGCCGAAGACTCCTGGCCGAAAGGGAGCGAGGTGGAAGACGGTTATCCCGAGATCACTGCCGACCTGATGAAACAGCTTGGCTGGTGGGATGAGCTGACCGAGGCCGAGAAGAAAGAGGCCGAGGGCAAGAACTGGAAGACCGATCTCTCCGGCGGTATCCAGCGGGTGGCCATCAAGCACGGCTTCGTGCCCTACGGCAACGCCAAGGCGCGCTGCGTGGTGTGGACTTTCCCGGATCAGGTGCCCAAGCACCGCGAGCCGCTCTATACCCCGCGCCGCGACTTGCTGGCTGACTACGCCACCTGGCCTGATTCGAAGAGTCTGTGGCGCTTGCCGACCCAGTATGCCTCGGTGCAGGAGAAGGATGTCAGCAAGGAGTTCCCGATCATCCTCACCTCCGGCCGTCTGGTGGAGTACGAGGGGGGCGGCGACGAGACCCGCTCCAACCCCTGGCTCGCCGAGCTGCAGCAGGAGATGTTCGTCGAGATGAACCCGGCGGATGCCAACGACGTCGGCGTGCGCGACGGTCAGGATGTGTGGGTTGAGGGGCCGGAAGGGGGCCGGGTCAAGGTCAAGGCGCTGGTGACCCCGCGGGTCAAGCCGGGGCTCGCCTTTATGCCGTTCCACTTCGGCGGCCACTTCGAGGGCAAGGATCTGCGATCCAAATATCCGGAAGGGTCTGACCCCTATGTGCTGGGGGAGTCGGTCAACATAGTCACCACCTATGGTTATGACCCGGTCACCCAGATGCAGGAGACCAAGGTCACCCTGTGCCGTTTTCGCAAAGTAGGAGCCTGATCCCATGGCCAGAATGAAATTCATGTGTGACACCAAGCGCTGCATCGAGTGCAACGGCTGTGTGACGGCGTGCAAGAACGAGAACGACGATGCCCTCGAGTGGGGCATCCAGCGCCGCCGGGTGGTGACCCTCAACGACGGCCTGCCGGGGGAGACCTCCATCTCGGTCGCCTGCATGCACTGCACCGACGCCCCCTGCATGGCGGTCTGCCCGGCCGACTGCTTCTATCACACCGACGACGGCATAGTGCTGCACAACAAGGATCTCTGCATCGGTTGCGGCTACTGCCTGTTTGCCTGCCCGTTCGGGGCGCCCCAGTTCCCGAAGACCGCCGCCTTTGGCGATCGGGGCAAGATGGACAAGTGCACCTTCTGCGCCGGTGGCCCGGAAGAGGATCACAGCGAAGCGGAGCGCCAGAAGTACGGTGCCAACCGCATCGCCGAGGGCAAGCTGCCCATGTGTGCCGAGCTCTGCTCCACCAAGGCACTGCTGGCAGGGGATGCGCAGGTGATCTCCGACATCTTCCGCGAGCGGGTTGCCTATCGCGGTGCCAAGGATGCCGCCTGGGGTAACGGCGATGAGCTGTTCCACGACGCCAGCAAGCTGAACAAGCAGGGAGGGGCAGCATGAAAACCTGGCTAATGGCCCTGTTTGCTGCCCTGCTGCTGGTGAGTACCGCAAGTTTCGCCGATGCCGAGAAAGAGACGGTCGGCTTTGCCGGCGCCGATTACTGGCGGGCGGTGAAGGATGGGCAGGAGGGGGTGACCACCTCCCGCTCGCCGGAGCACGGGGTGCTTATCTCGGTGCCGGGCCAGCTCTGGTTCGAGGTGAAGACCAAGTGGGTGTCGCCGCTGGGTGCCATCGCCATCTTCGGATCGCTTGCCATGTGCGGCCTGATGTACTGGGCGGTGGGGCCGACCAAGCTCTCCAAACCGCGTACCGGGCGCAAGCTCAAACGCTGGAGCCGGCTGGATCGGGCGCTGCACTGGACCACGGCGGCCATGTTCCTGACCCTCTCCGGGTCAGGGCTGGCCATCATCTATGGCAAGTACTTCATCAAGCCGGTGGTGAGCATGGGGGTGTGGGAGAACTGGATCTGGTTCGCCAAGGTGTTCCACAACTACGTGGGGCCGCTCTTCTTCCTCTGCTTGCTCGGTGTACTCATCAAGTGGTTCCGCCACAACATCGTCAACATGGTGGATGTGCAGTGGTTTATGAAGGCTGGCGGCATGCTGGGGCCCCACAAGGGGAGTCACCCCTCGGCGGGCTTCTCCAACGGCGGCGAGAAGGCGATCTTCTGGCTACTGATCTGGTTTGGCGGCATCGTCGTGGCGACCGGGCTGTTCCTCGACTTCCCCATCTTCGGCCAGCTGCGCCGTCAGATGGAGTGGGCCAGCTTTATCCATATCGTAGGCGCCTTGATCCTTATCTGCGGCTTTATCTTCCATATCTACATGGGTCTGTTCCAGCTGGAAGGGGCGCTGGAGGGGATGGTGACCGGCGAGGTGGACGAGACCTGGGCCAAGGAGCACCACGACCTCTGGTATGAAGAGGTGAAACACACTCTCGATGAGCCCAAGGCGGGCAAATCAAGCTGATGGTCGACAAAGAGTAAAGAGAAGGGGCGCTGCGGCGCCCCTTTTGATGGCGGGTCGATCGTGATGGTAAATTGATTGAGCGATGCCGCAAACGGCGATGGTTTTTTGGGCCACCTTGAGCAACAGTAACAGGGGTTCCATTCACACAAGGGATGACAAATGATGAGAAAAGCATGGCTGGCAGCGGTATGTGCATCTGCGCTATTCGGTGGTATTGCGGGCGTGGCGCAGGCGGCTGACGGGATCAAGACCCAGCAGGTGCAGTTCAAGAAGGGGGAGTCAGGGGCAACCATCAACGGCACCATTCAAGGTAGCCAGACCCTCGATTACAAGCTGACGGCCAACAAGGGCCAGAGCATGGTGGTGATCCTGACCGGCAAGCCCTACTTCAATATTCTGCCGCCGGGCAGCAAGGGGGAGGCGATGTTTATCGGCTCTACGGAAGGGAACAACTTTGAGGCAACCCTGCCCGCCAAGGGCACTTATACCATTCGGGTCTACCAGATGGGGGCGGCCGAGAGCAGCAAGGCCAAGACGCCGTTCAAGCTGGAAGTGGGCATCAGCGGCTAATGCCAGCAGCTGACAAGCATCACAGAGGTGGCGGCCACAAAGGGCCGCCACCGTTGTTTTATCCCCTCTGTTTTTGCCTCGCCAAGGTTAATAGCCCCCCCGGGCCAGCCGTTCGAAGTAGCGCTTATAACGTCCGCTGGCGATGGCCTGCTGCAACTGCTGATTGAACTGATCCCGCAGTTTGGCTGAATCCGGCATTTTGCGCGGGAACATCACGAAGCTGTCGTTGCGCAGAAAAGGGGTCTGACTGTGGGTGATGAGTGCCGCGCTGGCGGGGTCGAGCTGGCTCTGCAACTCGGCCAGACCGACTCGCAGCTCTTGCGGATAGAGGTCGATCCGCCCGCGCAGCAGCTTGCCGAAATTCTGTTTCACGTCGGTGACTTTCTGTTGGGTTACCTTGCCATCGACCACCATCTTGTCCAGATCTGGCCCGTAGCTATAGGCGATATCGCCCCCCAACCGCATGCCGATGATCTGCTCAAGGCGCTCGGCTTGCAGCTGCCGTGATTTGAGGGAGAAGAAGACAAACTGCTCCTGCAGCACCGCTTCGCTGAACAGAAAATCCTGCTCCCGCTCCGGTTTGTGCATCCAGACGGCGGTGGCGTCGTAGAGCTGGCTGTTGGCCGCCAGCGAATAGACCCGGCCCCAGGGGGCGAAGTGGAACTTCACCTCATAGCCCGCCTCCTTGAACAGATCGCTGATAAGGTGGGCCACGGGACCGTGCTGTTTTGACTGCTCGGAGACGAAAGGGGGCCATTCACCCACGATGATGTTCAGTTCTCTCCCTTGTGCGGCGAGAGCTGACTGGCAGGCAAGCAGTTGTGACAGGGCAAGGAGCAGTATCAGACGCATGGCGAGAGGAGGCAAAAGCTGGCTGAAAAAGTCGAGGGCATCAGGTCACTCCCGGCTGCTGCATGGTGAAACGTTGCGGAATTGATCGCAATGCTAGCATGAGTCTCATTCCTCTCCGTGGATATTTATCACTCGGGGAGCGAGATGAGCGGATTTTGGCCACAGGGTATGCCCAAGCTCACAAAACCGATCGAGTAAACGTCATATGATTGATTTCATTATGAGTCTTGCTCTCCTGCCGAACGGCAATTTCACGTAAATCAAAGAGAATGACTATGGCTACCGGACAATATCTGCTGTGGAAAGATGCACAGGGAGAGGATTTTCGCCCCGTTGCACTGACCGGCACTGATCTGCTTAACAATCGATACCTCAACAAGGGCACGGCCTTTACCGAACAGGAGCGGGCCGATTTTGATCTCGATGGTTTGCTGCCGCCTCAGGTACAAACCTTTGAAGCCCAGCTCGAGCGAGTGTATGAGGGGTTCAAGAGCGCTTGCAGCGATATCGAGAAGTACCAGAACCTGCGTGCTCTGCAGGATCGCAACGAGACTCTCTTCTATGCCCTGTTGTCACGCCATGTGGAGGAGATGACTCCCTACATCTATACCCCGACCGTGGGCAAGGCGTGCCAGGAGTTCAGCCACCGCTTCCAGAAGCCGCGCGGCCTCTACATCACCCCGGACAACGTAGATGATATGGGCAGTCAGGCCCGTCACTTCGATGCCAAATCGATCCGCATCATAGTCGTCACCGACAGCCAGGGCATTCTGGGGATCGGCGACCAGGGTGTTGGTGGCATGGGGATCCCCATCGGCAAGCTGGCGCTCTATACCCTTGGGGCCGGTATTCACCCCGCCTGCTGCATGCCCATCGCGCTGGATGTGGGCACCGACAACCAGAAACTGCTCGATGATCCCATGTATCTGGGCCGCCCCCACAAGCGTATTCGTGGCAAGGAGTACGAAGAGTTCATCGACAAGTTCGTGCAGGGGGTCAAGCGCCACTTCCCCAACGCCGTGCTGCAGTGGGAAGACTTCAGCAAATCCAACGCCTTCAACAATCTGGCCCGCTACCAGCAGGCACTGCCATCATTCAACGATGACATTCAGGGCACCGGTGCCGTGGTGCTGGCCGGTATCATAGGCGCGGTCAAGGTCAAGGGGGAGACCCTGGGCCAGCAGAACTATCTGGTCTATGGCGCTGGCGCTGGCGGGGTTGGTGTCGCGGATCAGGTCTGCGCGGGGATGATCCGTGAGGGGATGGATCCGCAGGCCGCGCGGGATCGCATCTACATCCTGGATACCCAGGGGCTGGTGTGCGACAACCGCGAGGGACTTGACGAGTACAAGCGTCGTTACGCCAAACCGGGGCTGCTGCTGGCAGGCTGGGACACCGAGGTGCCCGGCAAGGCCAATCTTGCCGATGTACTGCGTCATGTGCCCATTACCGTGTTGCTGGGTACCAGTGGCTCGGGCGGTGCCTTCCAGGAAGAACACATCCAGCTGATGCTGCAGCATTGCGAGCGCCCCATGGTGTTCCCGCTCTCCAACCCGACCGCCAACTGTGAAGCGCTGCCGGAGGATATCTACCGCTGGAGCAAGGGCAAGGCGATCGTGGCGACCGGTAGTCCCTTCAAGGACGTGAGCTACGAGGGGCAGGAGTTCCGGGTGGGGCAGGGCAACAACGTCTTTATCTTCCCCGGTGTAGGTCTGGCGGCCATCGTCAGCCAGATCCGCGAGATCAGCCCGGATATCTTCACCACCGCCGCCTTTGCGCTGGCCGAGTGCGTAAGCGAAGAGGATCTGGCCAAGGGAGCCGTCTATCCGCGTATTCGCGAACTGCGCAACATCTCGGTGCATGTGGCCACCGCCGTGCTCAAGGATATCGTGCGTCGGGATCCGTCCCACCCGCTGATCGGGCAGGATCTGCATCAGCATATCCTCAACCACATGTGGGAGCCGGTTTACCTGCCCTATCGTCGGGTATAACCGCGTATTCACCGCCCCGATAAAGGGTCGGTAAAGATGACAAGGGGGTAGCGCTGCTACCCCCTTTCGTTTACCCCGTGGCATTCACTAAGTTCGCAATGGTCGCCAGCGCCCTTGCTGATTGCGACAGGCGGTATCCTGCCACTGCTGACTGGCCTGGCCGATATAGAGTTGCTCGCGATAGTCGCGACACCACTCCCCGCTGGCATGGCGGAAGGTGCGTAGCGGCGTGACGCTGCCCGAGTGACGATTAGCCGGATTGAACCAGGTGAGGCTCTGCCCTTTGGTACGGGTTTCCAGCGCCTTGGCAAGGGCCTGATTGGCCAGTTGAACATCTGCCTTATCCATCTGATGGTAAAGCGGCGGAGTGTCGACCGTGGCGCAGCCAGTGAGGCCGAGCAGGAGGAGTGGTAACAGATATCGCATCATGGTTGCCCCTGTTGGCGAAAACCGTTGTTGAGCAGCACCCGCTCCTGCTCATCGGTAAGCACTTGCTGGCGATCATCGACCGTGCCGTCACCTCTTAGTTTGTTGCCGTTGGCATCGACAGCATCCACACCGTTGTCATCGACCGTGCCATCACCTCTTAGTTT
>NZ_JAAKVR010000025.1:0-57696 GCF_049175755.1 Aeromonas sp. 600282 | reverse complement strand
CGGGAATAGCTCAGTTGGTAGAGCACGACCTTGCCAAGGTCGGGGTCGCGAGTTCGAGTCTCGTTTCCCGCTCCAATCTCTCTTCGAAGCTTTCATAATCCCTTTGAATTACCCATCACATCGCGCTGCGATGCTTTGTCGTATCTGGCGTTTACTAGGCGCGTCTCTACCACCTCCTGCCAACAGGAAGGGGATGTGGGCTCATGGTGCGGATTGTACGAGGCAAGCGGTTGTGACTGGTGGTGGAAGGCGAGAATTGCGGGCAAAAAAGAGGAGGGGCCTTGGCTCCTCCTGCATGATTCACTGGCGCGGGCTTAGACCAGAGTAACGTTTTCAGCCTGAGGGCCTTTTTTGCCCTGGGTCACAGTGAACTGGACTTTTTGACCTTCAGCCAGGGTTTTGAAACCGGTGCTCTGGATGGAGGAGAAGTGAACGAATACGTCCGGACCCTGGGATTGTTCAATAAAGCCAAAACCCTTGGTTTCGTTGAACCATTTTACCTGGCCGGTGCGAATGTCAGACATGTGCTAAATCCTATCAATAACAAAATGAAACTAAGCCCGTGCTGGGCTGCATTTGCCTTGCAAGCAGGGGTTGGCTCATGACTGACCACGTCTCTTTGTCCCAGTAGCACGTAGAACAATCCCTGTCTAAAGCACAAACGATTGTACGTTAGCGCCGATCCTTGTCAATTTGACCCCTTTCGTTTTTTGAACAAGCTAAAAATATTGTGAAGTCAGTAGCTTATTTGAAGATATTTGACTGAAAAAAACGGGAGGCCAGCGCCTCCCGTTTTTATTATTCCTTGAGGGCGAACCCTTCGCCCTGCCGGTCGTAGCGATAAACCGCCTGACCGTAGGAGCGGATCTCCACCCGCTGGATGCGGCGGGTGTCGTCCACCAGGATGAAGATAGAGCGGCCCGATTGCAGGCGGGTCAGGGGGCGATCCGGTCCCTCGATGGCGATCAGGCGGCTCAGCTCGGCACCCGGCAACTCGAATTTACGCCAGATGGAGTAGAGGGTCTCACCCGCCTGCACATCGTGTTGCAGCCAGGTACCGTTGACCTTCTCTTCGACCGGCTTGGCTGCCGCGGGGGCACTGCCTGCCGCGCCATTACCGACAGTTAGAGCTTGAGCAGGTACGGCCAGCGGCACTTCCAGCGAGCCGGAAGGGGCTGCTTTGGGAACGGATGGTGCCGGCTCCCAGGCCAGTACCAGCAACCAGAGCGGGATCAGGATCAGCAGACCTATGGTGTTTTTGCGGGGCAGCGGGCTGGACAGCTTGAATTTGCCTGCTTTGGCATCCTGGCGGCGTTGGCCGAGGTTGCTCATCCCTTGGCCAAAACGTTGGCGCAGGGACAGGGTCGCGGCATTGATGCGATGGAGCAGGGATCCTTGTGATTCGTCTTGGCGACGCTGCTGGGCTCGTCTGTTATGGCCTCGTGGGCGACGGTCCGGGGTGGGCACGGCATTTACCTCTCACTACATTGCCTGCCATCAGGCAAATTCGTCGCCTATGGTAAACGGACTCGCCCCCGAGGGGGAGAGTCCTGAGGCGGAAAATTATCAGCTGAGACGAAATTGACCCAATAATTGCTGCAATTTGTCGGCCGCCTGACGCAATGCCTGACTGGCTTTGGCCGTTTCGGTCGCATCCTGAGCAATGTCGTTGGCCAGTGCGTTGGTTTTTGACAGGTTGCCGGAGACGGTTTCTGAGACCGAGCTCTGCTCTTCGGCGGCGGAGGCGATCTGATAGGTCATGTCGTTGATGGTGGAGATGGCCTGGTAGATGCTGCCGAGCGCCTCTTCCGCCAGATCCGCCTCGCCCACCGCCTGATGGGTCAGCTGCTGGCTCTGGGTGATGGCGTTGACTGCATTGGTAGAGCTGAGGCGGATCTTCTCGATCAACTCCTGGGTGTTCTGCACCGCCTGCTGGGTATTACCCGCCAGTTTGCGCACCTCGTCGGCCACCACCGCAAAGCCGCGGCCCTGTTCGCCAGCCCGGGCAGCCTCGATGGCGGCGTTGAGGGCCAGCAGGTTGGTCTGGTCGGCAATCCCCTGAATGACGGTGAGGATGCTGGTGATCTGGGCGCTGTCGTGAGCCAGCCCTTCCACCACTTCGGCCCCTTTACCGGCTTCTGCCGCGACCTTGTGCATCGACTGGATCACCTGCTGGAAGCGCTCCTTGCCCTGATCGGCAGCGCTTTGCGCCTGTTTGGCCGAGTCGGCGGTATTGTTGGCGTGGGTGGCGACCTCCTGACTGACGTAGGACATCTCCTGTACCGCGGTCAGCATCTGCTCCATCTCGGCCTGATGATGCTGCAGATTGTTGTCGGTCTGACCGGCAATGCGATCGGTGTCACCGGCGTAGCGGTTCACCTCGCTGGCAGTCTTGAGCACATCCCCGAGCAACCCTTGCAGCTTGTCGATAAAGCGGTTGATCCCCTTGGCGAGATCCCCCAGCTCATCCACCGAGCGGGTCGTGAGGCGTTTGGTGAGATCCCCTTCACCATCGGCGATGTCATCCACCAGGCTGACCATCTGACGGATGGGGCCTGTGATGCTGCGTGCAATCACCAGCATGGTGGCCAGCGCCAGTACCAGTACGATAAAGGCACCGACCAGCTGCTGGGTCACCGCGGCCCGGTTCATCTCATTGAGCTGGCTCTCCAGCTGATCGGCCCCCGCCAGTACCACCTTGTAGGGCAGGGTGACGATGATGGCCCAGTTGCGGCTCATTCCCGGCACCATGATGGGGACGGAAATACGGAATGACTCGTCCAGCTCCTGACGCTGAACTTCCGGTTTCAGGTACTGCTGCCACTGGTTGCCCAGCACCTTACTTGCGCTGCTGCCGAGCAGGCTGGCATCACCGCTGGTGCCTGTGATGACACCGGCGGCGCTGACGATCAGGGTTTCCCCCTTGCCGTCATAGATGTTGCTGTTGAGGGACTGTGCCTGACGGCTGATGGAGTCCACCGCCAGATCCAGCGCGGCGATCCCCTTGAACTGACCATCCACCATGATGGGGGTGGTGATAGTGCTCACCAGCACCTGCTGACCGTTGATATCCACCTTGAAGGGATCGATCAGACAAGACCGTCCTTCCCGTTTCGGGCAGGCGTAGTAGTCGTTGGCGGGATTGCCGAATTCGTCCGGGTCGGTTTTTTCGATGGAGAGCAGCAGATCGGTGCCGATTTGATCCTTGTCGCGATAGAAATAGGGGACAAAGCGCCCCTTGCTGTCGCTACCGAGCGCGGTCTGACCGGCAAAGCTGGCATCCTGACCGTCGAAACCGTTGGGCTCGAAGCCGGCAAAGGCGCCATAGAGCTGGGGCTCCAACGCCAATTGTGCCTTGAGCAGGTCGGTGGCCTGCTGGCGATCCAGCGGTAGTTTGCCCTGTTGTTGCAGGGCGAGGGCGCTGGCCATCTGCTGGGTGTAGGAGAGCCCTTTTTGCAGCAGCTGGGTGATGGTGGCCGCCTCGGCGCGGGCATTGGCGCTGACCTTCTGCCATGCCTCCTGCTGCAGCGCTTCACGGCTGGAGCTGATGGTCAGTTGTTGGGTCTGTTGGCCGGAGTATTGGTTGAGCAGGATCAGGATGACCAGGGCTGCGGTCATGGCGATCCCGGCCATCACTAGAATGCGATTCTGGATAGAACGGAACTGCATCGTCTCTTCCTTGTTCGTGAGAAGTGTGGTGAGCGTTATTTGGGTATCGACCGGAGGAGGCAGCTCTCCAGCATTGTGCATAGCAAATCGGAAACGGGGCTTCTGTTTTGCGATCCTCTTCAAATATCGGGCTACAGATGCAAATGGCGACAGATTTAACCCCCTACTTTAGCCCGCAATGGCGTCATGGTTTTCCCATCCGTGATTGTCGGTGCTAAAATGCGACGGTTTTTTTAACGAATTGGCCCAAGGCCCTCTACACAAGGCTTAAAGATGAAAGTCAAAACCCGTTTTGCTCCCAGCCCGACCGGCTTTTTGCATGTCGGCGGTGCCCGTACCGCACTCTATTCCTGGTTGTTTGCAAAGAACCAGGGCGGTGAGTTCGTGCTGCGTATTGAGGATACCGATCTGGAACGTTCCACTCAGGAGGCAATCGACGCCATCATTGAGGGCATGGAATGGCTGGAGCTGAACTGGGATGAGGGCCCCTACTACCAGACCAAGCGCTTCGATCGCTACAACGCTCTGATCGACGAGATGCTGGCCGATGGCCGTGCCTACAAGTGCTACTGCTCCAAAGAGCGTCTGGAAGCGCTGCGCGAAGGCCAGATGGCCAACGGCGAGAAGCCACGTTACGACGGCAAGTGCCGCGACCACGCCCACGATCACCCGGCCGATGCGCCGCACGTGATTCGCTTCCGCAACCCGACCGAAGGTTCCGTGGTGTTCGATGACCACGTCCGTGGCCGCATCGAGTTCGCCAACACCGAGCTGGACGATCTGATTATCCGCCGTACCGACGGCGCGCCGACCTACAACTTCTGCGTAGTGGTCGATGACTGGGATATGGAGATCACCCACGTGGTGCGTGGTGAAGACCACATCAACAATACCCCGCGCCAGATCAACATCTACAAGGCGCTGAACGCGCCGGTACCTGAGTTTGCCCACGTATCCATGATCCTGGGTGACGACGGTGCCAAGCTCTCCAAGCGCCACGGTGCAGTCTCCGTGATGCAGTACCGCGACGACGGCTACCTGCCGGAAGCGCTGCTGAACTATCTGGTGCGTCTGGGCTGGTCCCACGGCGATCAGGAGATCTTCAGCCTGGAAGAGATGATCAAGCTGTTCAGCCTGGATGCCATCTCCAAGTCTGCCTCCGCCTTCAACACCGACAAGCTGTTGTGGCTGAACAACCACTACATGCGCAGCCTGGATCCGGCCTATGTTGCCAAGCATCTGGCATGGCACATGGAAAACCAGAAGATCGACACCAGCAATGGCCCGGCGCTGGCCGACGTGGTCACCCTGCTGGCCGAGCGCTGCAACACCCTGGTCGAGATGGCCGCCCAGAGCCGCTACCTGTTCGAAGAGTGCGAGGCCATCGACGAAGCCGCTGCCAAGAAGCACCTGCGCGGCGTGGCTGCCGAGCCGCTGGCTCTGGCCAAAACCAAGCTGGCTGCACTGGATAGCTGGACTACCGAAGCGCTGCACGAGCTGATTGAAGCCACTGCCGCCGAGCTGGGCCAGGGCATGGGCAAGGTTGGTATGCCGCTGCGTGTGGCCGTCACCGGTCTGGGTCAATCCCCTGCCATCGACGCCGTAATGGCATTGGTGGGCAAGGAGCGCGTACTGGCGCGTATCGACCGCGCACTGGCTTACATCGAAGCCCGTATGGCTGCCGAGTAAGTTGTGCAAGAGTGGGCAAGGCGATAGCCGAGCCTGCCCTTTGTCCGATAGAAAAAATCCGAAACCACTGGTTTCGGATTTTTTTATGGCCGGGAGCGGCGGCAGGGCACAACGCGGTCATGCCCGACCAGGGCGAGCAGTCAGGCGAGCTTGAAGGAGTGGATCTGGCTGTCGAGCTCCTTGCTGTGCTGTTCGACCAGCTCGGAGGCCTCTTGCAGCTCGCGCAGCACCACGACGGAGCCTTCGGCAATCTGCTTGACCTGTTCCAGATTGCCGCGCATCTCTTCGGCGACCGAGCTCTGCTGCTCGGAGGCGGCGGCGATGTGGCGGTTCATGTCGGCGACACCCTGTACCCGCTGCACTATGGTGGCGAGCTGGGTACCGGCCTGGGTCACCTGTTCCACCCCCTTGTCGGCCTGCTGTACGCTTTGGGCCATCAGTTCGCCAGCCTGATGGGCATTGCCCTGCAGCTGTTCGATCATCTTCTGGATCTCGACGGTGGCGGCCTGAGCCCGGTTGGCCAGCTCGCGCACTTCGGAGGCCACCACGGCAAAGCCACGACCCGCTTCACCGGCGCGAGCCGCTTCGATGGCGGCGTTCAGTGCCAGCAGGTTGGTCTGCTCCGAGATGCCGCGAATGGTGTCGACCACAGAGCCAATGCGCTCGACCCCCTGCTCCACCTCGTTGACCACGGTGGCGGAGCGCTGGATGTTGCCGGAGAGGGTGTCGATGGTGCTGACGGTATCGGCGACGCAGCGGCTTCCCTCTTCCGCCAGCTGGCTGGTTTCGGCGGTGGCGTGAGAGGCCTGATCCGCATGGGCAGCCACTTCGCGAATGGCGCCGACCATCTGGCTCATGGCGCTCGCCAGCTGTTCGATCTGGGTGAACTCTTCGTTGATCGCTTCGTTGGTCTCCTCCATGCAGAGGGTGACCTGAGAGGCGATGTCGTTGAGCTCCTTGCAGGCGGCGCGCTGGTTGTTAAACACTGCTTTGAGGTTCTCCTGCGAGTGGGAGACCGCCTTGGCGATGTCACCGAATTCATCCCGAGATTTGAGCAACACCTTGTGACTGAGATCCCGCTTGGCGAAGCGCTCCAGCAGATCCACCAGATAGTGCACCTGCTTGACCATCAGGCGGGAACCGGTCATCAGCAGGATCACGAACAGCAGACCCATGATGGTGGTCTCCATCAGGCCGCTCCAGAGCAGGCGGTCGGCAATGGCGTTGGCTTTGTCCGGATCAAGCCCCTCGCTGAGCAGGGTGGTCTCCAGATTGTTGGTATCAAACCAGAGTTTGGTCAGTAGCAAAATGGTACTCACCACCATCAGCAACACCACTTTCGGCACCAGCCGAATGTTGCTCATCCGCTTCTCCAGCAGGTTCAACTGCATCGTAAAATCTCCTTTGAATATCGCTTTTCCTTTGCCCTCAAGGCTATCGGCATTATCTTCTCTTTTATTAATTCGCACTGTGCTTAAAGTTGGAAAATGTATGCGACATCACTTAACTCATCTACGGGCGATGGATCTGCTGATGGCATTTCTGTCGATTGTCTCGGTTCTGCTGGTGACGGCCCGCTGGTGGGGCCACGAAACCCTGACTCCCCAGACCCTGCAGCTCTTCTATGACCTGGACAGTCTGATCTGCTACTTCTTCCTCGCGCATTTTGCTTATGGCTGGATCCGTGCTCCAGACCGCAAAGCCTACTTCAAGGCAAACTGGTTCTATCTGCCGGGTAGTCTGCCGATGGTGGAGCAGCTGCGTTGGGCCCGACTGCTCCAGTTGTGGCGGGTCTATCAACTGTTCAAGGAGCACCCGGATCTCTGGGCCATGTTCCGTCGCGAGCGCAACGAGACCACCCTCTCCGGCATCCTCTTCCTCTTCGTCCTGCTGCTGGGATTGGGCTCCGGCGTCATGTACTGGATTGAGTCGGGCCAGCCCGGCAGCCAGATTGAGACCCCCTATGACGCCTTCTGGTGGACGCTGGTGACCCTGTCGACCGTGGGCTATGGCGATCTGGTACCCAAGACCGAGGAGGGGCGTTTTGTCGCCAGCCTGCTGATCCTGTTCGGGGTCGGTCTGTTTGGTGCCATAAGCGGTTTTATGGCCAGCATCTTTTTGCAGCCTGCCAAGGAGAGCGAGACCGACAAGTGGCGTCATCACTACAATAACCAGCAAGAGGAGTTGCTGCGAGAGATCCGCGCCCTGCGCAGCGAGGTGCGCGAGCTCAAGAAGAAGTAAGGTTGTCGCACGGGAGCGCAAGTTGCGAGCCAGCTCCCAGCTATCGGTTGTGGCAGAGCGGGGGAGGTGCTTTTTCTTTGCTTGTCCTTTAGCCTGCTGGCGGCTTAACATTCAACCTCTTGTCCACACCAGAAAAAGAGAACCGATCGACCATGCGCGCCCTTCTCGGGATTTTGATCTGCTTGTGTGCCCAACAGGCACTGGCCGATACCCGTTATGTTTCAGACAACATCTTTACCTATATCCACAATGGTCCGGGTACCCAGTACCGGATCCTCGGTAGCGTCAAGGCTGGTGAACCGCTGGAGGTGAAGGCGGTGAACGGCGAGGCCGGATTCACCCAGGTGGTGGACGGGCGTGGCCGCGAAGGGTGGATAAAAAGCAGCGAACTACAGAGTGAGCCCAGCTTGCGTGAGCGGCTCCCTCAGGTTGAAAAGGAGCGGGATGAGCTCAAGGCCCGCCTGCAAAATCTCAACGGTGACAACGAGAAACGCTTTACCGAAAAGGATGGCCAGATCGCTGCCCAGAGCAAGGAGATCGCCGCTCTCAAGGCCCAGTTGGTCAGTCAGGGTGAGGAGATGAGCAATCTCAAAGAGCAGAATGATGCCCTGACCCAGAGCTACGACAACCAGGAGCACGACATGCAGATGGACTGGTTTATCCGTGGTGGTGCCATGGTGGGGGCCGGTATCCTGCTTGGTATCCTGCTGCCCATGCTGCCCCGTCGTCGCAGTCGTGGCGATCGCTGGATGAACTGACAGCCTCTGGCTGAATGAATTGCTGAGAAGGGTCGCCGTGGCGGCCCTTCTTTTTTGGGGCGCATTGGGCGGAATGCGTGGCTGCTTTGCGATAGAGCAGCGGCAGATCGTATACAAAATGAAGTCAGATGACCCTCACGCTTGCTGGCGTATTGGCTTCAAAAGGGAATTCATAGGGGGAATGAGCGATCTTTGTTAAAGAGTGGCAACAAATTCATTTCATATAGGGTGCAACATTGTATACATTATCGGCGTTTCGGCGGCGCGTCCGCCTTTGTCGATATCAGCCCTAGGGCGTACAGGAAGACCCCATATGTTCAAAGCTACTCAAGTGCTTGCCGCTGACTATATCCCCTCCGATCTGGCCGCCCTGCGCGAAGCCATCACCCAAAACTACGTGGTGGATGAAAATGCCTATCTGGCCGAACTGTCGGCCATGCTGCCGGGAGATGGCGCCTCGCTGGAGCAGGTGACCCAGCGTGCCCGTACCCTGGTGACCAAGGTGCGCAAGGAGAGCGGCTCCGGTGACGGTATCGACGCCTTCCTGCAGGAGTACAGTCTGGATACCCAGGAGGGGATCATCCTGATGTGTCTGGCCGAGGCGCTGCTGCGGATTCCCGATGCCGAGACCGCCGATGCCCTGATCAAGGACAAGCTCTCCGGCGCCAACTGGTCCTCCCATTTCCGCAAGAGCGATTCCACTCTGGTCAACGCCTCTACCTGGGGGCTGATGCTGACCGGCAAGATCATCAAGCTCGACAAAAAGCTGGACGGCAACCCGGCCAACCTGCTGGGGCGCATGGTCAACAAGCTGGGGGAGCCGGTGGTGCGCTCTGCCATGTATGCCGCCATGAAGATCATGGGCAAGCAGTTCGTGCTGGGGCGCGACATGAAGGAGGCGCTCAAGGCGAGCCGCAAATCCCGCGAGCTGGGCTACACCCACACCTACGACATGCTGGGCGAATCGGCGCTGACCATGCAGGATGCCGACAAGTATCTGACCGATTATCGTAACGCCATCGAGGCTGTCGGCAACGAGCGCATCAGCGACGGCGGCCCGGCCCCTTCCATCTCCATCAAGCTCTCGGCGCTCCATCCGCGCTATGACGTGGCGAACCGCGAGCGGGTGCTCGGCGAAATGTGCGAGCGGCTGGTGGGGTTGGTGCGTCTAGCCCGCGACAAGGATGTGGCCATCAGCATCGATGCCGAGGAGATGGACCGCCTCGAGCTCTCTCTCGATCTGTTCGAGCAGCTCTATCGCTCCGACGCCAACCGTGGTTGGGGCAAACTCGGCATGGTGGTGCAGGCCTACTCCAAGCGCGCCCTGCCGGTACTCTGCTGGCTCACCGCGCTGGCCCGCGAGCAGGGTGACCTCATTCCGGTGCGACTGGTAAAAGGCGCCTACTGGGACAGCGAACTGAAATATGCCCAGCAGGCGGGCCTGCCCGGCTACCCGCTTTTTACCCGCAAGGCGGGCACCGATATATCCTACCTCGCCTGCGCCCGCTACCTGCTGAGCGAGCCGACCCGCGGCTTTATCGCTCCCCAGTTCGCCACCCACAACGCCAATACCGTGGTCAGCATTCTGGAGATGGCCGGTGATCGCCAGTTTGAATTCCAGCGTCTGCACGGCATGGGGGAGGAGCTGCACAACGCCGTGCTGAGCGACAATCCCGGTCTGCACTGCCGCATCTACGCGCCGGTCGGCGCCCACAAGGACTTGCTGCCCTATCTGGTGCGCCGCCTGCTGGAGAACGGGGCCAACACCTCCTTCGTTCACAAGCTGGTGGACCCCAACACCCCGGTGGACTCGCTGGCCGAGCACCCGCTGCGCACCCTCAAGCGCTACTCCGGCTTTGCCAACGACCGCATTCCGCAGCCGGTGAACCTCTTCAGCGACCGCAAGAACTCCAGCGGCGTCAACATGAACATCCTCTCCATCCAGCGCCCCTTCTTCGCCCGCTTGAAAGAGCTGGAGAGCAAGCAGTGGCTGGCGGGCCCCATCGTCGATGGCGAGACCCTCAAGCGCAGCGAGGCACGAACCGTGCTGAGCCCGCAGGATGTGAGCCTCACCGTCGGCAAGATCCACTGGGCCGACGAGCAGGCGGTGGAGCAGGCCTTGGCATCTGCCTATGCTGCCTTCCCGCGCTGGCGTGAAACCCCGGTGAGCGAGCGTGCTGCCGCGCTGGAGAAGCTGGCGGATCTGCTGGAAGCTAACCGCGAGCAGTTTGTCTCCCTCTGTACCCGCGAGGCGGGCAAGCTGCTGCAAGATGGCATCGATGAGGTGCGTGAAGCGGTCGATTTCTGCCGCTACTACGCGGTGCAGGCCCGCAGCCTGATGGGGCAGGCGACCCTGCTGCCCGGTTATACCGGCGAGCAGAACGAGCTGTTCCTGCAGGGGCGCGGCGTCTTTGTCTGCATCAGCCCGTGGAACTTCCCGTTGGCGATTTTCCTCGGCCAAATCGCTGCGGCGCTGGCCACCGGCAACACCGTCATCGCCAAACCGGCGGAGCAGACCGGCCTTATCGCCCATCTGGCGGTGACTCTGGCCCATCAGGCCGGTATTCCGGGCGACGTGCTGCAACTGCTGCCCGGTGACGGTGCCACCGTAGGTGCCAAGTTGACAGCCGATCCGCGTATCGGCGGCGTCTGCTTCACCGGCTCCACCGAGACCGCCAAGCTCATCAACATGACCCTGGCCCAGCGCGATGGTGCCATCCTGCCGCTTATCGCTGAAACCGGTGGTCAGAACGCCATGATTGTTGATTCCACCGCCCTGCCGGAGCAGGTGGTGCGCGACGTGGTGAGCGCCGCCTTCCAGAGCGCCGGTCAGCGCTGCTCGGCCCTGCGGGTGCTCTACCTGCAGGAGGAGATTGCCGAGCGGGTGCTGGAGATCCTCACCGGCGCCATGCAGGAGCTGAAAGTGGGCAACCCGGCCGAGCACAACACCGACGTCGGCCCGGTGATCGATGCCGATGCCAAGGCCGGTCTCGATGCTCACCTCGCCTACATGATCCCGCGTGCTCGCCTGATTGCCCAGGCGCCGATGCCCGCCGCGACCATGGAGGGACACTTCGTCCAGCCGACCGCGCTGGAGATCGGCTCCATCCGCGAGCTGGTGAAGGAGCAGTTCGGTCCCATCCTGCACGTGGTGCGCTACGCCACCCGGGATCTGGACAAGGTGATCAGCGACATCAACGGCACCGGCTATGGCCTGACGCTCGGGATCCACAGTCGCAACGAATCCCACGCCGAGGAGCTGGCAAGCCGCATCAATGTGGGTAACGTCTACATCAACCGTAACCAGATCGGCGCCATGGTCGGGGTGCAACCGTTCGGCGGCCAGGGGCTCTCCGGCACCGGCCCCAAGGCGGGCGGCCCCCACTACCTGAGCCGCTTCGTTACCGAGAAGACCCGCACCATCAACACCACTGCAGTGGGCGGCAACGCCTCCCTGCTGGCGATGGGCGATGCCTGATCCGCGTCGATAGAAACCGGATACGGGATGCCGGATAACAACGGGCCGCCTTCGGGCGGCCTCTTTATTTGCACCATCCGTTTTTTACGAATGGGACAATCGGCCACGACGGGGTCGTCAGCGACCCGTGCTGGTCGTAAGATGGGAGCCATTCGCGCGGCGTTTGCCCCTTGCTCGGCCAGCCGTGGTCAGGGTTCTGTTTTAACGAGAGTGTTTATCCGATGTCATTAACTGAACAAGCCCGCTGGTTCGTGCTGGGGGGCGATCATCTGGTACTGCTCGATCAGCAGGGTCAGGTGCCACAGGGTAGTAAAGCGTGCCTGCCCGCAGCGCTGGCTGACGCCCCTTTCGAGCGTTTTGACGAGTGGCAGGGGCTGCCCTGCTATCTGCTCGATCTGGGTGATGAGGCTGACACGAGCGCTATGAGCCCTCTGCGCCAGCTGATGGTGGCGGGGGACGAAGAGGGCTTTCGTCTCGCTGGCCGCGCCTGGCAGCTCGCCACCTTCCGCCGCACCCACCGTTTCTGCGGCGAGTGCGGCGCCCCCATGACCCCGAAGGCGGGGGAGTGGGCGCAGGTGTGCCAGCAAGGGCACAGCGTCTATCCGCGCATCTCCCCCTGCATTATCGTGGCGGTGCGCAAGGGGCCGGAGATCCTGCTGGCGGCTCATCGCCGTCACTATCAGGCGGACGATCCCATGTATACCGTGCTGGCCGGCTTTGTGGAGGCGGGGGAGAACCTCGAGCAGTGTGTGGCACGGGAGGTGTTCGAGGAGAGCGGCATCCGGGTGCGCAATGTGCGCTATGTGGCGAGCCAGCCCTGGCCCTTCCCTCACAGCCTGATGATGGGCTTTACCGCCGACTACGAGAGCGGCGAGATCCGGGTGCAGGATGACGAACTGGTCGCTGCCGCTTTCTTTGCCGCCGACCGGCTGCCGCGTTTGCCGCCTCACGGCACCATTGCCCGGCGGCTGATCGAGTTGTCACTGGCTGGCGAGGGGTAACGAGGCGCTTATCTTTTCGCCAACCTTTTTGCACTTCTTTTTAAAAACGGGGCGATCTGGTTTGCGCCCCTTCACATCTTTGCAACCGTGCGCCCATTTGCCACGTTTTGGGCAGTCCGATCCGGTGGGCAAAGTGGTATTATGGCCGCCATTTTATGCGTGATACGAACTCAGGAACTGGGATGAAAGAGCTGAAGAACGATCGATACCTGCGCGCTTTGCTGCGTCAGGACGTGGATATGACCCCGGTATGGATGATGCGCCAGGCTGGCCGTTATCTGCCGGAATACAAGGCGACTCGCGCCCAGGCGGGGGATTTCATGTCCCTGTGCCGCAACGCCGAGCTGGCCTGTGAAGTCACCCTGCAGCCGCTGCGCCGCTACCCGCTCGATGCCGCCATCCTCTTCTCCGACATCCTCACCGTGCCCGATGCCATGGGGCTCGGTCTCTACTTCGAGCAGGGTGAAGGCCCGCGCTTCGAGCGTCCGATCACCTCCATGGCCGATGTGCAGGCGCTGCCCCTTCCGGATCCGGAAGATGAGCTGGGCTACGTGATGAACGCGGTGCGCACCATCCGCCGCGAGCTGAAGGGCGAAGTGCCGCTGATCGGCTTCTCCGGCAGCCCATGGACCCTGGCCACCTACATGGTGGAGGGGGGCAGCTCCAAGGCGTTCACCAAGATCAAGCAGATGATGTATGCAGAGCCGCAAACCCTGCACCTGCTGCTCGACAAGCTGGCCGACAGCGTGATTGCCTACCTCAACGCCCAGATCAAGGCGGGTGCGCAGGCTGTCATGGTGTTCGACACCTGGGGCGGCGTGCTCACCCCGCGCGATTACCGCGACTTCTCCCTGCAGTACATGCACAAGATTGTCGATGGCCTGATCCGCGAGCACGACGGTCGCCGCGTGCCGGTCACCCTGTTTACCAAGAACGGTGGTCAGTGGTTGGAGCAGATTGCAGCCACCGGTTGCGATGCGCTGGGTCTGGACTGGACCACAGACATTGCCGACGCCAAGCGTCGGGTCGGTGACAAGGTAGCGCTGCAGGGCAACATGGATCCCTCCATGCTCTACGCCACTCCTGCTCGCATCCGTGAAGAGGTCGCCTCCATTCTGGCCGGTTTCGGTCACGGTAATGGCCACGTATTCAACCTCGGCCACGGCATCCATCAGGATGTGAACCCGGAACACGCTGGCGTGTTTGTCAACGCGGTACACGAGCTCTCCGCCCAGTACCACGGTCGCTAAGGCCGGGGTGAGAGAAGAATAGTTTGTTTGAAATCCGGGGCCGTCAGGCCCCGTTTTACATTAAAAAATGGCGCCGCGATGACGAGAGCGTGGCGGCCGTGCAGGAGGCAAGATGAGCAGCAAGTCACTGGATTGGGGTATCGATCTTGGCGGTACCAAGTGTGAATGCGTGGTGCTGGATGGCGACGAGGTGCTGCTGCGCCACCGCATCCCCACCGAGCGGGCTGGCGGTTATGAGCACATGATCGGCCAGATCGCCAAGCTGGTAGCTGAGTGCGCCGAGAAGATTGGCCAGCGCCCGACTGTCATCGGCATGGGCACGCCGGGGGCGCGGGATCCGCAGACCGGCCTGATGAAGAACTGCAACACCACCGAGCTCAACGGCAAGCCGTTCAAGGAGGATCTGGAGCGCAAGCTGGGCGTGCCGGTACTGATTGCCAACGACGCCAACTGCTTCGCGCTGGCAGAAACCCATTTGGGGGCGGTGCGCCAGCACCACCCCGATGCCAAGGTTGTATTCGGCATCATCATGGGCACCGGGGTCGGCTCCGGTATCGTCATCAACGGCCAGATCCTCAACGGCCACCACGGCATCGCCGGTGAGTGGGGCCACAACGTGCTTTCCCCTGATGGCCCCGAGTGCTACTGCGGCAAGCGTGGCTGCGTCGAGACCCTGATCAGCGGTCCGGCGCTGGAGGCCTGGTACGAGGCGAAGGCCAAGCGCCACCTCTCGCTCGCCCAAATCGCGGCCGCCACGGCTCACGATCATGTGGCCAAGCTCACCATCGACCGGCTGCACCTGCTGTTTGGTCAGGCGCTGGCCAATGTGGTCAACATTCTCGACCCGGATGTGATCGTCATCGGCGGTGGGGTGGGCAATGTGCAGAGCCTTTACAGCGCCGGACGGCAGACAATTTTGCCCTTCCTCTTTAATCCCCGCTTCGCAACCCCCATTATTGCTCCTGCCCTGGGTGACAGTGCCGGGGTATTCGGGGCCGCACTGCTGGCCCGCGGTGAATTCAAGGAGGCCCTGCTGTCGTAGCCGGGGCTCCCGGGTGGCCGGTGTGCCGCCCTGTTGCTGGTTAAAGGAAACGGATTCTCGATGATCAAGATTGCCATCAATGGTTACGGGCGGATCGGTCGCAACGTGTTGCGAGCCCTCTATGAAAGCGGGCGCGACAAGACCATCAAGATCGTCGCCATCAACGAGCTGGCGGCCCCCGAGGCCATGGTGCACCTGACCCGTTACGATACCAGTCACGGTCGCTTCCACCATCCGGTGCAACTGGCGGGCAACAGCATGCTGGTGGGGGAGGATCTCATCTCCCTGTTTGCCGAGCGGGATCCGTCAAAGCTGCCGTGGCGGGCGCTGGGGGTGGATGTGGTGCTCGATTGCACCGGGGTGTTTGGCTCGCGGGCCGATGCCGAGCTGCATCTGGCTGCGGGGGCGGGCAAGGTGCTCTTCTCCCACCCGGCGGATGCCGATGTGGATGCCACCGTGGTCTACGGGGTCAACCATCATACCCTCACCGGAGCGGAGCGGATCGTCTCCAACGCCTCCTGTACCACCAACTGCGTGGTGCCGGTGATTGAAACATTGCATCGAGAATTCGAGATAAATTGTGGTACTATTACGACAATTCATTCGGCCATGCATGATCAGCAAGTCATCGATGCCTACCACAGTGACTTGCGCCGAACCCGCGCTGCCAGTCAGTCCATCATTCCGGTGGACACCAAGCTGGCAAAGGGGCTGGAGCGTATCCTGCCCCACTTCGCTGGCAAGTTTGAGGCGATCGCGGTGCGGGTGCCGACCATCAATGTAACAGCGATGGATCTCAGTATTACTGTTCGTAAAAAAGTGACAGTTACTGACGTAAATCAAGCCCTGCAACGGGCATCCAGAGGTACATTACACGGTATTCTGGATTACACGGAAGAACCTCTGGTCTCCGTAGACTTCAATCATGATGCACACTCCTGCATCATTGATGGTACCCAGACCCGGGTGAGCGATGCCAACCTCGTCAAGATGTTGATGTGGTGCGATAACGAATGGGGCTTCGCAAACCGGATGCTGGATACCACCCGGGCCATGATGGCCGCAGGCTGAGCCTGCCCCGGGCGAAAGGTTACTGTTTTTAACATTACCTGGAAAATATAGAGGACTGAATATGTCTGTTATCAAGATGACTGACCTGGATCTGGCGGGTAAACGCGTTCTGATCCGTGCTGACCTGAACGTACCGGTAAAAGACGGCAAGGTCACCTCCGATGCACGTATCGTTGCGACTCTGCCGACCATCAAGCTGGCTCTGGAAAAGGGCGCCAAGCTGATGATCACCTCCCACCTGGGTCGTCCGACCGAGGGTGAATACAACGAAGAATTCTCCCTGGCTCCGGTTGTCAACTATCTGAAAGACGCTCTGTCCTGCCCGGTTCGCCTGGCCAAGGATTACCTGGATGGCGTAGAAGTCGCTGCCGGTGAGCTGGTTGTACTGGAAAACTGCCGCTTCAACAAAGGCGAGAAGAAGAACACCGAAGAGCTGGCCAAAAAATACGCCGCCCTGTGTGATGTCTTTGTAATGGATGCGTTCGGTACTGCTCACCGCGCCGAAGGTTCCACCTACGGTGTGGCTCAGTTCGCTCCGGTCGCTTGTGCCGGCCCGCTGCTGGCGGGTGAACTGGAAGCCCTGGGCAAAGCCATGCTGAAGCCCGAGCGCCCGATGGTTGCCATCGTTGGCGGCTCCAAGGTCTCCACCAAGCTGACCGTTCTGGAATCCCTCTCCAAAATCGCTGACCAGCTGGTTGTCGGTGGTGGCATCGCCAACACCTTCATCGCTGCTGCCGGTCACAACGTCGGCAAGTCCCTGTGCGAGCACGACCTGATCGACACCGCCAAGAAACTGGCTGCCGAGACCAACATTCCTGTGACCACCGACGTGGTTGTAGGTGCCGAGTTCTCCGAGTCCACTCCGGCTACCATCAAGTCTGTTAACGATGTGACCGACGGCGACATGATCTTCGACATCGGCCCGGATTCTGCCAAGGCCCTGGCTGACGTCATCATGAACGCCAAGACCATCCTGTGGAACGGCCCGGTTGGTGTATTCGAGTTTGACCAGTTTGCTGAAGGCACCAAGGTTATCGCTGAAGCCATTGCTGCTTCTCCGGCCTTCTCCATCGCTGGCGGTGGTGACACCCTGGCTGCCATCGACAAGTTCGGCATCGCTGACAAAGTCTCCTACATCTCCACTGGCGGCGGCGCCTTCCTGGAGTTCGTAGAAGGCAAGGTTCTGCCGGCTGTTGCGATTCTGGAACAGCGCGCCAAAGCCTAATTGACCCGGAACGGGGGGCAAAAGCCTCCCGTTTCGTTTATCATGTGCCCGCTGTGCCGGTTCATGATGAACCCCCCATTTTTTATTAACGGCATACGAGACAGGACGATTAAACATGTCTAAGAAAATTTTCGACTTCGTAAAACCCGGCGTGATCACTGGTGATGACGTTCAGAAAGTGTTCGCCATCGCTAAAGAGAACGGCTTTGCTCTGCCGGCCGTAAACTGCGTTGGTACCGACTCCGTGAACGCCGTACTGGAAGCTGCCGCCAAGGTTAAAGCGCCGGTTATCGTTCAGTTCTCCAACGGTGGTGCCGTGTTCACCGCCGGTAAGGGTCTGAAGCTGGAAGGTCAGAAAGCTGCCATCCTGGGTGCCATCTCCGGTGCCAAGCACGTTCACGCTGTTGCCGAAGCCTACGGCGTGCCGGTAATCCTGCACACCGACCACGCTGCCAAGAAGCTGCTGCCGTGGATCGACGGTCTGCTGGAAGCGGGCGAGAAGCACTTTGCTGAAACCGGCAAGCCGCTGTTCTCCTCCCACATGCTGGATCTGTCCGAAGAGTCTCTGGAAGAGAACATCGACATCTGCTGCGAGTACCTGACCCGCATGGCCAAGATGAACATGACTCTGGAGCTGGAACTGGGTTGCACCGGTGGCGAAGAAGACGGCGTCGACAACAGCCACATGGATCAGTCCGCTCTGTACACCCAGCCGGAAGATGTTGCTTACGCTTACGAGCGTCTGTCCAAGATCAGCCCGCGTTTCACCATCGCTGCCTCCTTCGGCAACGTACACGGTGTATACAAGCCGGGTAACGTCAAACTGACCCCGTCCATCCTGGACGCTTCCCAGAAGTACGTTTCTGAGAAGTTTGGCGTTCCAGCCAAGTCTCTGGACTTCGTATTCCACGGTGGTTCAGGTTCCACTCTGGAAGAGATCCGCGAGTCCATCTCCTACGGCGTAGTGAAGATGAACATCGACACCGACACCCAGTGGGCAACCTGGGAAGGTCTGCTGAACTTCTACAAGAAGAACGAAGCTTACCTGCAAGGCCAGCTGGGCAACCCGGAAGGCGCCGACAAGCCGAACAAGAAGTACTACGATCCGCGCGTATGGCTGCGTGAAGGTCAGACTTCCATGATCGCTCGTCTGGAGAAAGCATTCTCCGACCTGAACGCCATCGACGTACTGTAATTCGTTACAGCACCTTGATTGCATGAAAAGGCGCCCTTCGGGGCGCCTTTTGCATTTCTGTGATCCGCACCGGTTGGTGAGTGGAGGAGGAACTGGGTATTATCGAAACAACTTTGCTTATTTTATTAAACAATTTGCAACCAAGGCAGGATGCTGAGTATGCAGGCAGGAAAGCACAACGGATATCAGGAGCACGTCGCCTCCTACTACGCGGCCACCCGCAACGACTCGCAACAGTGGCCCGAGCTGGAGGGGGAGCACAAGGCTGACGTCTGCATCATCGGCGGCGGCTTTACCGGTCTCAATACCGCCATCAATCTGGCTGATGCCGGTTACAAGGTCGCCTTGCTGGAGGCCAACCGTATCGGCTGGGGCGCCTCCGGGCGCAACGGCGGCCAGCTTATTCGCGGTATCGGTCACGATACCAGCCAGTTCGCCCGCTGGATTGGTGAGGAAGGGGTGCGCGAACTCGACCTGATGGGGCTGGAGGCGGTGCAGCTGGTGCGCGAGCGGGTTGAGCGTTTCAATATCGACTGCGACCTCACCTGGGGTTACTGCGATCTGGCCACCCGTCAGCGCCATCTGGCCGGCTTCGAGGAAGATCTCGACCATCTGGCGAGCCTCGGCTATGAGCACGAACTCAAGCTGGTACCGCGGGAAGATATCCATAGCGTGGTGGGATCGGATCGCTACATCGGCGGCCTTATCGACATGGGCTCCGGCCATCTCCATCCCCTCAATCTGGCGCTCGGCGAGGCGCGCGCCGCCGCCAGCCTCGGGGTCTCCCTGTTTGAACACTCCAGAGTGACCCATATCGATTACGGCAAGCAGGTCGAGGTGACCACGGCTCATGGGCGGGTCACCGCCGACTATCTGGTGATCGGCTGCAACGCCTATCTCAACGACCTCAATCCGGAGCTGGGGGGGCGGGTGCTGCCGGCCGGTTCCTACATCCTCGCCACCGAAGTGCTGGATCGCCGTTTGCGCCAGCGATTGCTGCCGCAAAACATGGCGGTGTGCGATCAGAATGTGGCGCTCGACTATTACCGCCTCTCCGCCGACGGCCGCCTGCTGTTTGGCGGCGCCTGCAACTACTCCGGCCGGGATCCTCGCGATATCAAGGCCTTTATGTTGCCCAAGCTGCTGCGGGTCTTCCCCGAGCTCGCTGGCACTGCCATCGAGTTTCAGTGGGGAGGCATGATCGGGATCGGCGCCAACCGGCTGCCGCAGATTGGCCGTCTCAAGGAACACCCCAACGTGCTCTACGCCCAGGCCTATTCGGGTCACGGCCTCAATGCCACCCATATGGCGGGCAAGCTGGTGGCCGAGGCGATCCGCGGCGAGAGCCGGGGCTTCGATCTCTTTGCCAGCGTGCCCCATATCACCTTCCCCGGCGGCCCGGCGCTGCGCTCCCCGCTGCTGGCACTGGGAATGTTGTGGCACCGGATGAAGGATATCTTCTGACTCCGATTATCAGCCTGCGTAGTGATGGTTGAACGAGGCACTCTTGCCAGCCCCTTGTTTATAGCGGGTTGGCACAATTATCCCGCCTGATAGACCAAAAGATGCATTCGCGCCAATCCCTGCTGGTTGGCGCTATCTTTTAGGTGTGAGCGTGATGCCGGGCCAGGCGAACAAGAGCGGGTTCGCTGGCCGAAAAAGATGTGAAGGAGGGCCAAGATGGAGATAAATGTGGTCGCGTCAGGCGGGCTCACCCCGCTGGCGCAACGGCAGGGATCTCCCGCTGCGCAGGCACAGGAGCGGGCTGTGACCTCACCATCAACGGGCAGTGACAGCCGTATGGTACGCGATCTTGGCGCCGTGCTGGATGAGCTCGGGCTGTCGCCGCAAGGGGAGGATAGCAGCGGGAGCCGCATCTCAATCAGAGATTCGCTGGAAGCGTTCATCAACACCATGATGGGCGCCCTGCAACAGCAGCAGGAACAACAGTTGGCATTGCAGCAACAACAGCGGCAAGAGCAGGAACAGCGCAAACTCGCCATCGCCGACAGCAGCGAAAATCCGCTCAAGCGGGATCTGGAGCGCCTGCTGGAGACGCTGGATCAACAGGGCGGGCAGGGAAAAGAGAGCGAACCAGGAGCCGAGATCGAAGCGGTGAACCCCTTGCAGAGCCAGCTGACCAAGCTGCTGGAGAGCAGCGGTGCGGCAGAGAGCGGGGTCACCCTCAAGGAGGTACTGTCAGGGTTGGCCAGCAAGCTGCCGAACGAACCTGCCGAGCGAAAAGGGTATCGGGTCGATACCCAGGTTTGAGCTGGTTGGCAACGGCAGCCCCGCCGTTGCAGAGACATGAGGGGCTTGTTGCCTTTTATTGCGCTGGTTCCGCCAGCCGCCAGCCCTGTTCGCTCTTCATCATCCACACCTCTGCCTCTTGCGGCAGCACCTGGCCCGCCTCGAACTCGCCATATTTACGCTCGAGCTCCATCAGACCCATCTCCTGCTGGAAGGGGCCAACCCGGTCGTAGACCAGATCCTCGTCGTGCAATACCTGCAACTGATCGAGCCCCTGCTTGAAGTGGAGCTGGTAACTCACCTTGACCAGATAGACCCCCTCCATCCGCTCCTCCTTGCCGAGGATGGTGAAGTCGCTGATATCGAACAGGTTGGCGTCTGTCTCGGCCAGTAGCTTGGCGGTGACCTGCTGGCGGATATCCTCTTCACCGGGCCCCGCACTGCAGCCATAAAGCCAGAGGGCTAGCAGGGGGATGAACCACTTTTTCATCAAAACTCCGGACAAGTGCAAAACGAAAGGGGCGATTGTGCCACGCGAATGCGCGGCGGCAAACCTCGGCTCACGGTTCCAGTGAACGTTCCAGCACGATGGCCTCGGCCCGATAATCAGCAAGCTCGCGGCGATAGCACTCGGTGAAGCCTCTGCGCAGCCAGAAGGATAGAGCACTCTCATTGCTGGCAATCACTGACAGGCGAAGCCGGGTAGCCCCCCATGAGCTTGCCAGCGTGCAGGCGTGAAGATAGAGCGACTGACCACGGCCACTCCCTTGCCAGGGTTCCCCCACCAGTAACAGACCCAGATAGGCGGTGTCTGGATTGGGGTAGCCGCGCAGCAGATCAATGACAGCGGTGAGCTCTCCCTGCTCCCAGCGGCCGATGAGATGTTTGTCGGAGAGAGGCAGGCCGGGTGGGCAGGCGACAAGTTCCTCTTCTCCTGCCTGTGCAGAGAGAGGGTCATTGCTCACCGCCGCCTGATAGGAGGGGGCCTGCTCGAACAGCCGCTGCAAGGCAGGTGCATCGCTTGTCTGCAGCCGACGCAACTCAGTGTGCATCACTTACCATCTCGAGATGTTTGGCAAAGGGGATAGGCCCCATAAAACCGGTGACCCGCTGCCCTGTCAGCTCCTTGCCCTCGCGGTCGAAGAAGATCAGGGTCGGCAGCCCCAGCACATTGAGACTGTTGAGCAGCTCCACATCGGCATCGTCGTTGGCGGTGACATCCGCCTGCAGCAGCACCATCTGGCCGAAGCGCACCCTCACCGCCGGGTCGCTGAAGGTCTTGTGCTCGAACTCCTTGCAGGCGACGCACCAGTCGGCGTAGAGGTCGAGCAGCACCGGCTTGCCGCGGGCGGCGGCCAGCTGCACCTTGAGATCATCCAGCGTCTTGACGCGGATAAACTGCGGCGCCGTTTGACTGGCATCCGCCGTGGCGGCAGCAGGACCGGCCGGTTGCAGCAGATCCTTGCCCACCACCACGGCGCTGATCATCGCCAGCAACAGCACGAAGCCGCGCACACTTCTGGCCACCGAGTGGGGCTGGTGCTGGTTGTGGTGATAGAGATAGCCGCACAGCAGCAGCCCCCAGCCGAGCCAAGCGAGAGTAGCAATCTGATCGCTCCAGAGCCGTGACAGCAGCAGGATCGGCACTGCCAGCAGGGCAAAGCCAAACAGCTGCTTGATCACATCCATCCAGGCGCCCGCTTTTGGCAGCAGCTTGCCACCCGAGGTGCCGAGCAGCAGCAGCGGCAGACCCATCCCCAGTGACAGCGCATAGAGCGCCGCCCCGCCGAGCCAGAGATCGCCGCTCTGGGCCACGTAGATCAGCGCCCCCGAGAGCGGCGCCGTGGTGCAGGGGGAGCAGACCAGCCCGGAGATCATCCCCATGATGGCGACCCCGACTACCGAGCCGCCCTGCTGGCGGTTGGAGAGACCGGAGAGCCGGGTTTGCAAACTGCTCGGCAGTTGCAGGGTGTAGAGGCCGAACATGGAGAGGGCCAGCAGCACGAACATCACCGAGAGGGCGATCAGCACATAGGGATGTTGCAGCGCCGCCTGGAATTTCAGCCCTGCCGAGGCCACTACCAGCCCCAGCAAGGTGTAGGTGACCGCCATCCCCTGCACATAGACAAAGGAGAGCAGGAAGGCGCGACTGGTGGAAAGGCGATGGCCGGCACCGGCGATGATGCCGGTCAGAATGGGATACATGGGGAAGACGCAGGGGGTGAAGGCGAGCCCCAGCCCCAGCGCGAAGAAGGCGACGATGCTGAGCCAGAATCCCTGATGGCCGAGGGCGGAGGCCAGCTGATCCTGCTGGCTAACCGGTGCGACGCTTTGTGCCGTTTCAGCAGCGGATGCGGTGGTTGCCGTGACCAGCGGAGCCACATCGATCAGTTTGTCGGTCGGTGGATAGCAGAGGCCGTCGGTACAGCCCTGATAGCGCACCCGCAGGGTGGCATTTTCCCCCACCTCCTTTAGCGGCACCGCGATGCTCACCTGCTGGTAGTAGACCCGGGTCTTGCCGAAGAAGTCATCCTCGTGCTCTGTGCCTTCCGGCAGGGTCGGCTCGCTGAAGGTGAGGTTGTTCCCCTTGAAGCGCAGGCTGTGGCGATAGAGGTAGTAATCGTCGGCGATATGGAGGGTCAGCAGCAGCTGATCGCCACGCTGTTCGCTCTCGATCTGAAAGGCCTCATCGACCTGCAAAAATTTGGGTTTGGCATTGGCCTCAATGCCCAGCGAGCTGAGCAGATCGGCGCCGCTGGCGTGGGCAGGGGCGCTGCCCGCCGCTGTCGTCAACAGGGCACAGAGCAGCAACAGGGGAGAGAGCAAGCGGTTGAACGTCATGCGGTCTCCCCATTGAGCCAGTCGAGATAGGCGGGTAGTCCGGCACTTACCGGCAGGGCCAGCAGCTCGGGCACCTCATAGGGGTGATGGGCTTGAATACATGCCTGCAACTCGGCAAAGAGTGGCTGGCGGGATTTGATGATGAGCTGGATCTCGGTGGCGCGCTCCACCTTGCCTTGCCAACGATAGACGGAGGTGACGCCCGGCAGTTGATTGATGCAGGCGGCCAGTCGCTGGTTCAGCAGCTGTTCGCAGAGAAGGTCGGCACTGGTTTGATCTGGGCAGGTGCAGAGCACCACAATGGCGTCGGTCATAAAGCGGATCTTCACCTCGTTGGGGTAAACCGGGCAGGCGCCCTTGCCGTCTCATCCTTGTCTGCGGATGAAGGTGAAAAAAGCGCCCGAAAATCAGCGGCTACTATACCCCAGAGCCGCTTCAAATAGCATCTGTAGCCATTTGTGAGCCAGCGCCAAAAATTTGTGGGGGGCATGAGATAGACGCTGTCATGGGGACAGGGCAGAATGAGCGGGCTTGTTCCCAATTGACGTAAGGAAATGTATGACCCAACAGAATGAGCAGCAGAGAAACCGCATGTTGAGCCTGCTGCGCGAAGGTGAGCGCCGCATGTTGGTTCAATTGGCCGGGCTGCTGCGCACGACCGCCGATGAAATCAATGCCGAGCTGGAGAAAGAGGAGCTGATGGCCACCCTGGAGCAGCCCATCACGGTGGAGTATCTCAACGGCGTGGTGCAGCACCATCTGTTCGAGCGCAAACACAAGGGAGATATGGCGGTTGCCCAGCAGATCCTGAGCGATTATCAGAGCGAGCTGGAAGCGCTGCAGGCTGCCCAGGCGCAGCCTGAAGAGGCTGCCGCTGCCGACGAGAGCGGCGAAGAGCTCAAAGCCCAGGCTTGAGCGACGGGCAGGCCTGAATCCTTACCTCTGAATCAGCCGGCCTGCCAGCGCTGATCCCTGTTGCGGCCCCATCATGTCTGCCATGATGGGGCCGTGCCGTTTCTTCTGTTGCCTTCCCTTGTTGACCTTCACTTCTCGGTTTTAATCCAACTGATTCGTGCCTTAGCGCGCCTCTTGGGGCATGCCGTGCGGCACTTCGCGGGGGATGGGAAACACCTTGTCATAGCCCCAGTTGTAGACGAAGGCATAGATCAGGTAGAAGACAACGAAGCCCAGATCCAGCACCAGCGCCTCCAGCAGGCTGACGCTCAGCCACCAGGACATGACCGGCAGCGCGACGATCAGCAGACCGCCCTCAAAGCCGAAGGTATGCAGCACCCGTTGCCACAGGGTTTTGTGGGTATGGCCCTGATATTTGAGCAGCAGCTTGTCGACCCCGATGTTGTAGATGTAGTTCCAGACGGTGGCCAGCACCGAGAAGAACAGTGCCAGCGGGCCCATATGGTTGAGCCCGACCCCGGTAACCCAGCTGGCCAGCGGGGCGGCAATCAGCAGGCCAATAAATTCAAAGCCAATGGCATGGCGCAGGCGATCGTTACGGGTACGCATAAGTCACTCTCTCAATCAGATTTATTCACGGATTGCTGGTTAATCTATAGATCTTTAGCGATAGATTCATGTTGGTATCCATCGCTAAAATAGATGGATGAGAGAGCTTGCCGGAGGGCCATAAGATGACGCCATCACTGGAACAACTGAGGATCTTGCTGGCGGCCGCCGAAACCGGCTCGTTTTCCGCTGCCGCCCGCAAGCTGGGCAAGGCGCAGTCGGTAGTGAGCAGCGCTATCGCCAATCTGGAGATCGATCTGGCGCTCACCCTGTTTGACCGCAGCGGCCGCTATCCGCAGCTGACGGAGGCGGGGGCCCGCATGGTGCAGGAGGCGGGGATCCTGCTGGCGCAGAGTGAACGATTGCAATCCATTGCCGGGGAGCTGGCGGCCGGGGTGGAGACGCGGCTCACTCTGGCCATCGATGATGACTCCCACCTCCCCTGGCTCGGCACCCTGCTGGAGGAATTCGCCACTCGTTACCCGACCGTGGAGCTGGAGCTGCTCTTCCCGCTGATGGAAGATGTGACCGAGATGCTGGTGACCGGCCGGGCCCAGCTCGGCATCAGCTATCAGAAGGTGCATCCCCAGCGAGAGATTGTCGCCCGTTCGCTGGGGGAGGTTACCATGCCGCTGGTGGTGTCACCGGATCATCCGCTGGCCCGCAAGCAGCCGCTGCGGGAGGTCGATCTGCAGGGGGCACGCCAGCTGATGGTCACCGGCCGACGGGAAGGGAGCGAGCGCCAGCGTTTTCGCATCTCGGCTCAGGTGTGGTGGGTCGAGGGGGATCTCGGGGTGCTGGAGCTGGTCAAGCGGGGCCTTGGCTGGTCCGCCATCCCGGAATTTCTGCTGCATCAGCCGCTGGCTCGCGGCGAAGTGGTGGTGCTGGAGCCGGACTTTATCGCCAGCCACGCGCTGGCGCTGGAACTGCAGTGGCATCGCGCCCGCCCGCTGGGGCAGGCGGGGCGCTGGCTGAAGGAGGCACTGCTGGCGCGGGTGCCTCGCTAGCCGACCTTACTCGGTCAGGGCGTAAGGCAGGGGTTGCAGGGTGAGGCGGGAGCCTTCGTCCTGCTTGAGGCGGAATTGGGCGTCAGCCTCGGTATCTTTTGGTAGCACGGCGGTGAGCCACACCTGCCCGGCCTGTTGCCAGGCGTTGAGCACCATGCCGCTGCGACGCCAGTTGTCACCCAGTTGCAGCTCCAGGGTATCGCCGCTGGCAACTGGCTCGCCGGTGGTGCCCGCCAGCAGGAACAGGGCGCGGTTGTTGGCGCCGCGATACTTGGCGCGGGCCACCGTCTCCTGCCCCATGTAGCAGCCCTTGTTGAAGCTGATGCCGTCCAGTGCCTGCAGGTTGAGCATCTGCGGGATGAACTCCCCCTGATGCACCGCCTCCATGTGCGGCAGGCCCGCCTTGATCTCGAGCCCCCACCAGAGTGACTCGTCCCCTTGCGGCAGGGCGTCGGCTTGTTGATTGCTCACCAGCAGCCAGCGATCCTGTTCAATCTTCACCGCCATGCCGCCGTCGATCAGACCGCTCTGCTCAAGGCCGAACTGGGCAGTGATCCAGCCATCGCTGCCCGTACCGGCGATCCCGGTGGCGTGACGCTCATCGGCGGCGATCTCGACCTTGGAGAAGACGGCAAATTTCTTCAGCTCCGGCAGCTGACGCTCAAGTACCGAGGGGCTGGTCAGCAGCAGCAGACTGTCGTCGAGGCAGAGCAGGCGGAAATTGCTCCACAGCTTGCCCTTGGGATCACAGTGGCCACCCGGGGTCTGTTGCCCCGGGTGCAGGGCGTTGACATCACAGGTGACCTGACCTTGCAGATATTTGACGCGATCCTGGCCGCTGATACGGGTGATGGCCAGCTTGGTCAGGGAGAAGCGGGTCGGCTCGGCAGGAAAAACAGGTGGTTGCAGGCTCACGATGGTATTCCAGAGAGAAAGTATGTGAGCTGCATGGTAAAGACGTAACTAATGTTTGTCAGCCGGAAAATCCAGCTGGTACCATCCCCCGGTCTTTGTAAGGAGAGTGCCATGTTGAGCCCAGTTGAAAAATCCCGCCTGAAGTGGGCCTGCCGTCGCGGTATGCTCGAGCTGGATGTGATCTTTATGCCCTTTTTCGAACACGAGTTCGACTCCCTGAGCGAAGCCGATCAGCAGACCTTTATCCGCCTGCTGGCGAGCGACGATCCGGATCTGTTCAAATGGTGCATGGGTCATGGTGTCCCTGCCGATCCCGCATTTGCCGCCATGATCCCGATGATCCTGGAGCGCAATCAGGCGCGCCACGACCGCCAGGGGTAATACCGTGGAGCGGGTGATCATGACGGTTCACCCCTCCCGCTATCAGCAATATTTGCTGGTGGCCCTCTTTCTGTTGCTGCTCTGGCCGGTGGCTGGCCTGATTGCCGGTTGGCAGTGGGCGCTGTTGCTGCCCGTCTGGCTGGTGGCGCTCTGGCTGAGCTGGCGGGCGCTCGCCGCGCCCCCGTTCGAGCTTGTCTGGGATGGCCAGTGGCTACAGTGGCAAGGTAGTCGCTATCAGCTTGACAAGAAAAGCCGCATTCTGCCCGGCGTGCTCAGGCTAGCGCTTTGTCCCGAACAGCAAGAGAGTGGAGCCGTGTCGCCACGGCAACTGTGGCTCTTCTCCGATGCCCTTCCCCCCGAACATTACCGCCTGCTGGCACGAGCCATCCACTTTCTGCCGTCCCGGTACTGACGGAGTTTTCCCCGTGATGACCGTGTGCTGAGTTATCGCGATAAGCTGCTGCCATGTGGCTGGTGGCGCTCTTTTTGTGGCTGAAAAGCGGTTGAAAACAAGTGACCCCGCCGGGGCGGGGTCACTGATAGCTGCAACGCTTGGCAGGAAGGGGGATTAATCCCGCTCCGGAGTTAGCACGGTCGGTTTGGAGTCCGGCAGCATATCCGGATGATCCAGGTTGTAGTGCAGGCCGCGGGACTCCTTGCGCTGCAGGGCGCAGTTGACGATAAGCTCGGCCACCTGCAACAGGTTGCGCAGCTCCAGCAGGTTGTTGGAGACACGGAAGTTGGCGTAGTACTCCTGCACCTCCTGCTTGAGCAGGTCGATGCGGCGCTTGGCGCGGGCCAGGCGCTTGTTGGTACGCACTATCCCCACGTAGTCCCACATCATCAACCGCAGCTCGTGCCAGTTGTGCTGGATCACCACCAGTTCGTCGGAGTCTTCCACCTTGCTCTCGTCCCACACCGGCAGGCGCGGCGGCTCCACGCTCATCGGCAGCTTGGCCAGAATGTCGGCCCCCGCCTGATGGGCATAGACCACACATTCCAGCAGGGAGTTGGAGGCCATGCGGTTGGCGCCGTGCAGACCGGTGTAGGTCACTTCGCCGATGGCATAGAGGCCGGGGATATCGGTCTGGCCGTTGTTGTCGATCATCACGCCGCCACAGGTGTAGTGGGCGGCCGGCACGATGGGCATCGGCTCCTTGGTGATGTCGATGCCAACCGCGAGGCAGCGCTCATAAATGGTCGGGAAGTGCTTGATGATGAAATCGGCCGGTTTGTGGCTGATATCCAGATACATGCAATCCGCCCCGAGTCGCTTCATCTCGTGGTCGATGGCGCGGGCGACGATATCGCGCGGTGCCAGCTCGGCCCGCTCGTCAAACTCCGGCATAAAGCGGCTGCCGTCCGGGCGGCGCAGATAGGCCCCCTCGCCACGCAGCGCTTCGGTCAGCAGGAAGTTGGGGTCGTCCGGGTGGAACAGGCTGGTGGGGTGGAACTGGTTGAACTCCAGGTTCGCCACCCGGCAACCGGCCCGCCATGCCATGGCGATGCCATCGCCAGAGCTCACATCCGGGTTGGAGGTGTACTGGTAGACCTTGGAGGCACCACCGGTGGCCAGTGCCACGAAACGGGCGCGGATCACCTCGACCTGCTCGGCGTTGCGGTTCCAGACGTAGGCGCCCAATACCTTGTTGCCCGGCAGGTTGAGCTTGCGGGTGGTGATGAGGTCGACCGCGTTGAAGCGCTCCATCAGCTGGATATTGGGGTGGGCACGAACCTGATCGATCAGGGTGAGCTGCACCGCCTTGCCGGTGGCATCCGCCGCGTGGAAGATGCGGCGATGGCTGTGGCCCCCTTCCCGGGTGAGGTGGTACTGGGACTCGCCGTCGGCATTCTCCTCCTGATCGAAGGGGACCCCTTGCTGAATGAGCCACTGGATGGACTCGCGGGCGTGGCGAGCGGTGAACTCGACTACTGCCGGGTCACACAACCCGGCGCCCGCGTTGAGCGTGTCGCTCACGTGGGATTCGATGCTGTCGGTTTCGTCGAAAACGGCAGCGATGCCTCCTTGCGCATAGAAAGTGGCCCCTTCACTGATGGGCCCCTTGCTCAGAACCAGGACTTTGGCGTGGTCTGCCAATCGCAACGCGAGGGACAAACCAGCGGCACCGCTGCCAATGATCAGTACATCGCAAAGGTATTCAACACTTGCTTTCATAAGTATCATTGGCCTGGATTAAGAACTGGCACCATGGTAGCCCAAGCGAGGGCGAGGATGCAGCCTGCATCACATTTTTTTCAATTGAAGCGAACTTTCTCTGATTCTCCCTGTCTGAACTTGTGCGCTTAGGAAGGGCCGGAAAAGAAAAACGATAACCTGATGGGGGTTTTACGGCTCTGATGAGCGACCAGAATCTACTGGACGAACAGCTGGTTGAACGGGTCCAGCGCGGCGATAAAGCAGCTTTCAACCTGTTGGTAAAAAAATACCAGCATAAGGTGGTCAACCTGGTTGCCAGGTATGTCAACAATCCCGGTGATGTGCCCGATGTGGCGCAAGAGGCCTTTATAAAAGCCTACCGTGCATTGCCGACATTCCGTGGCGAAAGTGCTTTTTACACCTGGTTGTACCGAATTGCCGTGAACACGGCGAAGAATTATCTCACCTCCCAGGGGCGCAGGCCGCCCAGCAGTGATGTGGAGGCTGACGAAGCGGAGTCTTATGGCGGCGGTGAAGCCTTGCAAGAGGTCTCAACCCCCGAAAACCTGGCGCTGACTGACGAGATCAAACGCACCGTGTTTTCAGCCATAGAGGCATTGCCGGAAGACCTGAGGACAGCTATCACCCTCCGCGAACTGGAAGGGCTGAGCTACGAAGAGATTGCCGAAATCATGGATTGCCCTGTGGGTACGGTCAGATCCCGTATCTTCCGGGCGAGGGAAGCAATCGATAAAAAGCTGCAACCTCTGATCGAGAATTAACTGGGGAAAGACGGGTTAACTTATGGCAAATAAAGAGCAAATCTCTGCCCTGATGGATGGTGAGCTGAGTGACGCAGAGGTACTGAACGAGCTGGAGATGGACTCCGACTTGCAAGATACTTGGGGTCGTTACCACCTGATCGGCGATGCCATGCGGGGTGACCTGCCGGTCAATCTGCAACTGGATCTCAGTGACAGCATCATGACTGCGCTGGAGGATGAGCCCACCATACTGGCACCCAAGCCGGTCGAGACGGCTCCCGTACTGCAACCTGTCGTTGCACCTGTCAAGACAGATTCCAATGTGGTTCCGTTGTTCCGCCGTGTCGGTCAGCAACTGGGGCAATACGCCATTGCCGCCTCCGTGGCCGCCGCTGTTATCTTCGGAGTGCAGCATTATCAGGGACAGGATGGCGTTCCGGCCAATCCGGTGCTCAATACCATTCCAATCGGTGGCAGCGCGGCGCCTGTGAGCGTCCATTATCCGCAACAGGATGGTGCCCGTGCCCGTCAGCAAGGTCTGACCGAACAGCAGATGCAGGAACAGCGGGAGCGGATCAACGCCTTCCTGCGTGACCACCAGTTGCAACAACGCCTGTTGCAAGACAGGCAGAACCAACAATAACGAGTCGTCAGGGATATCAACGTGCGCCAGTACAGCCGTATTTTACTGGCCTCTCTCCTGCTGATCAGTGCCAAGGCCTCGGCCGACGATAAGTCGGCCGAGGCCTTGTTGCAGCAGATGCAGAGTGCCGTGCAGCAACAGAACTTCGAATTGTCCATGGTCAAGGCCCGTCAGGGACGTCTTGAACCGATCCGCATCAGCCATGCCGTGATCGATGGCAAGGAGGTAGCCCATCTCAGCTATCTCGATGGCAAGGCGATCGAGTATCTCCAGCGTCAGAATGAATACACTTTTTTTGAAAACAGCCATGATCCCTACACCCTGAAGGATGCCCGCTTTCCCGGTATCTGGTCGACCCTGGTGAAGATGCCGTTGGCACAGGTGCTGGAGAGTTATGATCCTGTGCTTGCTGGCCGTAGCCGGGTGGCCGGCGAGGTCGCTCAAGTCGTCAGGTTGGTTCCCAAGGAAGCTGACAAATATGGCTTTGTGCTCTGGATTGACGAACGTAGTCACCTGTTGCTGCGAGTCGACATGGTGGAGCGGGAGGGCAATCTGGTGGAGCAGATGCTGGGGGTGGATCTGCAATTGCAACAAAAACCGTCCCCATGGCTGGTAAAGCTGGCCAACAGCAAGCAGCCCTCGGCGCTGGCGCTGGAGGATGCCTATCCGGCGCCGCAACAGCAGTTGAACTGGCAGATCACCTGGTTGCCCGATGGCTTCAAGGTGCTGTCGCAAGACCGGCACCAGCTGGTGACCACCAGTGTACCGGTGGATTACATGATGCTCTCCGATGGCCTGGTGGATCTCTCGGTCTACGTCTCTCGGGTCGATCCCAAGCAGGCGGTGCGCCAGCAGCTGATCCGCCAGGGGGCGACCTCGCTGGTGAGCTATGTCAACGAGGTAGGGGTCGAGATCACCGTGGTCGGCGAGGTGCCTGCCGAAACCGCCAAGCGCATCGCCGAGTCGGTCCAGCCGCTGGCCCGCAACGAAGCGCTGCAGTAACGGGGGATGCGGGGTTCTTCCCCGCTTGCCGAGCGTGGCGAGTCGTGGTCAGATCCCCTGATTGTGTGAACCCGAGGTGTTGCCGTGAATGAGATGAGTGAAGAGCTGGCGACCGTGGTGGCCATTGAGGGTGACCATGCCTGGGTGGAGTGCGAGCGTCGCTCCGCCTGCAGTGGTTGTCAGCAGCAATCCAACTGCGGTACCGGCACTGTGGCCAAGGCGTTTCCCCTGAAAGCCCCCCGCTTGCGAGTCAGGCTGACCGCCGAGGTGCGGGTTGGCCAGCAAGTGAGGCTCGGTATCCCGCAGGAGAGTCTGCTGCGCGGGGCTGCGCTGGTCTATGTGCTGCCGCTGTTCTGCCTGCTGGCGAGTGCTCTGCTGGGGCAACTCTGGTTGGCACCGCTGCTCTCTGGGGGGGAGGGGATTACCATTCTGGCCTCTCTGCTGGGTGGCGCTGGCGGCTTTTTACTGGTTCGTTACTTTTCCGGCCGGCTCGATGAGGGGCGTTATGGCCCCCGCATGCTCGGCGTTGTGGTTCCCGTCCGTACCCTCTCCTGACCGAACAGGCGCTATTTCACTGGCGTTGGCGACTAAAGAATGGCCGTCAGCCGGGTTATCCAGTAAAATCGCGCCTCCATAACCGACCTTAAACCAATTTTGAGTGACTCTTGCTCGATGAAACACATTCGTAACTTTTCGATTATTGCGCACATCGACCACGGTAAATCGACCCTGTCGGACCGTCTGATCCAGACTTGCGGTGGCTTGTCCGACCGCGAGATGCAGGCTCAGGTGCTTGACTCCATGGATCTGGAGCGCGAGCGCGGCATTACCATCAAGGCGCAGAGTGTGACCCTGAACTACCAGGCACAAGACGGTAACACCTACCAGCTGAACTTTATCGACACCCCGGGCCACGTGGATTTCTCCTACGAGGTCTCCCGCTCTTTGGCGGCCTGTGAAGGGGCGCTGCTGGTGGTAGATGCCGGCCAGGGGGTTGAGGCACAGACTCTGGCCAACTGCTACACCGCCATGGAGATGGATCTGGAAGTGGTGCCGGTACTGAACAAGATTGACCTGCCGGCTGCAGAGCCGGAGCGGGTTGCCGAGGAGATCGAAGACATCGTCGGTATCGACGCGGTCGATGCGGTGCGCTGCTCCGCCAAGACCGGCCTTGGTGTCGATCTGGTTCTGGAAGAGATCGTGGCCAAGATCCCGGCGCCGGAAGGTGATCCGGACGCGCCGCTGCAGGCGCTGATCATCGACTCCTGGTTCGACTCCTATCTGGGCGTTGTCTCTCTGGTGCGGATCAAGAACGGTTCCCTGAAGAAGAACGACAAGATCAAGGTGATGAGCACCGGTCAGGTGTGGGGTGTCGATCGTATCGGTATCTTCACGCCCAAGCAGGTGGACACCGATGGGCTGGGTTGCGGCGAGGTAGGTTGGGTTGTCTGCGGTATCAAGGACATCCACGGTGCGCCGGTGGGCGATACCCTGACTCAGGCCAAGAACGGTGCCGACAAGGCGCTGGCCGGTTTCAAGAAGGTTAAGCCGCAGGTTTATGCGGGTCTGTTCCCCATCTCCAGCGATGACTACGAGTCGTTCCGTGACGCCCTCGACAAGCTCTCCCTGAACGATGCCTCCCTGTTCTTCGAACCGGAGAGCTCCACTGCGCTGGGCTTCGGCTTCCGTTGTGGCTTCCTCGGCATGCTGCACATGGAGATCATTCAGGAGCGTCTGGAGCGTGAATACGATCTGGATCTGATCACCACGGCGCCGACCGTAGTGTACGAGATCGAGCTGACCGACGGCTCCACCATCCATATCGACAGCCCGGCCCAGATGCCCGCCATCACCAGCATCAAGGAGATGCGCGAGCCGATCGCCGAGTGTCATATCCTGCTGCCGCAGGAGTACATGGGCAACGTCATCACCCTCTGTATCGAGAAGCGTGGCGTGCAGACCAACATGGTCTACCACGGCAAGCAGGTGGCGCTGACCTATGAAATCCCGATGGCGGAAGTGGTGCTCGACTTCTTCGATCGTCTGAAATCCACCAGTCGCGGTTACGCCTCGCTGGATTACGGCTTCAAGCGTTTCGAAACCTCCGACATGGTCCGTCTGGACATCATGATCAACGGTGAGCGCGTCGATGCCCTGGCCATCATCACCCACAAGGACAACGCCCAGTATCGCGGTCGTCAGGTGGTGGAGAAGATGCGCGAGCTGATCCCGCGCCAGATGTTCGATATCGCCATTCAGGCGGCCATCGGCAACCAGATCATCGCACGCAGCACCGTCAAGGCACTGCGTAAAGACGTAACCGCCAAGTGTTACGGTGGTGACGTGAGTCGTAAGAAGAAACTGCTGAACAAGCAGAAAGAAGGTAAGAAGCGGATGAAGTCTCTCGGCCGTGTCGACGTGCCGCAGGAAGCCTTCCTCGCGATTCTCCACGTCGGAAAGGATTAATAGATGGCAAGCACGTTTTCCCTGATCCTGGTGGTGGTCTGCGCGATCACCGGTGTTATCTGGTGTCTGGACAAGATGATTTGGTCCAAGCAGCGCGCCGCCAAGATTGCTGTGGCTCGTGCCCATGGCGGTGCCCACCTGGATGAGAAGACCCTGGCCAAGGTCGCCCCCGTGCCGGTCTGGATTGAGCAGACCGCCGGGGTGTTCCCGGTCATCACCTTTGTGCTGATCCTGCGTTCGTTCATTTTTGAACCGTTCCAGATCCCGTCAGGTTCCATGATGCCCACCCTGCTGGTGGGCGACTTCATCCTGGTGGAAAAATTTGCCTATGGTCTGCGGGACCCGGTGACCAACACCAAGTTCCTCGAGACTGGCGAGCCCAAGCGTGGCGACGTGGTGGTGTTCAAGTATCCCCTTGAACCGCGCGTTGACTACATCAAGCGGGTGGTCGGCATGCCGGGTGATCGGGTCATCTATCGCAACAAGGAGCTGATGATCCGGCCCAAGTGCGAAGAGCAGGAAGGGAAAACGTGCCCGGGCTTCAAGAAGCTCGACGTCAAGTTTGAACAAAGAGGCGAATTTACCCAGATGGGGATCCCCCTTGATCGCTATACCGAGCAGTTGGGCGATGTCTCCCACGAGACCCTGCGCAATCCGCTGATGCCCGACATGGTTGGCCGTTACTATCGCCAGCCCGGCACCTACCCCGACGAATGGGTGGTACCGGAAGGGCAATATTTCGTGATGGGCGACAACCGCGACAACAGCACCGACAGCCGCTTCTGGGGCTTTGTGCCCGAGCAGAATCTGGTCGGCAAGGCGGTCGCTATCTGGATAAGTTTTGAATTCGAGCGCGAAGAAGGCTCCCTGCTGCCAAGTTGGGTACCGACAGGTGTGCGCTTCAACCGCATTGGCGGAATCAAGTAAATGAATATCAAGATGAACAGACTGCAGTCCCGTCTCGGGCATGTCTTTGCGGATCTGGAACTGCTGACCCGGGCGCTGACTCACCGCAGCGCCGGCTCTCGTCACAATGAACGACTGGAATTTCTGGGTGACTCGATTTTGAGTCTGGTGATTGCCGACGATCTGTTCCACCGCTTCCCGCAAGCGGCGGAAGGGGATCTCAGCCGGATGCGCGCCACCCTGGTGCGCGAGAAGACCCTGGCCGAACTGGGCCGGGAGTTTGACCTCGGGGATCACCTGATCCTCGGTCCCGGCGAACTCAAGAGCGGCGGTTTTCGCCGCGAATCCATTCTGGCCGACACGGTCGAGGCGGTGATCGGTGCCGTCTATCTGGATACCAATCTTGAGACGGTGCGGACACTGCTGCTGAGCTGGTATGCCAGCCGCCTGGAAGAGATCAAGCCGGGCATCGAGCAGAAAGATCCCAAGACCCGTCTGCAAGAAATTTTGCAGGGAAGCCGCAAATCCCTGCCGACCTACACTGTGACCAACGTCAAGGGCGAGGCCCACAACCAGGAGTTCACTGTCCAGTGTGACGTGGAAGGTCTGGATGGTCCCCTCGTCGGGGTCGGCACCAGCCGTCGCAAGGCCGAACAGGCCGCGGCGCAGCAAGCATTGGAAAAACTGTCATGACAGATACTACCTATTGCGGCTTTGTTGCCATCGTGGGCCGCCCCAACGTGGGTAAGTCCACCCTGCTCAACAAGCTGCTTGGCCAGAAGGTCAGCATCACCTCGAAGAAGCCCCAGACCACCCGTCACCGGATTTTGGGGATCGACACCGAGGATAACTACCAGACCATCTATGTCGACACCCCGGGTCTGCACATTGAAGAGAAACGGGCCATCAACCGTCTGATGAACCGTGCCGCCACCAGTTCGCTGGGTGATGTGGCCATGGTGGTGTTCATGGTCGACGGTACCCACTGGACCAAAGACGACGAGATGGTGCTGGGCAAGCTGCGCAATCTCAAGTGCCCAGTGGTGCTGGCGGTCAACAAGATCGACAACGTCAAAGAGAAAGAAGAGCTGCTGCCCCACCTCGAGTGGCTGGGCCAACAGATGAACTTCGCCCATATTCTGCCCATCAGTGCCGAAAAGGGCACAAACGTGGAGAAGATCCGCGAGTGGGCCAAGGATCTGCTGCCGGAAAACGTCCATTTCTTCCCGGAAGATTACGTGACTGACCGCTCCTCCCGCTTTATGGCCTCCGAAATCATCCGCGAGAAGCTGATGCGCTTCACCGGTGAGGAGTTGCCCTACTCGGTGACGGTGGAGATCGAGCGCTTCAAGGTGGAAGAGAACGGCCTCTATCACATCCACGGCCTGATATTGGTCGAGCGTGATGGCCAGAAGAAGATGGTCATCGGCAACAAGGGTGAGAAGATCAAGACCATCGGCACCGAGGCGCGCCTCGACATGGAACGTCTGTTCCAGAACAAGGTGCACCTCGAGCTGTGGGTCAAGGTCAAGTCGGGCTGGGCTGATGATGAGCGCGCCCTGCGCAGCCTCGGGTATGGCGACGACTGATTGCTGACCCCGGCTTTCGTCATCCATAGTCGGCCCTATCGGGAGACCAGCCAGCTAGTCGAGGTCTTCACCCAGGATAGTGGCCGATTTACTCTGGTGGCCCGCGGTTCTCGCGGGCCACGCTCCCCTCTCAAGGGGTTGTTGCAACCCTTTACCCTGCTCACCATCGCCTGGCGCGGCAAGGGGGATCTCAAGAACCTCACCCAGGTCGAATGCCCGGATCACTCCCTGCGTCTCGGCGGCGATCGCCTCTTCTACGGCCTCTATCTCAACGAGCTGGTTTACTACCTGCTGGAAGCGCACACCCCGTTCCCCGAAGTATTCGATGCCTATGCCCGTGCCATCATGGCGCTGGCTGATGGCGAGACGCCGGAGCTGCCGCTGCGTCGCTTTGAGTTCCTGCTGTTGCAGGCGCTCGGCTATGCGGTGGATTTTGAATACACGGCGGACGACGAGTCGCCCATCGAGCCGACTCTGCTCTATGGCTTCGAGCGTGAATTGGGCTTTGTTGCTTGCGAGCGGGCGCCGGATCCCCGTACCCTGTTTCTCGGTGCCCACCTGCTCGCCTTTGCCGAGGGACGTTTCGATACCCCTCCCTTGCTGCAGGCGGCCAAACGTTTCAGCCGATTGGCACTGCAACCCTATCTGGGCAAGCGTCAGCTAAAGAGTCGGGAGCTGTTTTTAAAACGCAAGGCTAGTATGCAAGGCTGACACAGATTACAGACATACGGATATTGGCGCGGTGTGATTCGCTGACCGCGCAGTCAACAGATGAAGCCTTTCAAGGAGTTCTCAATGAGTGAAATCTATCTGGGTGTGAACATCGACCATATCGCCACCCTGCGCAACGCCCGTGGCACCCAGTATCCGGATCCGGTACAGGCCGCCTTCGTGGCCGAACAGGCCGGGGCCGATGGCATAACCGTGCATCTGCGAGAAGATCGCCGCCACATCACCGACCGCGATGTGGAGATCCTGCGCCAGACCATCCAGACCAGAATGAATTTGGAGATGGCGGTGACCGAAGAGATGATCGGCATCGCCTGCCGCATCAAGCCTCACTTCGTCTGTCTGGTGCCGGAGAAGCGCACCGAGGTGACCACCGAGGGCGGTCTGGATGTGGCCGGTCAGCTGGACAAGGTGACTGATGCCGTTGCCCGTCTCTCCGCCGTGGGGGCTCAGGTATCCCTCTTTATCGATGCCGACCCAATCCAGATCGATGCGGCCGCCGAGAGTGGCGCCCCCTTTATCGAGATCCACACCGGCCGTTACGCCGATGCAACTACCGATGCCGAGCGCAACGCCGAGTTCAAGCGCATCGCCGCCGGTGCCTCCTATGCCGCTGGCAAGGGGCTCAAGGTCAATGCCGGCCACGGTCTGCACTACCACAACGTCAAGGCCATCGCCGCCATCCCCGAGCTCTATGAGCTCAACATCGGCCACGCCATCATCGGCCGCGCCGCCTTCGACGGCCTGGCCAAGGCCGTGAGCGACATGCGCCTGCTGATGCAGGAAGCTCGTCAGGGGATCTGATGCTTCGGGCACTGGCAACGCACAGTGGCCATATGAAACAAAAGGGACTCCATGGCGTCCCTTTTGTTGTTTCTGCCGATGGGAATATCGCAGTCGTCAGACCTGCTGCTGCGCCCATCTTCCCAGACGTTGCAGCGCCTCGCCGAGCAGCTGGCGGGAGGTGCCTATGTTGATCCGCACATACTCTTCGCCATCGCTGACGTAGTGGGAGCCATCTTCGATGATGACCCCCGCTTCGACTGCCCACCTGCGGGTCACCTCGCTTGCGCTCATTCCGCTCCCTTTGGTATTGACCCAGACCAGATAGGAGGCATCCATCGGCATGACTTGGAAGTCGGGCAGATTCTCCCTGAAGTAGCGCGCCAGCAGGGCGTAGTTCTCTCTCAGATAGAGATTCAATTCGGCCAGCCATGCATCGCACTCGTTATAGGCGGTGATAATTCCCCAGAGCCCGAACACATTGGGAGAGGTGATGGAGTTCTGCTCAAGGCGCGCTCTGAAGCGGTTTCTTATCTGCGGATTTGGAATGATGCTGTAGGAGGTTTTCAATCCGCCCAGATTGAATGCCTTGTTGGGCGAGCTCATCAGCATCATGTTGTTGCAGTAACGCTCCTCCAGTGCCAGAAAGGAGACGAACTCGCCATGGATGATGTGCTCTGCATGCACTTCATCGACCATCATCAACACCTGATGGCGCAGGCAGATGTCGGCAACGGCTTCCAGCTCGGCCTGACTCCAGATCCTGCCCGACGGGTTATGGGGCGAGCAGAGAAAATAGATTTTGGGCTTGTGGCTAATGATCTGCTCCTCCAGCTTCGCCAGATCGATCCGGTATCGTCCTTTGTTCAGGGCTAACGGGTTGGCGACAACCTTGACCCCCTGCCTTTCGGCCGCCTTGGCAAAGGGATCATAGACAGGGGTGTTCATGATGATGCTGTCACCCGGCTGGCAGAATGCCTGCACCGTGTAGTGCAGGGTGGAGACGGTACCATAGGAGAGGGTGATCCACTCCCGTTCCACCGCGACCTTGTGGTGGCGGGCCTGGAAGTTGATGACCGCCTCGTAGAAATCATCGATGCAGTGGGTGTAGCTGAAGGTGCCCCAGCTGATGATTTCGCTGAACTTGCGAGCCACAGCCGGCGGCGATTTGAAATCCATATCGGCAATCCACATGGGAATGCTGTCGGCGGGAACGGGGCCAAAGCGGCTCTCGATCACTTTCATATCCCACTTGCGGCATTTGTCGCTGATGCGATCTGCCAGCTCGTCGAAACGGGAGGATTGCAAGTCGGCAGAGGGGGTTGGGAGGCGCAGGGCCTCCCGATCTTTACAGGAGAGCATCGAGATTATCCTTCACGGTTTGAACCTGAGCGCCAATGATGACCTGCACGCTGTGCTCGTCGATCTTGACGACGGAGAGGGCGCCAGCCTGTTTCAGGATCTTCTCCTGCAGCTTGCCCATATCGTGTACCACCAGTCTCAGCCGTGTGACGCAGTTGTCCAGGCTGACGATATTCTCCTTGCCACCGAGGGCACTCAGGATCACGGCCGGGTCGTGTTTCGCAATCTGGATATCATCGACCTCATCCCTGCCGGGGGTCTTGATGTCATATTTCTTGATGTACCAGTAGAAGACGGTGAAATAGATGGCAGACCAGATAAGGCCAATGGGAATTATCAGATACCACTTGGTTTGCCAGCCCTGCATGATGCCGAAAATAAGCAGGTCGAGTGCACTGCCATCGGTATTGCCGATGGTGACGCCACACATGGCCACCACAAAGAGCGCGGCGCCGGTCATAAAGACATGGAACAGATAGAGTACCGGCGCGACAAACAGGAACAGGAATTCGATGGGCTCGGAAATACCGGTCACGATAGAGACCAGTACCCCGGAGATAATCAGGCTCTTGATTCTGGTTCGATTGCCGGGCGTGGCTGCCATATACATGGCCAACGCTGCAGCAGGCAGACCGAATATAAAGGTCGGCATAAACCCTTGCGACAGGAAGGCGGTTGCTGCCGGGCTGATAGGTTCACCCGCTTTCAACTGGGCGAAGAAGATATTGAGCGCGCCGGAAATGGTTTCGCCATTGACCAGCTCGGTACCGCCTGCCGGGGTAAAGCGCACCATGGCCAGCATGATGTGGTGCAGACCGAGCGGTTTGAGCAGGTTGATGGCCACTCCGTAGAGGAAGGCACCAAAAGAGCCGGCAGAGATGATCATGTTGCCGACCGCAGTAATACCGAGCGCCACATAGTGCCAGAAGAGCGGCATGGCGAGACCTATCAGCGACATGACCAGCACGGTGATGATGGGCACGGAGCGCAGGCCGCTGAAGAACGAGAAGGCGTCGTGCAGTTTGAGGTTATAAAAACGGCGATGGATGAAGTAGGTTACGATCCCCGACACTATGCCACCCAGCACACCCATGGAGAGGGTCTGAACCCCCATCACCATGGCTTGCCCCGCCAGTTTGATATTTTCCGGCGAAGCCAGTTGGCTGGTACTGGCGAGATAGAAGTTGATCCCGATATTCATCGCCATATAGCCGACGAAACCGGAATAGGCCGCGACACCCTTGTTCTTTTCGGTCAATCCCATCGGAATACCGATGGCAAACATGATGGGCAGATAGGTGAAGCCGAAGCTGCCTACGGTTGCCACCAGATTGAAGACGAGCTGGGTATATTCTCCACCAAGAAAAGGAAAATTATCTATGGTGGAGGGGCTGGTAATGGATGACCCCACCCCCAGCAGTAGTCCCATGAATGCCATCAAAGAGACGGGAAACATGAATGTTTTCCCCAAACTCTGGGCAAATTCCCATACCTTATTTCGCAAGGATGCGCGAGCCATCATTATTATCTCCCAGACCTGTTACCGTAATTTTATTGTTATCAAATCTTGTTATTACTCATGCACATACGGATTTTCGCCTCGACAACTTCCTCCATGGCGGCCATGGCGGGTACCAGATACTGGCGCGGGTCGCTGGCATCCGGATGAGAGCCAAGGAAGGCTTTCATTGCATCGGCGAAGGCTATCTTCAGTTCGGTCGCAACGTTGACCTTGCAAATTCCGAGTTCGATGCAGCGGCGCACATCGGCCTCCGGTACGCCGGAGGCGCCGTGCAGCACCAGCGGAATATCTACCTGCTCGCGAATGGCGGCGAGGCGTGCAAAGTCCAGACGGGGCTCCTCCTTGTAGAGGCCGTGTGCGGTACCGATGGCCACGGCCAGCGAGTCGATACCGGTACGGCGGACAAACTCGGCAGCCTTCAGCGGATCGGTAAATTTGGCATTTGCGGCATCGACAATGAGGTCATCTTCCTGACCACCCAGCTGGCCCAGTTCCGCTTCAACGCTGGCGCCCATGCGATGGCAGAAAGTGACCACACTGCGTACTTTCTCGATGTTCTCTTCAAACGGAAAGTGCGAGGCATCGATCATGGCCGAGCGAATGCCCGCTTCGACCTTGTTGTGGATGTCCTGCTCGTCTTCGTGGTGATCCAGATGCAGCACCAGCGGGATGCGGTACTCATGAGCAGCTGCCTGACAGATGGAGACCAGATATTCGACCCCGGCATGGCGATAGGTGCCCGGGGTGCCAGCCAAGATCACCGGAGAGCGCATGCGAGCGGCGGTGCGAGCCACCACCTGCACGGTTTCCAGGTTGTGGATGTTGAAAGCCGGTACGGCGTAGCCACGGCGCTGGGCATCTTTGAGCATTTCATGGGAAGAGATCAGATACATAGTGACTCCTGAGCGTCCTGATTGACGCGAGATCCTGAGAAAAGGGAGGAAAGGTTGGTCGGATTTATCTCCCGGCCAGCCACCCAGATGTGTTGTTGATTGAGTTCAGTGGTGAGGGCGAGCAGATTGGCCTGTTTGCCAACTGCCAGTGAACCGAGGCGATCGGCAATGCCGAGCATCTTTGCGGGTGCCAGCGAGGCCATTGTGATGGCCTCATCGAGCGGCACATCCGCCAGCTGCACCATGTTGCGTACGGCGCCAAGCAGGGTGAGAGTGCTGCCCGCCAGACCGCCGGTTTCGGTGCGTACCACGCCGTTCTTCATCTCGACCCGATAGTTGCCAAGCAGATAGTGACCGTCGGGCATACCGGCGGCGCGCATCGCATCGGTGATCAAGAGCAGGCGCTGGCCGGCGCAGCAGTGACAGAGCTTGAGCACGCTCGGGTGGAGATGATTGCCATCGGCGATCAGCTCCAGCCAAGCTGCGGGATGGACAAGACCTGCACCGACCATGCCGGGTTCGCGGTGGTGCAGGCCGCGCATGCCATTGAAGCAGTGCACCAGCCCGGAGGCGCCCGCTGCCAGCGCCGCCATGGTGGTATTGTGATCCGCCGCCGAGTGGCCCAGCATTACCCGCACGCCGTTTGCGGCAAGATGGTGAATGGACGCGATGGCGTTGGGCTTTTCCGGTGCCAGCGCGACCACCTTCAGGGTGCCGCGCGCCAGCTGTTGCAGGTGGTTCAGCTCGGCAATATCCAGCTCCCGAAACAGCGCCTGATCGTGGGCGCCCTTGTTGTCCGGTGTGAAGTAGGGCCCTTCCAGATAGCAGCCGAGCAGCTCTGCGCCCGGCATGCCACGGGCAACGCCATCGGCAATGCGGGCAAGAGCTTGCTCTATCTCGGGGAGTGGGGCGGTGACCGTGGTGGCAAGAAAAGCGCCGACCCCTTCTGTCGCCTTGGCCATCGACAAGGTTGCCAAGGCATTGTCCTCGCTATCCATGACATCGACACCGGCACCGCCGTGGACATGACCGTCGATCAGCGCTGGCACCAGCAGCTCGACATCCCGCGCCGGATCGCCATCAGTGATGGGGTCGATAGCGGTGATGATGCCCCCTTCATGGGTCAGCTCCTGATGTTCCAGCCAACCCTGTTCGGTCAGCAGGCGACGGGCACGGATCCGTGAGGCCATCAGATGCCCTCCTCGGCGAGAGCGACATCTGTCTGACGCTCTTTACTCATCTCATCTGCCAGCGAGGTGAGCCCCCGGTGGCCGCAATCAAGGGCCTGCCTGCGGAATTCACGGGCGCTGAGGCCATCGCGCTCCAGCGCCATCTCCAGCAGCAGTTGCAGGTTGGTACCGGTAATAACCTCCCGCTCTGGCTGGTGCAGTGAGAGGGTTGAGGCGACCCGAAACGGGGTGCCGCCGAGCAGATCGGTCAGGAAGACCACGCCATCCCCCTTGTCGACCTCTGCCAGCGCCGCTTCGCACTGTGCCTGCAGCAGGGCGGTGGTGGAGCTCTCGGGAAAGTCGATGGCGATAACCGCTTCCTGTTCGCCGAGGATCTGCAGCATGGCGCGCTCCAGACCGCTGGCGAAACCGCCATGACCACAAATGATGATGCCCAACATAGTCTGTTCCTTTACTGCAAAGGGGGCCGGCTTACTGCCGGCTCCGGATTAGAGGAAACCGGCGAACTTGCCGACGATACCGAGTACCACCGTGATGACGATGAGGCGCAGCGGGCTCCAGCCTTTGCGGATCAGGGCGTACATCGCTAGGGTGTAGAGCAGCGGCAGGAAGGCGGGCATCAGCTTGTCGAGCACATCAGCCTGCAGTTTGACGACTGCATCACCAGCAGTAATTTCCAGCGTGGTGCCAAGGCGCACATAGGTGGCGACCAGCGCGCCGATCACCGTCATACCGACGATGGAGGCGGCATGGCCCACCTTGCGGGTATTGGCCTTAATGACCGGAATGGCCGCTACCCCCATGCGGTAGGCGTAGTGCGCCAGACCAAAACGCAGGCCGAAGTGCACCACGTTGAACAGCAGGAAGAAGACCACGGCCCCCATGATGGAGCCTTGCAGCGCCAGATCTGCCCCTATGCCGCCACAGATGGGGAGCAGGGTGAGCCAGAACATGGCATCGCCGATCCCGCCGAGCGGTGCACCGACGGCAATTTTGGTGCTCTGGATGCTGTTGACGTTCTGCTTGGAGCGCTCCATCGCCAGCACGATCCCCATCACGAAGGTGACCAGGAAGGGGTGGGTGTTGAAGAAACCCATGTGCCCTTTCATGGCCCGAGAGAGATCCCGCGGATTGGTGTGGATCTTCTGCAGTGCGGGCAGCAAACCATAGAGCCAGCCGGAGGCCTGCATCCGCTCATAGTTGAAGGAGGCCTGCAGCAGCAGGGAGCGCCAGGCAAAGCGGTTGATATCCTGCTTGGTCAGCTCTGCGCCAAGCTGCTGATCTTCATAGGTGTCGTCGGATTGTGGCCAGGTATTGTGCGGTTCGGCGCTGGAGATGATCCGCGCAGCTGTGTTGTTAGATGCCATCTTCGGTTTCCTCCTGAACAGGACGAGCTTGCGGGGTGGTGGTGCGCATGAAGTCGATCAGGGCCATGGCCAGCGCGGCGGCGGCGATGGCCAGCACAGGCAACTGGAGCCAGGCGGCAGCGACGAAACCGAGGATGAAGTAGGGGATATAGACGTTCTTCATCATGATCTTGAGCAGCACGGCAAAACCGATGGCGGGCATGATGCCGCCAGCAACGCCGAGGCCGTCGATGAGGCGGGCAGGCAGCACGTCGATGGCTGCCTTGGCATGTTCGGCCCCGAAGTAGGTGGGCAGGAAGGCACAGAGGAAGTAGAAGGTGCCCAGCGCCAGCAGCGCCAGGTAGTTGACCCGCTCGATACCGCGCACGTCAGCCGCTTCGGCCATGCGATCGCAGCGGGACATCACCCCCGACATCACCGAGAACAGGAAGGTGATCCCCATCTGCACGGCAACGGCGAAGGGAACGGCAACCCCGACCGCCACATCCGGTTTGACCCCGGTGGTGATGGCGAAGGTGGCGCCGACTATGGTGCCGATAATGACGTTGGGCGGTTGCGCCCCCGCTAGCGGGGCCAACCCCATCCAGACCAGCTCCAGAGTACCGCCCACCAAAATACCGGTGGGCAGGTCGCCGAGGATGAGGCCAACCAGCGGCCCCAGCACCACGGGACGGTGGAAGTGGGTCAGACCGTTGAACAGGTCGAGTCCGGCGAAAAACGCCAGGATGCCAAGCAGCAGACCTTGTAACAAACTGATTTCCATCACAATTGTCCTTAATCAGAGCAAATTGAAAATGTCCTGTGCCGGTTCGGTCGGCACGCCCTGGACATAGCACTCGACACGGGCGTCCCGCAGGGCGCGAAATGCGGTGATGTCCTGTTCGTCCACGGATACGGTCTTGTGGATTTGACGCTTGCCGTCGGCGTAATGCATGTTGCCGACGTTGATCCGGGAGATGGGGACACCTCCCTGAACCAGGGTGTTGAAATCGGTAGGGGTTTTGCAGACCAGCAGGATCTTCTGGCGATCTGCCGCCTTGTGGATGTTGTCGATCACCTTCTGGAGCGGCCAGAACCGCACCGCAATGCCTTCGGCCAGTACCATCTCCATCAGGTTCTGCTGGATGGGGTCCTCTGCCACTTCGTCGTTGGCAACCAGCACCAGATTGGCACCGGCAAAGCCGACCCACTGGACACCGACCTGACCGTGGATCAGACGCTCATCGATCCGGCTCAATACGATATTGGGCATCACAGCACTCCTTCTTGGTGGAACGGATAGATATTGACTCCCTGCACGACCCGGTTGACCTGACCGGTGGGGCAGGGATTGTCCGGGCTGATCCCCAGTCCCAGCGAGGTATGGAAGGCGTAGTACTGGGCATAGAGCAGGTAGCAGAAGGCGAGCTGGGCATCGTCGCCATGCAGGGTGTGGGGCAGGTAGATATGTTCCCCCTCCTCGATGGCAGGATGGTGCTGGTCGGCGATGGCGATCACCCGGGCGGCTTTGCCATCGCTTCGCAGCTCGCGCAGCAGATCCAGATCGTAGTGCCGGGTGTAAGGGTCGTTGGAGATGAGCAGCACGATGAGCGTCTGCTCGTTGACGACCGATTTCGGGCCGTGGCGAAAACCGGTAGGGGAGTCGAACATGGCGACCAGACGGCCTGCGGTCAGCTCCAGCAGCTTGAGTGCTGCCTCCTGCGCCACCCCTTGCAGACTGCCGCTGCCAAGATAGATGACCCGTTCGGGCAACGGCTCATTCCAGACCGGTACGTGCTGTACGACCTGCTCCAGAATGGCGTCACTGGTGGCGACCAGCTGCTCGCAGCGCTGGCTGTTGAACCGCTCTGGCAGGAAGAGAGCCAGACAGCTCAACATCATGCTGGTCAGGCTGCTGGTCATGGCGAAGCTGCGATCATTGGTCTGGGGCGGCATCAGCAGGGCTAGAGAGTGGGCATCTTGCTGGCAGCGGCGATAGAGCGCCCCTTCACCGTTGCAGGTCAGTACCAGATGGTGGCAGTGGCTGAGCAGCTGGCTGGTCAGTTCGACCGCCGCAACGCTCTCGGGGCTGTTGCCGGAGCGGGCAAAGGAGATAAGCAGGGTAGGGCAATCTTCGGCCAGATACTCGGCGGGATCGGTGACGATATCCGTGGTGGCGATCGCCTCGACCCGGGCATGCAGGTGGGCCGAGAGATAGGGGGCGAGCGCCCGACCGGCAAAGGCGGAGGTGCCAGCCCCGGTCAGGATGATGCGCAGCTCTTGCCGGGCCAGCAGTGGTGTCAGAAAACGGGTCAGTGCAGGACGGCACTCCTCGACCATGGCGAGGGTCTCGCGCCAGGTGGCGGGTTGCTGGCGAATTTCACGGGCAGTCGCCAGGCCATTGGCACTGCGCAACATCTCTTCTGAATAACCAAGGATCATGTCTGCAACTCCTTATGCAACAGGGTCGAGCTGGGAATGGCGGCGAGAGGCCGCAGTGCAGGCGCTGGCGTAGTGCCGCAGCACCTCCTGCACCTGATCGAGAATGAGGTCATGGGGATTGGCCGAGAGCGCGCCCTGACGCACCTTGCGATACTGCAGGGGCAGATGCTGGCTCAGCAGGGGGAGCGGGATGGGCTCCGCCGCCAGATTGGCCAGCAATCTGGCGTAGCACTCATCGACCCGGCTATCGGGCCAGTAGTAGCGAATGCGATCCGAATAGCTGTAGCCACGGGCCAGCCGGCACTCGTTGGCACTGCCCTGATAGTGGCTGCGCCAGAAGTCGGGGCGCTCCAGCATGGTCTCTTCCATCACCTTGCGCAGACCTGAACAGGCCTTGGCCACCACCAGCTCCTCCTCGATAGCGGCAAGGGCAAACAGCGCTTCGCGCAGGGCGAAGGTGAGGGCAGGGCCGACCTTGAGAATGGCAAAGTGGTCGCGTACCAGCTGGCGGTAGGCCTCAGGAGTCTGGTAATCGGTGGAGTGAGCCTCGAACACCATGTGGGGATAGGCTTCGATCATCCGGCTAAGAGGGGCCGCTTTTTCGGGCCGGTAATCGATGACGCGGGTATGGTCAAACTCGACGCCGGGTTGCACCACCAGACCGATCACCCTCGGCCAGATATGGGCCAGCCCCGCCTTGTTGAAGGCCTGTTGATGGGCCTCGAGGGTGTGGCGTGCCGCCTCCGGCGTGGTGACCGCCAACTCGGCAAGATCTTCATGGGCACCGCCCGGCACCGGCACCTCGGTGCCAATCACATAGACCAGATCGCTCTCGCCAAAAGTGGCCAGACAGGTTTGCTCGGCGATCTGCGCCAGCCGTGCGGCTCGCTCTGCGACCAGCTCATCGGTCAGGGGAACGGGATCGCCCTGACAGGACATGCTGCAGTCGAGGTGGATCTTCTTGAACCCGGCAGCGACATAGCTGGCGATGAGATCCCTGGCATGGGCTATGGCCTGCTCGGCCGGTTCCCCCTGCCAGCGGTTGGGGCCCAGATGGTCGCCCCCCAGAATGAGGCGCTGCGCCGGAAAGTGACACTGTGCCGCCAGCTCGTAGAGGCGATCGCGAAAGTCGGCGGGGGTCATGCCGGTATAGCCGCCAAACTGATCCACCTGATTGGATGTGGCCTCGACCAGCAGCAGCTCATCCCCTTCGGCGGCCAGCCGCAGCGCGGCCTCCAGCACCAGCGGGTGAGCGGAGCAGACGGCGTAGATCCCGGTCTGTTCTCCCTGTTTGTGTCTTTCGACTAGTGCCAGCATGGATTTCATTTTGATGTCCCTTGGTTGCTGCGTATGGAAAGGTTCTTTCGATTTCTTTTCTTTACGGTAGTGGCGAGCAAAAGAAAACGAAACAAAAGAGTCGTCAGATCTTGAAAGGGATCACAAAAAGAAAGACATCGAAAGTATTTAAATGATGAAAAAAGATGGGGAGAGTAGTGGTAAAGCGTAATGAAGGCTTGATTTGGCACCTTTGCTGAGCGTTAATATGCAAACGTAACGAAGTGAAAGCGATCTTTCACTACAGCATTCCGGCAGAAGAACTATGCAAACAAGCGAAAAAGGTGCGCTCGGAACCAGCGAGCGGCGGGAGCGGATTATTCAGCAGCTGCGCAGCAATGGCAGCGTTCAGGTCAACGAGCTGGCGACTCACTATCAGGTCTCTACCGTGACCATCCGCAACGATCTGGCCTTTCTGGAGAAGCAGGGGGTGGCCGTGCGCGCCTACGGCGGCGCCCTGCTGTGTGAACCGGGCCAGACAGTGCCGGAGCGCACCATTGCCGACAAGAGTGTGCTCAATACTCCGGTGAAGCAGCGGATCGGCGCGCTGGCGGCGACCTTGGTGCCTTCCGGTTGTCGCCTTATCCTCGATTCGGGGACGACAACACTGGAGGTGGCGCGTCATCTGAAGGAACATCAGGAGATCCTGGTGATGACCAACGGCATGAATGTGGCGAATGAACTACTCGAAGCAGAAGGGGTGGAGCTGCTGATGACGGGTGGACATCTGCGCCGCAAGTCGCTCTCCTTCTACGGTGCGCAAGCGGAGCAGTCCCTGCAAAACTACCACTTTGACATGCTGTTTCTCGGGGTGGATGGCATCGATCTGGAGCGCGGCGTCAGCACCCATCATGAGGACGAAGCACGCCTCAACCGCTGCATGTGTCAGGTGGCCGAGCGGATTGTGGTGGTCACCGACTCCAGCAAGTTTGGCCGGCGTAGCCTGCACAAGATCATCGATACCCTGCGTATTCACACCCTGATCACCGACGATGCCGTGCCTGCCGATATCCTTTCCGGCCTGCGCAATGCCGGTATCGAAGTGCTGTTGGTACCAGCCGATGGTAGCAAGGGGCAGGAGAAGTAGGGGCAATATAATCCAGTACAATCAGCTATAAGCGGTTGATGACAAACGCGATAGACTGGGTTTCTCACTCACTGATCGAGTCTGTTATGTACCACCCCGATATCACCGAACTTGAACCTGTCGCTCGCGCGGCGGGAGCGGCCATCATGGCCATCTACAGCCAGCCCTTCGCGGTGGAGTACAAGAGCGACGAGAGTCCGCTGACCGCGGCCGACAAGGGGGCTCATGAGGTGATCGTTCAGGGGTTGGCACGGCTGACTCCGGATATTCCCGTACTGTCTGAGGAGTCGGGGTCCGAGGTGATGGCGGCGCGCCACGGCTGGTCCCGCTACTGGCTGGTGGATCCCCTCGACGGCACCAAGGAGTTTGTCTCGCGCAACGGCGAGTTCACCGTCAATATTGCGCTGATTGAAGGGGGGGCGCCGCGTTGGGGGCTGGTCTATGCCCCTGTGCTGGACAAGCTCTGGTATGGCGGAAAGGGGCTCGGTGCCTGGCGCATCGCCGATGGCAAGCGCGAGCCTATCCAGGCCCGGCCTCATCGTGAAGGCGAGGCGTGGCGAGTGGTGGGCAGTCGCAACCACCTGTCGCAGGAGACCCTCGATTTCTTGGCTCCTTTTGGCGAGATCGAGCTGATCTCCATGGGCAGCTCCCTCAAGTTCTGTATCATTGCCGAGGGGGGCGCCGAGCTCTATCCACGCCTCGCCCCCACCTGCGAGTGGGATACCGGCGCTGCGCAGGCGGTGCTGGAGGGGGCGGGGGGCAGCGTCACCCAACTCGATGGCTCATCCCTTGCCTACAACAAGCCCGATATCCTCAATCCCTGGTTTGTCGCCAGAGCGTGACCTTGTTGGTGCGCTGAGCATCGCGCAATAAAAAGAGGCCGGAGCGGGTTGTACACCCATTCCGGCCTCTTTGTATTTGACGCAGTTTTAAAAGACTTTCTTGAACGGCTTGATGGTGACCTTGGCATAGACGCCAGCTGCCACATAGGGATCGGCATCGGCCCAAGCTTGGGCATCCGCCTGCGAGGCAAACTCGGCGATGACTGTGCTGCCGGTAAAGCCTGCATCAGCCGGATCCTCTGCATCGATGGCAGGATTAGGACCGGCGGTCAGCAGCCGACCTTCATCCTGCAGGGCTTGCAGCCGGGCCAGATGGGCAGGGCGAACCTGCTTGCGCAGTGGCAGGCTATCGGGGACATCTTCGGAGTAGATGAGATACCACATGAGAGGATCCTTTTCTGATGAGGGTTATTCTTTGGGGTCGTCTTTTTGCTGGGACAACTGCTCGGCAGGGATGTGGCGATAGAGATAGACGCCGCTCAGCAGGGTAAAGACCAGCGTCATTCCCAGCAGGCCGAACACCTTGAAGTTGACCCACATCTCCTGCGGCAGGTTGAACGCCACGTAGAGGTTGAGCAGGCCACAGACGGTAAAGAAGCCGACCCAGCCGAGATTGACTGTGTCCCAGACCTTATCGGGTGCCTGCAGCTCCTTGGCCAGCATCTGTTTGATCAGATTCTTGCCAAAGCCGTAGCGGCTGATGAGCAGACCCAGTGCGAACAGTACGTTGATGACAGTCACTTTCCACTTGATGAAGGTATCATCGTGGAAGAAGACGGTGAGGCCGCCAAAGAAGCCGACCAGCAGGAAGGTAAAGAGCTGCATCTTCTCGACTTTGCGATAGCGGATCCAGCTATAGGCGAGCTGCAGACCGGTGACCACTACCAGTGCGCCGGTAGCCATGTAGATGTCGTAGAACTTGTAGACCGCGAAGAAAACGATAAGTGGAATAAATTCAATAAATTGCTTCATTGTTGGCGCCTAGTCCTCAAAGATGGCCTGCAAATTTCGCCCAGTCTACCTGCATGGCGGACAACGGCAAATGAATAAGACCGCTCATTTTTACGCCGGTTCCGCGCTGTCGCCAAACAGTAGACGTGCAATGGAGATCCCCAGTCGCTGCTGATCGGCCAGCAGGTCGCGGATATGGCGCTCTTCAATCAGGGGATTGAGCAGCACGGCACGCAGCAGGGTAAGCGGCTGGGCACCGTAGCGCACCACGGCCCGCTGGGTACGGGAGACAAAGCTGTGCCCCTCGGCGCGCTGGGCTTTTTGCAGCGCTACGTTGAAGGCGTTGATCTGTTCGTTGGCCGCTTCATCCAGCACCTTGCCCTGCAGATGGGGCGGGATGCAGCGATAGGAGAGCAGGTTCATCACCGGAGCAGACATCAACTCAAAGGCGGGGTCGCTTTCGATGAGCTCTGCCATCAGCCGGGCCCGGTCGTAGTTGGCTTCGATAAGCTCGGCATAGCCTTGCTGGCCGAACAGCTGGAAGGCGGCGTCCAGATAGAGGGCATTGGCCGGTCGGGTGCCCTCCAGAGTAAAGCGGCCCTGATCGAACGAGGTGGCTCGAATGGCGTAGGGGGCCTCCCGCTTGACCGCCATCATCAGGTCCGGCTGGCGGCAGAGCAGCATGCCGGTACCGAGTGGAACCAGCAGCTGTTTGTGGCCATCGAGGGTGACTGTGTCGGCCTGCTCTATTCCGGCCAGCAGACCTTGATAGCGGGGGGAGAAGAGGGTCGGGCCGCCCCAGGCCGCATCCACGTGGAAGTGGATCTGCTCGCGCTCGGCGATGGCGGCCAGCTCAGGCAGGGGGTCGATGGAGCCAAAGTCGGTACTGCCAGCCACGCCGATCAATGCCAGTACTTTCAATTTCTGCTCTTTGCACTGGATCAGCGCCTGCTCCAGCGCGGCCAGACTGAGCCGGTTCTGTTCGTCGGTCTCGAGGCGCCAGACGCTGCGGGCGCCCAGTCCCAACAGATCCATCCCCTTGTCGAAGGAGTAGTGCATCAGCCGGGAGCCCAGAATGACGGCGCCGCGATAGCCCTGCTCATAGAGGGCGAACAGGTTGTCGCCGCAGGCACGGTTGCGGGCTAGCCACAGCGCCGTGACGTTGGCGATGGTGCCGCCGCTGGTCATGACGCCGAGGGCGGCATCCTTGGCATGCATCTGCTCGCCGTAGAAAGCATCGTCCCTGCCATAGATGAGGCGGTGCAGCTTGGCCAGCACCTCCCGCTCCAGAAAGCTGAGCAGTCGGGAGGACTCCATCTTCATCGGATTCTGGTTGAGCATCACCAGCAGGCGCGACAGCTCGGCAGTGAAGGCCGGCAATGGTGCTGTCATATGACCCATGTAGCGTGGCGAGGTGAGATGGGATGCGCCGGGTACCAGGGTGGCCAGCCGCGCCAGATACTCATCGATGGAGAGACCGACCGCAGGCATTCGGGATTGAGCGAGCTGGTGGGTGAACTGGTCGCGCTGGTAGATAGCCTGACTGTCGTCGGAGTGGTGGAAGCTCTCCAGCAAGGTGTTCATCGCCTCGCCAAAGGCGGGATCCGCTTGTGTAAACAGCTCAGTCAACGTCATCAGGTTCTCCAGACCAGGTCACCGGTGTTGGTGTCTATGCCGCTTCTGTCGGGCATCGGCGGCAGAGCATACACCAAAGGGGGGCGGGTGACAGCCACTCCATTTTTTAAGCGAACACTTGTACTCCGAAATGGCGCTGGGTAGAGTGAGCCACAGTTATTGTGGAGTCGATGTTATGAGTGGTGTGATGGATTACTCCCCCCGGGAGGAGCTGGCAAACCGGCTGAGTCACGGTGCGGGATTGTTGCTGGGGATTGTCGGGCTGGTGCTGTTGCTCATCAAGGGATGGGGGCAGGGTACGCAGGCGCTGGTGAGCTACAGCCTTTATGGCGGCAGTCTGGTGCTACTCTATCTTGCCTCGACCCTCTACCACAGCATGGCGGAAGGGCGGGCCAGACGCTGGTGCAAGGTGTTTGATCACTGTGCCATCTATCTGCTGATTGCCGGTACTTATACTCCCTTCCTGCTGGTTGCACTCGACACGCCGCTGGCAAAGGGGTTGATGGTGGTGATCTGGGCCCTGGCGCTGGCTGGCGTGGTGTTCAAGTTGGTATTTATCAACCGCTTCAAGAAGTTGTCGCTCTTTACCTACCTGATGTTGGGCTGGTTGTCGCTGGTGGTCATCTACCAGCTCTATATCCATCTGGCCGGTGAGGGGCTGCTGCTGCTCGGGCTTGGCGGCCTTATCTACAGCCTCGGGGTCATCTTCTATGTGGCCAAGCAGATCCCCTATAACCACGCCATCTGGCATCTCTTTGTGCTGGGTGGCAGCGTTTGTCACTTTATGGCCATTTACGGCTACGTCGCCTAACGTCTTGCAACTAGCCCTTAATTGGTATTTTTAGCGCGTAAAAGGATAAATTCGTGCGGTATCACACAGTTGGCATCAGCGTTTGCTGACAAGCTAGGGCCAGTTCAATTCGCAAAGGATGCACGAAATGAGTGAAATCGCGCTTTCCATCAGCATGTTGTCGCTGGTGGCAGTGCTGGGACTCTGGCTTGGAAACTGGCGAGTCTATGGCGTTGGGTTAGGGATCGGTGGGGTGCTGTTCGGCGGCATCATAGTGGGTCACTTTGCCGGGGTGTCAGAGCTGGCGCTCGATGAGCAAACACTCCATTTTATTCAAGAGTTTGGCCTGATCCTGTTTGTCTATACCATCGGCATTCAGGTCGGCCCCGGTTTTTTCTCGTCATTGCGCAGCTCCGGACTCAAGCTCAATGCCTTTGCTGCTTTGCTGGTTATCCTGGGGTGCATCGTTGCGGCGGCACTTCATCAACTGTTTGATGTGCCGCTACCGGTGATCCTCGGGGTCTTCTCCGGTGCCGTGACCAATACCCCATCTCTTGGTGCGGGTCAGCAGATCCTGGCGGAGCTGGGAGCTCCCCATGGTTCAACCGGGCTGATGGGGATGGGATACGCAGTGGCCTATCCATTCGGCATCTGCGGCATTTTGCTCACCATGTGGCTGGTCAGGGTCTTCTTTCGCATCAAGATCGACGATGAAGCCGCCCAGTTCGAGTTGCAGACAGGTAAAACCAAGGAGAGCTTGCAGACCATCAACATCGCGGTACGCAACCCCAACATGCATGGCTTGATGCTGAGCGAGATCCCGAGTCTCGACGAGTCTGATGTCATCTGCTCACGCCTCAAGCGTGGCGACGAGCTGATGGTGCCGCGCCCTGATTCCCGTATCGAGCTGGGCGACCTGCTGCACCTGGTTGGTGAGCGCCATGCACTGCACAAGGTGTTGCTGGTGCTGGGTGAAGAGGTCGACACCTCCCTATCGACTCGCGGTACCGACCTGAGGGTGGAGCGGGTCGTGGTGACCAACGAGCAGGTGCTGGGCAAGAAGATCCGCGATCTTGACATCAAACAGCGCTATGACGTGGTGATCTCGCGCCTCAACCGGGCCGGTATCGAGCTGGTACCGACCAGCCAGACCAGTCTGCAGTTTGGTGACATCCTCAACCTGGTAGGTCGTCTCGATGCCATCGAGGCCGTGACCAATGTGGTCGGCAACGTGCAACAAAAACTGCAACAGGTGCAGATGTTGCCGGTATTTATCGGGATTGGCCTCGGCGTATTGCTCGGCTCCATCCCCTTCTACCTGCCCGGATTCCCGGCCGCTCTCAAATTGGGTCTGGCGGGGGGGCCGCTGGTGGTGGCGCTGATCCTGTCGCGGATCGGCAGCATCGGCAAGCTCTACTGGTTCATGCCCCCCAGCGCCAACCTCGCGCTGCGGGAGATCGGGATCGTGCTGTTTCTGGCGGTGGTTGGCTTCAAGTCAGGGGCCGGCTTTGTTGATACCCTGATCAACGGTGATGGCCCCTCCTGGATGCTATATGGGGCAGCGATTACCCTGATCCCCTTGCTGGTGGTCGGGGTGCTGGCGCGTCTCTATGGCAAGATGAACTATCTCACCCTCTGTGGCTTGCTGGCTGGCTCCATGACGGATCCTCCCGCATTGGCCTTTGCCAACGCCATGCACCCGACCAGTGGTGCCAGTGCGCTCTCATACGCCACTGTCTACCCGCTGGTGATGTTCTTGCGGATCATCTCGCCACAACTGCTGGCCATCATCCTCTGGGCCGGTGCATAGGGTTAAACCGGACAGGAGCATGCCTTGTCATGCTCCTGCCATTATAATGTAATATATTGATAATTTTAGTTTTTATTTTTCGGTAATCCCCTCATCACCCTTCTGTCTGGCTGAACGGTCCAGCCTCAAATCAGTCTATTCTTTCGAATTTTCGAACTGGTTATTTGCTCTCTCTCTGTGCAGAGTAGGCTGTGGCTTTTTGCATGCAAATCAGGATTCAGGAGAGAACATGATTACCAATTCCGTTACTCTGGAACAGGGCGTAACCGTCACCCAGCTCAAAGGTCAAGTTTATCAGGTGGCTGCAGATGGTAGCCGCAAGTTGCTGGTGGAAGGGGATGTGCTGCCGAAAGGGGCGGTGATCATGTCGCCGGATGGCGCCAGTTTCATGGGCGGCGGACAGTCTTTCAATGTGCAACCTGCCAGCGAGCAGAGTGAGCCTGCCGAAGAGGAAGATGCTCCCCAGCTGGCGCAAAACAGTGCCGCAGGCACACCCGATGATATCAGTGCCCTGCAAGAAGCCATTTTGGGTGGCGCTGACCCGACCCAGGCCTTTGAAGCCTCCGCCGCAGGCGGTGCACCTGCTGCCGGTGGTGGCGGGGTTGGTGGTGTCGCCGGAGCCAGTGGCAACGGCGGTTTTGTCACCATCGACCGTACCGGCTCCGCAACCATTGCCGAAGCGACCTTCGATACCACCTACAACACCAATGGCGAGCCACCGCTGGATGCTGCAGGAGAAGATGAGGTATTTGACCTTACGCCTCCAACCATCTCCGTGGTAGCGCCAGACAATACCAATGACACCACTCCGACCCTGACCGGAACCACGGATGCGCCTGCTGGCAGCACGGTGACCCTGGTGGTGACCGATGCCAACGGCAATCAGCAGACCCTGACCACTATTGTCACACCTAATGGCACCTTCACCGTGGATGTCGCCACACCGCTGGCCGAAGGGGGCTATCAGGTGACGGCTTCCGTGACCGATCCGGCCGGCAACACCGGCACCGCGACCGATGATGGCAGTGTGGATGTAACCGCTCCGGTGATTACTGTTGATGCACCTGACAATACCAATGACACCACCCCGACCATTACGGGCACTACGGATGCACCTGCTGGCAGCACGGTCACTCTGGTCGTGACCGATGCCAATGGCACTCAACAAACGTTGACCGCCATCGTGCAACCGGGTGGTGGTTACAGCGTAGATGTCACTACTCCGCTGGCGGAAGGCAGCTATAAGGTGACGGCCAGCATCACCGATCCGTCTGGCAACACAGGTACCGCTACCGACGATGGCAGTGTTGATAGCAAGGCCCCTGACCTGGCCATCACCCTGGATGCCGACATCACCGCCGACGACGTCATCAACGCCGCTGAAGCGGGTCAGCAGATCCCGGTCAGCGGCACCGTGACGGGCGAGTTCAAGGTAGGGGACACCGTCACCCTGACCGTCAACAACACCGAATACACCGGCAAGGTGGCTGCCGATGGCCGCTTCACCATCCTGGTGGCGGGCAGCGATCTGGCGGCCGATGGCGACCGCACCATCGATGCCAGCGTGACCAGCACCGACGTGGCGGGCAACAGCGCCACCGCGACCGACAGCGAAGGTTATGAAGTGGATACTGACCTGCCGAGCATCGACCTGGCGGCGATTGGCGATGGCAACCTGTCGGTGGATGAAGCCAAGGCGGTCGAGCTCAAGGGCACGACCAGCAACGTGGAAGATGGCCAGAAGGTCACCCTGACCGTGACCGACGTGAACGGCAAGTCGGTGACCTTCGAGGCGACCGTGAGCGGCGGCAAGTTCAGCACCACCGTAGACCTGGGGGCCAGCGGCCTGGCGGATGGCAAGTTCACCGTGAAGGCGGACGTGACCGACCAGGCGGGCAACCCGGCGAGCGACAA